>NZ_JBFRDN010000007.1:0-170727 GCF_052113785.1 Phyllobacterium sp. TAF24 | reverse complement strand
CTGTACTAGCGAGACATATCACTTATCGGGGGATACGATATGAAATTTACGACAGTATTGACTGGCCTTGTATTGGTGTCATCGGGCCTATTGATGTCCGCATGTCAAACTGCTGATCCGACTGCGACAAAAACTGGCTCTGGCTCTGAGACCGCTTCGGTAAAATCGGGCGTGAAAACCCAACTTTCAGGCTTTTACAAAGTGAATGACGATTGTTCCAGTCGTGTTCCTCCTGAATTGAAGGCCGTTTCTGGACCCTCGCACGGAACGATTGATTTCTCCCGTGGCAGTTCCCGCCCTTCATTCAGGGAAGGTGAACGCCGGCACAAATGCAATTCGCAGAACGTTTCCAAGATTTATGTGAGCTACACGTCAACATCAGGTTTTGTTGGCAAGGACTCCGTGACGATCTCGTCCAAGACCGCGGGCAGTGATTTCTATTCATATGTGAACTTCACTATCAACGTTACGAATTAGATTGATCGCGACGTTCTCCGTCGCCAATACGGACTGGGCTTCAATCATTGAGGAATGACAACATGAAAGTTGGTAAAGCGTTTGCGGGTTTGGTGTTGATATCATCAGGTCTATTGGTTTCCGGATGTTCGACGCCAACTGTCCCGGGAAAGGTCACAGAGGGTTCAAGTATTCGATCAGTTAAAACATCAGCTGGAAAATCAGTGGGTTTAACGAATGTTGTTGGCCAGAACCCTGACTGCTCGATAAGCCGCGCGCCCAAGGTAAAGGTTTCATCGGCACCGTCTCATGGAACTATTCGTTTCAGCAATGTTTCAGGGCTCATGCCGAAGGGACCGGGACCAACGCCCAATAAATGTCATTCCCGGCGTATTATCGCTGTGGCTGCAACATATACGCCTGCACCGGGCTTTGTCGGCACCGACACGGTAACGCTTTCCAGCAATTTTGCGGGTTATGACCAATATTACGAGTATTATTCGTTTAACATTACTGTAACGAAATAGCTTTGGGGACATGAGAGGTGGCTGCGCCGCCGTCTCTGGTTCTGGCATGTGTCTGAGTTGCCCCTAAAAAAGGGGCATGCATGGCAGAATCGAACCACTAGGCGAGTGCCGGTTCTGGGATAGGAATTGATCTTATCCGCGTAACATCTTTGCCGGGTGGAACGCCGAAGAGGCGCCGATATTCGCGACTGAATTGCGATGGACTGTCGTAGCCCACCGCAAAGCCGACAGAGGCAACATCACGGGATTCTGCTATCAGCCATGCGCGCGCCTGCTGCAATCGAATTTGCTTTTGATACTGCAATGGGCTCATCGCTGTGATTGCTTTGAAATGGCGGTGAAAGGCGGAGACGCTCATTCCTGCTACATCCGCTAAATCTTCAATCCGGAAAATCTCCGCATAATGGGCACGAATCCAGCGGATGGCGCGGTTGATCTGCGAAAGACGGCTGTCCGCGAGGCCGATCTGGCGTACCGAACTTGCCTGTTCACCATTGAGAAGACGCCAATGTATTTCCCTCTCCAGCATTGGCCACAGGACTGCGAGGTCATCTGGCCTATCAAGCAATCGTAAAAGCCGCGCTACTGCGTCAAGCAACTCGGTTGGAGCGACACTGACTGCTAACCCGATAGCCTCGCCGTTTTTCTGATGGCCAGTTGTTGCCTCCAATAAAAGTGATGCGATCACCGACGGGTTGAGACTTAACCGGAATGCAAGATAGGGCTGCTCGGCGCTTGCCTCAATGACGTGGCCAGCAATCGGGAGGTCGAGGGAGACGATAAGATATTGACCGACACCATATTCAAACAGCCTGTTGCCGACCAATGTCCGTTTCGCGCCTTGAGCGACGAGCCCGAAGGCAGGCTCGTAAAAGCCGTTGATCGGCTCTGTCGGAACGGTTGAACACAGTAGTCTGACTCCCGGAAGCGGTGTGGCCTGACCGTCAGTTCCGATATGGCGCGCAATGAGGGATCGAATTTCGGCAAGCTGTTCCATAGCCTACTCAATCAAGATGAATGCAAGAGCGCAAGAACGAAGCGCACAATACGCGCAGGGTTGATAGGATTGTGCAAGAATGCGCGCGCTTTGATCTATCCGTTTTCCGGTTTGGCATGGTTCCATAAGGTTCAATTCATGGAGACCCAAAATGCAGAAAACATGGTTTATTACAGGTGCTTCGCGTGGACTGGGCGTTGAGATCGCAAAGGCGGCGATCCGGGCCGGAGATCGCGTAGTTGCCACAGGTCGCAAGAAAAGCGCTGTAACCGAAGCGCTCGGACCGGATAGTGAGCAATTATTGGCGGTTGAACTGGATGTCACCAATGCAGATCAGGCACAAAGTGCCGTGCAGGCGGCAGTATCGCGTTTTGGTACAATCGACGTGCTGGTGAACAATGCCGGTTATGGTCAGCTCGGCTTCTTCGAAGAAAACACGGCGGAAACGGTCAACACACAGTTCGCGACAAATGTGCATGGGGTATTCAATGTCACCTGGGCAATACTGCCGGTCATGCGCGTTGCCCGCAAAGGCCGCATCTTCAACATCTCCTCGATTGCCGGGCTTCGCGGCGGCGAATTTGGTTCGCTCTACAGTGCAAGCAAATTTGCGCTTGAGGGCTTTTCGGAATCGCTTGCTCTGGAGATCGCACCCTTCGGGATTTTCGTGACAATTGTCGAGCCCGGACCTTTTCGCACGGATTTCCTCACTGGAGATTCGCTACGCATCGGGGATGAGAATGCGATCGCTGATTATGACGTCAGGCGGGAAAGCATGCGCGCCAGTTTTGAAGCCCGCAATGGCAGACAGCCTGGCGATCCTGAGAAGCTTGCCGATGCCATGGTACTTCTGTCCAAAGAAGCTAAGCCGCCAATGCGATTTGCTGCTGGTGCCATGGCTGTCAACAACGCTGCAACCAAGCTTGCCACGATGCAGGCCGAGCTTGAGTTCTGGCGCCAGTTGTCGCTGAACACCGATGGTCCTGACGGTAGCTGGTGATTATCGAGATCAGCAGGAATCGGGTGGTTTGCTCCTGTGTTTGGGTGTTTTCTTCGATGTAACGAAGGAGGTTCCCATGAGCACGATCCAGTTTACTGCCATGACAACAACACTCGCCCGCCACTATCAGGCCGGTGGTGTCGACGCCAACGGCCAGACGCCGGAAACACATATCTCAGATGGTGACGGCGTACCTTGCCGTCACTGCCTGCAGAATGTGAAAGCTGGTGATAAATATCTTGTTCTTTCGCACCGCCCGTTCCCGGCACCGCAACCCTATGCGGAAACTGGTCCGATTTTCCTGCATGCGGAAGAATGCGGGCGCTATGATGAAATATCAGACATGCCCGAGATGTTTCGCGAGAACAGTGACTACATCCTGCGCGGTTATTCCCGTCAGGACCGGATTGTCTATGGCACAGGCGGCGTGATTGCGACCGACAATATTGCAGCGCGGGCAGCGGAGCTTCTGAGACGTGACGAGGTGGCTTATGTGCATATGCGTTCGGCCAGGAATAATTGTTTCCAGTGCAGGATCGACCTGCATGAACTTAGTTTTGCTATCTGAAATAGAACAAAAGCCCGGGTATGGCCCGGGCTTTTCTTTTATTAAATGGCATGTCAGGCGGCGAGAACTGCCTTGGCTTCCACCATTTCCAGACCGAGTGCTTCAGCGACGGCCTGATTGGTGATGCGGCCTTTGTGAACATTGAGGCCGTTGCGCAAATGCGGGTTGTCGACCAGAGCCTTGACGCCGCGGTCTGCCAGCTGCAGGCCATATTGCAAGGTGGCATTGTTCAGCGCATGGGCAGAGGTGACAGGCACGGCACCGGGCATATTGGCAACGCAATAATGGATCACACCGTCGACTTCGTAAGTCGGCTCGGAATGGGTTGTGGCGTGGGATGTTTCAAAGCACCCCCCCTGATCGATGGCCACGTCAACAATCACAGCACCCTTTTTCATGCCCGAAAGCATTTCGCGGGTCACGAGCTTCGGCGCTGCTGCCCCGGGGATCAGTACGGCACCCACGACGATATCGGCGGAGAATACTTCCTCATCAAGGGCTTCAATAGTCGAGTACCGTGTGTGGATTCGGCCATGGAACAGATCATCGAGCTGACGCAGGCGAGGGATCGAACGATCGAGAATGGTCACATCTGCGCCAAGGCCAGCGGCCATCTGTGCCGCATTGATGCCGACAACGCCGCCGCCAATGATCGTGACTTTGCCGGGCAGAACGCCGGGCACGCCACCCAGCAATACGCCGCGCCCGCCATTGGCCTTCTGAAGTGCCGTTGCACCGGCCTGAATGGCAAGGCGTCCGGCAACTTCTGACATTGGGGCAAGCAGTGGCAGTCCACCACGATCATCGGTGACCGTTTCATAGGCGATGGCTGTTACCCCTGATGCGAGCAAGCCTTTGGTCTGTTCCGGGTCGGGGGCGAGGTGGAGATAGGTATAGAGGAGCTGACCTTCGCGCAGTTGCGCCCATTCGGATGGCTGCGGCTCCTTCACTTTCACAATCATATCCGATTGCAGAAAGACTTCTTCGGCAGTCTTGACGATCTTTGCGCCAGCCGCCTGATAGGCTCCGTCATCGGCGCCTATTCCAGCTCCAGCTCCGGACTGGATAATGACCGTGTGGCCATGTGCAACATATTCGCGTACGGCCCCCGGAGTGAGACCGACGCGATATTCATGGTTTTTGATTTCTTTCGGGCAGCCTACACGCATTTACGCCTCCTCTTGAGTGTTCTTCAAAGTTCCCGTTTGAGGTGCGTATGACACCATGAATCGCTTCGCATGTCCTTGCTAAGCAATATCGACGGAAAGGATTTTTTCGAATATTCTTGCGTCGAAATAGCTATTTGTCGAAGAAAGATCGAACAATGACACTAGACAGGATTGATATCGCTATCCTCGATAGCCTGCAAAAAGATGGCCGTATGTCGAATGCGACGTTGGCGGAAAAGGTCGGCCTTTCACAATCCGCCTGTTCACGCCGACTGGATATTCTGGAGAAGACGGGCGTTATCAGGGGGTATCATGCGCGCCTCTCCAATAAGATGCTCGGCCATCCCGTTACGGTAATCGTCAATATATCCCTGTCGGGGCAGGCGGACAAACAATTACGTGAGTTCGAGACTGCGGTGCGTCGTTGTCCCAACGTGCTCGTCTGCTATCTGATGTCCGGGGAATATGATTATCTCCTGCGCATCGCTGCCAAGGACCTGGAAGATTACGAGCGCATTCACAAGTTCTGGCTTTCCGCCATGCCGCATGTGACGAAGATCAACTCCTCCTTCGCTTTGCGTGAGGTGGCGGATCGTACCGGCCTTGGTGTTGAAACCGCGCTCATCGAAATTGCCGGTAGCTGATTGCTGACTGCGATAGGCCGTGACAAACTCATCATAATTCGGTGATCTATGGCGGCTAACAAAGCCGCTTACATTCCATTCAAGCAGGAGCCTCGTCATGCAAGAACTCTTATCTGCTCTCACCCGCCGTTCATTTCTTGCAAGCACGGCCGCAGCCGGTGCGGCGGCAATCCTGCATCCATTTTCAGCGCTGGCTGCTGCTTCGCAGGCGCATCTGCGCATTGTGGCAACGACTGACCTGCATGTGAACGTTTATCCCTATGATTATTACGCCGACAAGGCGAACGACACGATGGGGCTTGCGCGCACGGCATCAATCATTGCCAAGATTCGTGCTGAATCAACCAATTCGGTTGTCGTCGACAATGGAGACTTTCTGCAGGGCAATCCCATGGGCGATTACATCGCCTATGAGAAGGGCATGAAGGATGGCAATGTTCATCCGATCATCAAGGCCATGAATACCATCGGGTATGAGGTTGGGACGCTTGGCAATCATGAATTTAATTATGGCCTCGACTATATGGACAAGGTTCTGGCCGGTGCTGGCTACCCTTATGTCTGCGCCAATCTGGTCAAGGGCGAACTGGCGGCAAAACCAACCGATGATCCGCTTTACATGAAGCCCTATCTGATCAAGCAATATGAGATTGCTGACGGTGCCGGACAGAAACTACCTGTTAAAGTTGGCTTTATCGGTTTCGTCCCGCCGCAGATCACGCTTTGGGATGCGCAAAATCTCAAAGGCAAGGTTGTTACCCGCGATATCGTTGAGGCGGCCAAGGCGTGGGTGCCGAAAATGAAACAAGAGGGCGCTGACATTATTGTCGCGCTGTCGCACTCGGGCATTGCGGCTGGGCAGACCGACGGCATGGAAAATGCTTCGCTCTATGTGGCAGGCGTTGAGGGCATTGATGCCGTTGTCACGGGGCATCAGCATCTGGTTTTCCCTGATCCAAAAGATTTTGCCGGTATTGAAGGTGTCGACGTCAAGAAGGGCACTTTGCAGGGCAAGCCAGCCGTCATGGCGGGTTTCTGGGGTTCGCATATGGGGCTGATAGACCTTCTGCTTGAGCGTGATGGTGACAAGTGGAAAGTCGCTGATTTCACGACCGAGGCGCGGCCGATCTATGAGCGTGTCGAAAAGACAGTAAAGCCGCTGGTCGAAAGCCGTGCCGATGTGCTGGAAGCAGCCAAGGCCGATCACGAGGCGACGCTCGCCTATGTCCGCCGCCCCGTAGGCAAGACGTCGGCGCCGCTCTACTCCTATTTCTCACTGGTTGCCGATGATCCATCGGTGCAGATCGTGTCCAATGCACAGACCTGGTACATCAAGGACATGCTCAAGGACACGCAATGGAAAGATTTGCCTGTCCTTTCCGCCGCCGCGCCTTTCAAGGCCGGTGGTCGCGGTGGTGCTGATTACTATACGGACGTTCCGGCAGGTGACATCGCCATCAAGAATGTTTCTGATCTCTACCTCTATCCCAATACGGTGCGGGCTGTGGCCATCACCGGGACGGATGTGAAAGAGTGGCTGGAAATGTCCGCGGGTATTTTCAAGACTGTGGAAGCAGGCAAAGCCGACCAACCGCTGATTGATGCCAGTTTCCCGTCCTATAATTTTGATGTGATCGACGGCGTTTCCTATGAAATTGATCTGTCGCAGCCAGCGAAATATGGTTCGAAGGGGGAACTCACTCACGCCGACAGCAATCGTATTGTTAACTTGACCTTTAATGGCAAACCGATTGATCCTGCACAGAAATTTGTTGTTGTGACAAACAATTACCGGGCAGGAGGCGGTGGCAATTTCCCGGGGATTAACGAGAGCAAGGTTATATTCGTTGCGCCTGATACCAACCGCGACGTCATTGTGCGCTACATTATCGACCAGAAGACAATCAACCCGTCGGCGGATGACAATTGGAAGTTCGCGCCGGTGAAAGGTGCGTCCGTGCTGTTTGATACCGGCCCAAAGGGCAAGAATTTCATCGCTGATGTGAAAACATTGAAGATCGAGGAAGCGGGAGACGGCGAAAACGGTTTTGCCCGTTATCGCATTACGCTTTAGGCTCGATGAGTTTCTTCAATTTGGCTGGCGCTCTTGCCAGCCATGCAAGTTTGATGCGGTGTGAAAGCTCTGCATCCGTGATCCTGTCGAGATGGATCAATATATAGGGCCAGCCTTTGAAGTGATCCGTCTCGAAATAGATATCGGGGGCACTTTCCATCAGAAGCGGCTTTTCCTCCAGCGGACAATGGATTGCAAATGTATCGGCATCCTTGAGACGTCCGAGGAATGCGCTCTTGAGTTTCAGCGATGGCGTACCGTGCGTCGTGCTTTGGTTCAGTTCCGGCAGGTGCAGGGCTTCCGCCAAGTCCCATATCCTCTTGAAGACCGTGTTAAGCGAGACTTCGKTCATGATCTGTAAAATACCTGCCGCACGTCGATATATTCCGACCTGAACCCGGCTTCGCAATAATACAGGTAAAATTCCCAAAGCTTTTTGAATCTGCTGTCAAAGCCCAAATGTTTCAGCTTGTCCCACGAGCCCCAGAAACGTTCGCGCCATTCGGCAAGGGTACGGGCGTAGTCCTGCGGAAAAATGCTTTCACGATAGAGATCAAGGCCAAAATCTCTGCCAAGACTTTTCAACTTTTCCGGAGTTGGCAGCATGCCGCCCGGAAATACATAACGCTGGATGAAATCCGGGCGCTTA
Organism: Phyllobacterium sp. TAF24; assembly: GCF_052113785.1. NCBI lineage: Bacteria > Pseudomonadati > Pseudomonadota > Alphaproteobacteria > Hyphomicrobiales > Phyllobacteriaceae > Phyllobacterium > Phyllobacterium sp. TAF24. The sequence goes on along the minus strand of NZ_JBFRDN010000007.1, from coordinate 162,643 downwards.
CGGTAACGCTCAAACGAGTTCTCGTTGATGGTGATGATCTGCATGCCGGCGCTTCCGCCGGGAGCAAGGCATTCCTTTACCTTGCCAAAAAACACCGGCCAGTATTTTTCGCCAACGGCCTCGAACATTTCGATGGAGGCAATATGGTCATACTTGCCTGTTTCGTCGCGATAGTCCTGAAACTTGATTTCGACCTTGTCCGACAGGCCAGCCTTGCGCATTCTTTCCGTGGCAAAATCGAACTGTTCGCGGCTGATGGTCAGCCCGGTGACGCGGGCACCGATTTCACGCGCAACAAATTCGGCAAAACCACCCCAGCCGCAGCCAATTTCGAGCACCTTACTATCTCTGGTGATACCGATATTGCGGGCGAGGGCGCGGTATTTTGTTGTCTGCGCTGTTTCAAGGTCATTGGCGCCCTCCGCAAAAAGCGCCGAGGAATAGGTCATGGTTGGATCGAGCCACTCGCGGTAGAACGCATTGCCCAGATCATAGTGCGCCGAGATATTCTTGCGCGAACGGCTGCGGGTGTTTTCGTTCAGCCAGTGACGCAATCGCTGCACGGTGTTGACGAACCAGTTTGTTCCGCCCGCGATGCTTTCGCCGATCTGGTTGTTCACCACAAAGAGTTCCAGAAAGGTTGTTACGTCAGGGCTTTCCCAGTCACCATCCATATAGGATTCTGCAACGCCAATGGTGCCGGATGAAAATGCACGGCGCGGCAGGTTCCAGTTGTGCAGCACCAATGCTGCATCCGGGCCCGAAGCCTTACCCCCCACCTTGAATATCCGCTGGTCCGGCGTGGTGATCGTCAGCGTTCCGCGTGGCAAGTGGGCTGCAGCGCGCAGTGCCGCCTGAACCTTTAGTGGCAGGCCTTTCAGCGCAGCGCCAACATTCTCGGGCGTAAGCCATTTAAGCTGCCCCAGAGCGTCGGATGTGTTGGTTTTTCGTTGCTGTGCCATGTGCGTTATCTTCCATGCTTATGAAGCAATCTTCGCCGTCAAAAAGCAAATGTTCAAGAGCAATTCATCGGGTTGCTGCGTGACACTTGGATTAGCTGGCGAAACAACGCTCTGTTCCGATGACAAGATGACAATAAGAGGACAGGCGGATGGCCACGGCTCGCGAGGGGAAGGCTGTCATCTTTATGGTTCTTCCAAGAGCAACAAAAGTAAATTCAATAATACTTTTGATTCGATTTTACGCCATGTGCGAATAAACACGTGGATTAGTTGCCGATATACAATAGTGAATTATAAAACGTTGATGATATTGCCGTTGCTTTGACGAATGATTATGCGAACATTTGATCAACTTAAAGAACAATAGAATTTTTTTGATAGTAGAATAAATCAAGATATACGAAAATATCCAAATAATTCAAAGAGTGCGTAAAATTTTAGAATATCAATATTTATGATGATAACGAGTGCGTAGGTGACGTTATTTGTACAAACAAACACATAGCGACACGACATCGTTTCAATTACATAAGATTTTTGACTGTTCGATAAGTTATTTTAAAGATATAAGGCATAAGTATTGTATACAGAATAACTACTGGGTCATTTGTAATGAATCAGAGGTAGTTGCCGCTGGCACGTATACCTTGAGGAGGATGAATGAGTTTCGGATATTCAACACGTAGATTCGCCGCAGTGGGATTGGCAGCTATCTTTGGCTTTTCCAGTCCGGCGCTTGCCGCCACGGCGACCGGTAGCTTTGGTGTTCACATCACCATCCAGTCGTCCTGTATTCTGGTCAGTGCGACTGACATGACCTTTCCTAATACTGGCGTTATTGCAGCGGATGTTCCGTCCACAAGCGCACTGTCGGTCCAGTGCACCAATGCAACGCCTTACAATGTTGGATTGAATGCCGGAACCGGAGCGGGTGCAACGGTAGCGGTTCGCAAAATGACTGGCCCGGCTTCTGCAACCATTAATTACTCGCTGTATACGGAAGTAACCCATGCAACTGTCTGGGGAAATACGGTGGGTACCGACACGGTGGGCGGTACAGGCAATGGTGCTGCACAACCACTCACGGTTTATGGGCTTGTTCCGGCTCAGACCACTCCGGCAATCGGCACCTATAACGATACGATAACGGTGACCGTTACCTACTAAAGTTTTAGACAAAAAGGAGAACGAGATGCGATCCATGCTTAAACGCATCGGAGCGATGGGGCTCTTTATGCTGTTTTGCAGCACAGCCAATGCGGCTTCACTGCGTGTAGCACCCACCAGCCTTGATCTGACTGCACCGGGAAGCGCTGCTGTACTGACGCTGACAAATCAGGCGAAGCGACCAATTAACGTGCAGGTGCGCGTTTTCCGCTGGACTCAGGTCAATGGTGTCGAGCAACTCGAACCAACAAGTGATGTGGTGGCAAGTCCTCCATCAACCGTTCTGACTGGCAATAAGGATTATCTGGTACGGGTGATCAGGGTTAGCAAAAAGCCGGTGGCGGGTGAGGAAAGCTACCGGGTGATCGTTGACGAATTGCCTGATCCGTCGCGTCGCAAGGGCGGCACCGTCACGCTGGTCATGCGTTATTCCATTCCGGTGTTCTTCAAGGACGCTGATGCGTCGGCACCGAAGGTAGCCTGGACGATCAAACGCTCTGGCGGCGGGCTTGTGCTTGCTGCGCGCAACGATGGCGACTCACGGCTGCGCCTTTCCGATGTGCAGTTGATGCAGGGCGGGCGTGAAATCGGTACACGAAAGGGGTTGGTCGGCTACGTCCTTGGTGGCGCTTCGATGCAATGGCCAGTGGGTGGCGGTAAAGCGGTGTCTGCCGGTTCCATTGCCCTGAAGGCGCAGAGCGATTCTGGACCGCTTGATGTCAGCGTTGCGGTCAGCGGCCGCTAGTCTTGTTGTGGCACTCTGCATAAGCCCGTGCATTCTTACCTCTGGACGGGCTCAAGATACCAATGCTGTAGAAGCGGAGCAGACCGTGCCGCAGCCCGGCATCGCACAGGACCTCTATTTAGAGGTCTTCATCAATGATGAACCGACCGGATTGGCAGGCGCTTTTCGGCAGCTGGCGGATGGCGGGCTGTCAGCACGTGCTGAGGAATTGAAGGAAGTTGGACTGAAGCCGGTGTCAAGCGCCCGGGACAAGGATGGCTCGATCCGGGTTGATCGCCTGCCTGACGTCCAATACCGCGTGGATATGGAAAACCAGCGCCTTTACGTGACCACCAATGACGATGCACGGGCAGCCAAACAGATCGATATCAATCCAAAGCCGGATGACGACCATCCAAAACCGCAATCAAGTTACGGTGCGGTACTGAATTACTCGCTCTTTGCCAGCAGTGACAACCTGTTCTCGGGCAATGCCAAGCCGTTTCAGGGAATATCCGGCGGTTTTGATGCCCGGTTCTTCAGTCCCTTCGGCACGCTCACTCAGTCTTTCACATCAAGCGCCAGCGATACGGATTTGCAGGGGTTCAAGCGCCTCAATACAACGTATACCTATTCGGACACGGAGAGGCTGATTACCTATCGGGCTGGTGATTTCATTTCCGGTGGTTTGCAGTGGACCCGCCCCGTTTATCTTGGCGGCCTGCAGGTCCAGCGCAATTTTCACCTGCGCTCTGATCTGGTCACCATTCCGATACCCGTTATCTCTGGCTCTGCCGCCGTACCGTCGACGCTTGAAGTCTATACGCAGAACGTCAAGACCTATAGCGGCACGGTACCATCCGGCCCTTTTCAGGTGACTAATTTCCCTGTGTTCACCGGATCTGGGCAGGCGCAAGTGGTGCTGCGTGATACGCTTGGCCGCGAAACCAAAACCATGCTGCCTTTCTACTCGTCCAGTCTTTTGCTGCGCAAAGGTCTTCTGGACTTCTCCGGTGAGGTTGGTTTTCCCCGGCGTGATTTCGGTACTGAATCGAGCGATTATGCCGGTGACGCGATGGGGATCGCCACTGTCCGCTATGGCGTCAGCGATTTGCTGACATTGGAAGGACACTTTGAGGGCGGCGTTGATCTGCTCAATGGCGGTGTCGGTGTTGCGTTTCCGATTGGCGGCTATGGTGTCAGTTCTCTGGCGGTGGCGGGAAGCAGTCATGACGGCGATACAGGTTTTCTCGTCAATGGTTCGGTGGAGCTCAGCTATCGCAATTATACCGTCTTTGCCCGCATGCAGCAGGCATTCGGCAATTATGATGACGTTGCGTCGGTTTCCGCCGATACAAGCCGGCTTTCGGTCTTTGATCCAGCGGGGGTTGCCATCTTCAGTCCACGCGTGCCGCGCTCGTTGGCACAGGTGACCGTGTCCGCGCCGGGGCCATTTGAACGCTCCAATCTCAATTTGTCTTTCACGCAGATTGAAGCGGCAAACGGAGAGAAGAACCGTATCATCGGTGCTTCCTTCAGTCAGACGGTGTTCAAGAACAGTTCGTTCTATGCAACTGCTTTCACCGATCTCGAAAATAGCGACAGCTTTGGTGTTTTTGCTGGCCTCACCATTCCGTTTGACAACAACATCACTGTTACAACCGGCTACGAACAGACGGCAAGCGGTGCCTCCGGCGTCGTCGATATCGCCAAGTCCGAGCGTCTGGAAGAGGGCAGTTATGGCTGGCGTCTACGCACCCGTGAAGGTGACAATCCAGACCGGCTGGCCTCGGCGAGTTATCGCGGGCGCTATGCGCGCGTACAGGGTGATGTCGAGCAGTTTGACGGGAATACCCGCGCGAGCGCGCAGATTGATGGCGCGCTTGCGGTGGCCGCCGGTGGTGTATTTGCCACAAACCGCATCAATGATGCCTTTGCGGTCGTGGATGTCGGCGCGCCTGATGTTGAGGTTCTCTCGGAAAATCGCCCGGTTGGCAGAACCAACCGCAGCGGCAAAATACTTGTGCCTGACCTGAATTCATATGAGCCAAACACAGTGGCCATCGATCCAAAGAATCTTCCCGTTGACGCAAGCATAGGATCAACACGCAATATCGTTGTGCCGGCGGACCGCAGCGGCGTCGTCGTCGATTTCCATGTGAGCCAGACGTCTGCCTCGGCCATTGTCAGCCTGGTGGATGGGGCCGGCAAACCGCTGGAGGCTGGTTTGCGCGGACATATTGACGGTTCAACGGACGAATTTGTCGTCGGCTATGACGGTGAAGCCTTCATCGAGAAGCTGCGTGCCCAGAATATAATTATCATCGAGCGTCTGGATGGCAGCAGTTGCAAAGCGCAGTTCACCTATCGCGCCCAGCCGGGCACGCAGGTCAAAATCAGCAATGTGGTGTGCTCATGAGGAACTGGCTGTTCCGGTTTGTCTTTTTCGTCGGCGTCCTGCTGCTGCCCGCTGTTGTCTGGGCGCAATCCTGCACCTTTACAGTTCCCGGTATCGTGTTCTCCGGGAGTACGATTCCGGGCAATGTCATCAACAGCATGACGACGGTGAAAGCGGATTGCTCCGGTTTGCTCGGTCTTGGCCGCAAAGTGCTGGTTTGCCCTGATTTGAACGAAGGCAGCGGCGGAGCAACCGCCAGCGCGCGCAAGATGTTGAGTGGTGCCAATGTGCTGAATTATCAGCTGTTTCAGGATGCCGCGCGCTCCATCGTGTGGGGTTCGGCAACATGGCCTTACGCCGGTCGCGCCCCCGGATTTCTGGTGGAATTTACGACAATCTTGGGTCCGTTGCTCGGTAGTGGCTCGACCACGATCACTCTTTACGGCCAAATTCTTGCCAGCCAGCAAGCCGCGCCTGCCGGGACCTATATCTCGACGTTTACGGGGGCCAATGCCACTTTTCATTTCCGTTATGATGATGGTGCAGGCTGTACGGCCGCCTCGGGGTTGACGGGTTCGCCGCCCGCGTTCACCGCACAGATCACGCTCGCCAATGATTGCCTTGTCACGGCGCAGAATATTGATTTCGGCAACAGGGGGCTGCTCAATGCCAATATTGATCAGACCGGTCAGGTGAACGTAACCTGCACACCGACCGTGCCATATACGGTTTCGCTCAGTCTCGGTGGGACCGGAACAAGCCCGACGGCGCGTAAAATGACCGGGACTGGCGGTGTCGTCACCTATGGCCTCTACCGGGACACGAACCGCACGTTGCCTTGGGGAAATACGATAGGAACAAATACTGTTGCGGGCACTGGCACTGGCACATCACAACCCATCATTGTCTATGGGCGCGTTCCACCGCAGACAACACCGGCGCCGGGTAGTTACAATGACACAATCATTGTCACGGTAACCTACTAAAGCGTTATGACCTTGTTCTTGCCCGTGCGCTTGGCGCGGTAGAGCCGCTCATCAGCCTTGGCAAAGAGCTGATCGAAATTCTCGCCATCTCCCGGAAAATTAGCCACGCCGATGCTGATCGTGACGTTTTTCACGTTCTGATAAGGTGACGCCTCGACTGCCGTGCGTAGCCGCTCGGCGAGGGCGGATGATCCCTGACTTGAAAGTCCCTGACAGATTCCGATGAATTCCTCACCGCCATAGCGATAGAAATGATCGGTCTTGCGGGTATTGGCCAGCATTTTGCGCGCCGTTTGCTGCAACACCATGTCGCCGGTCTGGTGGCCATAGGTATCATTGATGCTTTTGAAATCGTCGAGATCAATGGCGATCAGGCTGAATGTCGACCCTTCTTTACGCGCTTCGGCAAAAAGGCGTGGACCTTCACTCGTCAGGCTGCGCCGGTCGCGCGCGCCGGTCAGGCTGTCACGCCCGGTTTCTTCCAGAAGCCGTTCGTATTTTTCCCGGTAAGTCAGGGTTTCGAATACACCGCGCAGGCTCGCTCGCCGTTCATTTTGCGGCTCATCCTTGAACCAGCGCAGATAGGCCGTCACCATCAGGCTATAGACCAGCGCCGCACCAAGCTTTGCCACCCAGCCGCCCCATAGTGCGGATACTGGCGTACCGGCGACATAGTGCAGTGCCACGAAGAAGCCGATCTGGTCGAAGCTCAGGATGACAGCCGAAACGATGAAAATACGTAATGCCTGATGTCGCGCAAAGAAGCGGCCAAGCTTTTCGTAAAACAGGATAATGGCGATGGAGTCAATAAAGAGGAGAGCGGTGCCCAGAACCATCAGCATGCCCATTTCATCGACAAAATCGAGATCAGGCTGACGGCTGGTCACCAGCTGAACCGTTTCGTGATTGCGCGCGATGAAAAGGAGCCCGATCAGCAGAAAATTGCCGATAAGAAGGCCATAGATAGGCTGGCGGACCGTGAGCGCATCCTCCTTGATGTAAAGGAGAAGGATCATCATCAGCTTGCCACTGAACAGGACAGTAGAGCCGGGGGAGATGATGCCAAACGGCAACTGAATGTAGAAAAAAGCGGCCAGATAGGTCTCAAGGAAGTGCATCACACCGAGGGCGCACAGGAAAACCCCGAGGCCGTAGCGTTTTCGCCAATGCAGCAGAGCTGTCATCACGGCGAAATAGACAAGCGCCTCGATCATAAGCAACAGGATATTGAGTGCAATCATTGCCGATAGTGCCCCTCAGCCAAGGCAATCAGTATCAGCAGGAATGCTAACATAAAGTATTGATCTTGGTAGCGAAAAGGAGATGGCTTAAAAAAGCAAAAGGCCGGGAGCTACCCGACCTTCCTGAACTTGCCTCAACACCAGTGCCAGTACATCCGTGGTCAAAAATGGAAACAAGCTGTTCGCTACGTGAGAATGAATACCCTGATATTACGACAGAATAATGACGCTCACAAAATTAAGGAAGCGCGTACGCAGTACAAATCGCGCTTGAATTGAAAGTGCCCGATCAAGGTAAAGACAGAGTTAATTCAAACGGGTAATTTTAAAAAGTTGGGAGGCGAATATCCCAACAGGCATAACAGAACGGGAACAATGCGGCTCCTGAACCATTTTTGTCCGTTGATAACACATCTTTCTCTTGTTCGGAGACAACTGCGTGCAAACATCTGAGCGTTTTGGCGATCGGTTAACTCCGTCACTCATTGCACTTGCTGCACTTAATTTCTTTCTCGCCGATGCCAGGGATGGGCTTGGACCTTTTCTTGATGCCTATCTGGCTACCCATGGTTGGACATCGATGTCATTGGGAATCATTGCGACAGGCGGCGGTATTCTTGGAATGGTCGCAACGCCGCTATTCGGGGCATTGGTCGACGGCACGCCGTATAAACGGGCGCTGATTGTCATTCCTGTATTGCTGGTTACGATTGCCGCACTTCTAACCCTTAATGTGCCGAACGTTTCTGTGGTGGTTGGCGGGCAGGCAATGACGGCGATTGTTGGCGCTGTGGTGGGGCCCGCCCTGATGGGTCTCACGCTCGGTCTGGTTGGCGAGGCAAAATTCTCCGATCAGGTATCGGGCAACGAATTCTGGAATCATGCGGGTAATGTCGCCTCACTGGTTGGTGTATACATTACGACAGTTTTGTGGGGGCAGTACGGCATCATCGGCATGATGATTGTCACTGCCGCGGGTGCCATTGCGGCAACCCTGATGATTGATCCGGCTGAAATTGACCACAAGGTGGCGCGTGGGCTGGCAAAGGATGATGGCAAGCCGGGGCCATCTGGTTATTCCGTATTGATCGAGACGCCGGGACTGATCCTGCTCGCTCTTATCCTTATGGTTTTCCATTTTGGCAATGCACCGATGAGCCGCCTGATCGCTCAGGCCTTTTCCATCGAACTTGGCACACCGTTCCGCACAACTGCACTGATTACCGGCATATCACAGCTCACCATGATTGCCGCCGCCGCCATTGCTCCGTTTCTGATCCGGCGTTTCGGATTATCCTTCGTGTTTTTTATTGCACTGATTGCCTTGCCGGTGCGTGGCGCGATTGCGGGCTCTGTCGCAGACTTCTGGTCAGTTTATCCTGTCCAGATATTGGATGGCCTTGGTGCTGGATTTCTTGGCATCGTCACCCCCGTTGCCGCTGAACGGCTGCTCTCGGGCAGCGGACGGTTCAATGTGGGCCTTGCAGCCGTGATGACAGTGCAGGGTATTGGTGCCTCGTTCAGTAATGTTGTCGCCGGTTGGCTGGTCCAGCGTGGTGGTTATAGTCTGGCCTATTACGTTCATGGCGGGGTCGCCATTATAGCGCTGGGGTTGTTTTTAGGCTGGCGGCAGAAAATCGTTGCTGGAGCGCGAGCTGTTCCCGCGCTTGCGTGACTCAGCGATGATGTAGCCGTGCGATCACCTTCGCCGCGGCAATGGGCAGATCTTCGGCTATCAGGCCAAAACCAAGATCAAGCGCCGCCTGCGCATGGATGTGCACCGCTGCGCAGGCGGCTTCAAACGGTGCCATTCCCTGCGCCATCAGACCAGCGGTGATGCCCGATAGAACGTCGCCGGAGCCCGCAGTGGCTAAAAGCGGGGTACCATTGCTGTTGATCGCAGCGCGGCCATCGGGCGAAGCAATGACTGTGTCAGGCCCTTTATAGATGATAATCGCATTGGCCTGCCGGGCTGCGGCACGGGCGCGCTCTAGCTTTGAAGGCGTATTGTCTTCGTCAATATCGGGGAACAGCCGCGTGAACTCGCCCTCATGCGGCGTCAGCACCAGCCGGACCTCGGATGCACGGCGTGTGGCATTGAACAACTCGTCGCGGTGGTCCTGAAACGAGGTGATCGCGTCGGCATCGAAAACCAGATGCAGCTGTTCCTTGAGCAAGGCGAGCGCAATTGAGCGGGTACGCGCGCCTATACCAAAACCGGGACCCAGCACCATTGCGGAAGGTTTGCGCCTGTCCAGGAATGACCGAAGTTCGTGGTCGGTTTCACAGCGGTTGAGCATGATTGAGGTCAGATGTGCGGCGTTGACAGCCAGAGATTCCGCCGGGGAAAGCAGGGTGACCGCACCTGCACCGCTGCGCGCGGCCGCCAATGCCGAAAGTCGCGCCGCTCCTGTCGATGTCGCCCCGCCTGAAAACACGGCGACATGGCCGCGTTTGTACTTATGCGTGTCCACGCCGGGAGCGGGCAGTCGCCAATGTTGTGGCAGGTTCTCAAAACACAGCGGATGGATTGTGGAAAGCACGTCTTCATGGATGCCGATATCTGCAACCACGACTTCGCCGCATAAACTTCGTCCGGGATAGAGCAGATGTGCCGGTTTCTTGCGAAAGAAGGTAATGGTGCAATCGGCCTTCAGCACTGGACCAAGCGGCACGCCGGTTGTGCCATCAAGGCCGGATGGCACATCGATGGCAATGCGGGTGACACTGGCTTCGTTGCTGCGTTCGATTACAACGGCTGCTTTTCCTGTAAGAGGCTTGTTCAAACCGGCACCGAACAAGGCGTCGATGACGACGCTGCCGGGTTCTGGCTTGAAGCCGGCAAGAGGCGCGGCTTTGACACTGCAATCGCGCCGGGCAAAGGCTGCATCGGAACCAGCTTTCGGCTTGTCATCGCTCCATAGATGCACCTTGACGCCGCTCTCGTTAAGAAGGCTGGCAACAACATAGCCATCACCGCCATTATTGCCGGGGCCGCAAAGAATGTGAAAGGCGGTCGCGCTGCCATAATTGGTGAGGATGTGGCGGGCAACCGCATAGCCCGCCCGCAACATCAATCCATATCCGTCAATCGGTCCAGCGGCGATGGTTAGCCGGTCGGCTTCGCCCATCTGTGCTGGTGTGAGAATCTCGTCAGCCATTTTTGAATCAATGCTTTCCTGACACTATGCCCGTTGTCAGGAATGGTAGGAGGCGATCAAGCGGGATACAAGCATCTATTGCCGTCCATTGGAATAAGCCATCTGGCGCTGTAAACAATTTCGCCGGGGCAATGCATCCAAAGCGCGTCTTGCGCGTTCTGCTTCGTAACCTTTTTGGAGAAAAATCATGCCTGCAACACAGATCAAAGAACATATGGAAGTCATTGGAGCCGATGGTGTCCATGTTGGTACGGTGGATCACGTGGAAGGCGCCCGCATCAAGCTGACCAAGAAAGATAGCGGCGAGGGCTCGCACAAGGGCCATCATCACTATATTTCGACGTCGCTTGTCGCAGAGGTCGAGGGCAACAAGGTCCGGCTGTCGGCCAATGCTGATGTAGCCGTGATGTTCGAGGAAGAAGCATCAGACAAATAGCGGATTACGGCTTCGTGACCTAATCAACGATGAAGAGTTTCACACCTGTTTTCGTTGAAGACCGGTGTGCTTCATCGCCAAAATCTGAAACCTGATAGCTCATTCCAGTTGTCAGTTTGAACGTGCGCCCATCGCGCAGTTCGGTATCAAGCTCGCCTTCAAGAACATAGAGAACATGTCCCCGGTCACACCAGTGATCGGCCAGATATCCCGGCGTATATTCGACAATTCGTACACGCAAATCATCAGTCGTGAAGCTGCGCCAGAGTGCTTTTCCCTGTTCACCCGAATATTCTGTGACCGGCACTGTGTTCCAGTCCGTCACGGTGAATGGCAGCTTTGGGAGTTTCATTGATGACCTTCGGGGATAACCGTTCTGGCACAGCGTGACAGAATGCCATGTCGGCATCAAGAGGTTAGCGAGACCAGACCATCATCGTAATGACCATCACCAGAGCGAATGCAAACACAGACACTGCAATGTCAGCGTCGTTGTAGCGCGTGCCGCTGGTATTTGTTGAACTGTGCTCGCGGCGCGGATTTGCCTGAAAGGCGAGCAGGACAGCCGCTATAACAGCCAGTAAAAGCGTAAGGTCGTGCATGGTCGGAACCGTTGTTTTTCTTCAACCAAGCATATTCCACGCGATGTAAGGATTCGATTCCGGGTATCTTCGCTGAATCTCAAGAAAATATAAGGTTCCGCTATGGCTGTTCGGGGCCAGTCTCACCCATTGCCGGTTGTTTCGGGCGAAGCAGGTATTTTCCCTGGCTGTATGCGGCAATTCCAAGTGAAGCGGTTACGCCGACCAGCACGTCATAGAATGTCTGGGGGATGCTTGCTGGCCTGAAAAACGTGAAGATGGCCCAACTGATCCAGAATGGATCGATCAACAGATAATCGTGGCCCACCCATATCCACATGGCCGCTGCGACGAGGCAGGCGCCTAAAATCACCAATATGTATCCGAGCGTTGCCCGCATGCTTTTCCCCAAGCCATCTGGTCAAAGATTACGCGCTGTACCGGGTCTGGAGCAAGCGCGATCCTTGCAACTGCCTTCCGAAGATCAGATGCCAGTAAGGCTGCCGTAATCTTGGTTTTATAAAAGATCGGGAATTGAACTGACCGGAAAGGCATGCCGAGCCATGAAGCCATTTGCACTTGCGATTGCCGCTGTGTCTGCTTTGGGTATATCCCATGTGAGTTATGCAGGAGGAATCGCAGACCCTGCAGCGCTTCAACAACGTCTCGAAAAATTGGCTACGGGCAAGGATGCGCGCATAGGTATCTGCGCTCTGGACCAAGCAGGAACGTCCGTCTGCGTGCGGGGGGACGAGCGGTTTTCGTTGCAGAGTGTTGTGAAGCTGATTGCGGGTGCAGCAACGCTCGATGCTGCCGATCATGGCGCTATGAATATCGAAGACCCGATTATCATCAGATCTGAAAATCTCAGCGTTATGAAGCAGCCTCTCGCGAAGATTGTCGAACGGAACGGTTTCTTTCGCACCAACGCCGGTGATCTTGTGCGCCGCGCCATTGTCGACAGCGATTCGGCTGCCGTGGATATACTGATTGACCGGTTGGGCGGAACCGGGAAGATCAATTCATTTCTCGCAGGCAAAGCGATCAGTGGTATTCGGATTGATCGTGATGAAAGGCATTTGCAAACGGATATTGTTGGGCTGCAATGGAAGCAGGAATATGTGGATGCGAAGGTGCTGCAACGGGCAATCAAGGCTGTACCGGAGGTAGAGCGCGATACTGCCTTTGACGCTTATCAGAAAGATCCGCGCGATACGGCTACGCCGCGCGCGATGACAGAATTTCTCGCCGCGCTCATGAATGGCAAGCTCATCTCTACAAGTTCAACCAATCGGCTGCTTGCCATCATGAACGAGACGTCGACATTTCCGGACAGGCTGCGTGCTGGCGTCGGCAAGGACTGGAGCGTTGCGCACAAGACAGGAACCAGCCCCACCTGGAAGGGTGTCAACGTGGCGACAAACGATGTGGGTATCTTGACCGCACCCGATGGTGGCAAAGTTGCAATCAGCGTTTTTGTGGCTGATTCCCGCGAAACGCCGACCCTGCGTGCAATGATCATTGCGAGCGCAGCCCAAGCCGTAACCGAAGCCTATCGCTGACGGGAGTTGGCAGTGACTATCCGTATTCGCCCGCGAAGGAACGTTGCAGGGATTGGATGCGGTGAGGGCGCGGGGGCATATACTGGCGCGCCGGTTTCCTTTCTAATCAGCGGCTGCTGATCACCATGCGGTTGCCTTCGCTGTCCCTGAATTCAGCGACGGTGCGTCCGGGATCGTAGGGCGCAGCCTGCGGTTCGGTAATGATCTCGACACCCTTTGATTTGAGGGTTCCAGCGGTGCCGGCAACGTTGTCGTCCACAAGAACCATCACAGGTTGGCTGGCCGCTTCATCGTCCGCTCTTTTGATAAAATGCAGGTTTGTTTCCGAACCCGCAAATTTAAGCTCTATCCATCGCCATCCATCCGGGCCCATGGGAACGTCGGCTGCAACTGTGCAGCCGAAATGATCAATGTAGAAATTCTTCGCACGGTCCTGATTGAACACAGGAAGCTCGGCAAACTGTATATGCATGGGTTCGTTCTCCAGATTGTCTTTGACGGCTGTCAGAGCGTCGTGCCGCGGGTAAGGCGCGACGCTCTAAGCTGTTCATGCTTGTGCGAATGCTGAGTGAAGCGTTTTTGCGAAAGCTTCGGCGTGAGGGCCATAGCCGCCATGATCGCCGGGAAATTGCACGGGTTGCGTGCCAAGCTTTTCAGCCAGTGCTACGCCCGTACGATTGGCAATTTCTCCGACGGTTTGCTCGCCAACGCCAACGATTACACCGGGTTTACCCGTACGCAGCGTATCAATCTCCGGTTGGTACAGCGAAAGCGGCATGAGGCCATGGGCGAGAAAATACTCCATGTTTCCGTTGATCCGCTCGAATGTCTCCAGAGCTTCGGGCGGGGGAGGCGCTTGCGGCGCTTCCTCCTCACCGTGCTCGTCCAATCCAGCCATGGCCATGAACTTTTGCATCGCCGCTTCCACGCCCTCGCGCTGATAGGTGTCGTGAATTTCCTTGTTACCGGCCAAGGCTTCGCTGGGATCGGGAAGCAGCATCAGGCATGGCGGTTCATGCGCTACCAGTGCGCGCACCTTTTCCGGATGCCGCGCGGCCAGATTGAGCCCGATTTGCGCGCCGCCGCTATTACCCATCACAAAGGCAGGCCCATCGCCCAATGCTTCAATCAACCGGGCGGCATCGTCGCCGTGAACATCAAGCTGCAATGCTTCAGGCTTGCCATCGAAGGGACTGCGTGAATTCCCGCGAGGATCGTAAGCCACCACCGTGTAGCGGTCAGCGAGATAATGTGAAAGTCCGGCAAAAACCCCTGCATCCGTGGGGCCTCCGGCAATGAGCAGCAGGAGAGGCCCAGAGCCTTGGGCTTCATAGTAAATTTTGGCGCCCGGCACTTTCAATGTACCTGTCTTGGTAGGAAACGTCATTGTGCAACTCCTGTTGATAAGCCGTTGGCACGCATCCGGCCAACAGTCTTCGTGAACTGAGCAAACCTGTATGTGTATTGATCTCCTTGAATCAAACTAGACTGTCTAGTACTGTGTGTCAACGGTACACACTCGATCCCATCGGGAATCATGCTAGGGTGCAGCAATTGCGGGTAAGCGGTTTTATGACGAAAGTGACTTCAATTCATCCATCGGGCACAGCGGAACCAAACCGTTCCGAGCGCAAGCACAAGGCGATCCTTGATGCGGCGACAGAGGTATTTCTGCAGAACGGCTATCTTGGCACCAATATGGACGATATCGCTGCGCGGTCGGCTGTTTCGAAGCAAACGGTCTACAAGCATTTCGAGAGCAAGGAAGCGCTGTTTGTTGAGATTGTGACCAGCATGGTCAGCGTTGCCGGTGACAGGGTCCACAGTCAAATTCCGGAGTTTCAAGGCAGCGAAGATCTTGCGGAGTATCTTTCGAATTATGCATATCAACAGCTGATAGTCGTGCTGACGCCGAGACTCATGCAGCTGCGCCGCCTTGTGATCGGGGAGGTCAGCCGTTTCCCAGAACTGGCCAAGGTGCTTTATGAGCGCGGCCCGAAGCGCGCGATGATGGCTCTGGCGGCAAATTTTGCTGTGTTCGCCGAACGTGACTTGCTTGAGATTGAAGACCCGGCAATTGCCGCATCCCATTTCAACTGGCTCGTCATGGCCGAGCCCGTCAATCAGGTTATGCTGTTGGGTGATGGGGCCATTCCGAAACTTGACGCGTTGCGCCGACATGCCGAGCAAGGCGTAAGCGTGTTTATGGCAGCCTACGGCAGGAAATAATCAGAGGACGCCCGCCTGTTCCAATATCCAGTCCCGGAAGAGCCGCGTTTTCGGCTGCAACTGCCTGCCTTCAGGATAAACAAGGTAAAAGTCCGAGCCGGTTGAGGCGCAGACATCAAACAGCTGAACGAGCCTGCCGGAATCAATTTCGTCTTTGAATATGCCTTCTGAAACGAGCGCGACGCCGCCACCTGATAGGGCGAGGTTGGCGATGATCTGTTGGGTGTCGATGCCAACACCCGGCTTGGCCATAACAAGTGGTCCTTCCACGCCTGCCTGACGAAACCAGATGGGCCACCAATCATCATTAGGGGTGATCAGATGATAGTTGAGCAGGTCCACAGGTGTTTGTGGCCGGCCGTATTTTTCGAGATAAGCGGGGCTGGCAAGGGGGGTAAAGCCCCCGGAAAGCAACCGGTGCGCTTTTAGTCCCGGCCAGCTTCCCTTACCCATCCTGACGCCGCAATCGATACCTTCGGCCACAAAGTCCACCATCCGCGACGCAATATCGAAGCGTACCGATATATCCGGGAACCGGGTTTGAAAATCCACAATGCGCGGCGTCAGCCAATTGCTGGCGAAAGTGTGTATGACCGAAACCAGCAGAACCGAATTCTGCTCCTCGCGGATAGCGCGAAAGGTTTCACTGAGTTCGGCCAGCGCACGGCGGATCACCGGCGCTACGAGGTCGCCCTTATCAGTCAAGGAGACGCCGCGGGCAAGCCGGTGAAACAACGGTGCCCCGGCAAATTCCTCCAGCAGCTTCACCTGATAGCTTACCGCTGATTGGGTCATGTTCAGTTCTTCAGCCGCTTTGGTGAAGTTCTGCAGGCGAGCAACGGATTCGAACACGCGGATGGCTGGAAGCGGCAGGGATGACATGATTTACCCATTAAATGGCTTGATGGCTCATGCATCATTTTACGTTGGTGATCCCAGAAATAAAGAACTATTTCTCCAGACATAGAAAAGAGCTTGATGACTTTAGGAGTCTGAAATGACTGAAGTTCGATATTTTGGCCTGAATCTGTCGTGGATGATTCCTGCGGCGGCAAAGCATAGCAATGGACCTGTGGGCAGTCTGTCTGACCTCAATGGCCACCTGCTTTGCGATATCAATCTGAGCCCGAGCATGCGCTCCTGCCTGAAATTCCCGGATAGTGATCGACGCTGGCTGGATTTCCGTCAACCGTTCTAGACGCTACCCATTGTGAGAATGGCTGCATGCCCCGGTATTTGTGAAGAATGCCGGGGCAAATAATTTTTGCGATTTGTCAGATATTTTTGCGAGTTGGGAGAATGGACTTAATAGAGGATATAAGAGGCTATTGCTTCGAGTGTTTCATGACGACAGACATGCGCAGCTCTGCTGAATACGCAAATCTGCGACTTAGCTGATAACGTGCATGTGATGGGAACGGCTTTGCGATAAGCGCAAGCATCGCAATTTTGCCACAGGCGCTTTTCAGATTGGAACCAGTTTTAACGATCCGCGTTTCTAAGCCATGAAAAACGCTCAGTTCAAACCGGTGACCGTGGAGTCACTTCATTCGTTCAAGCTGCGGAACATCGGTTCCGTGGCTGAGGCCGCCGAGTTTTTATCGAGTGATTGGCCGGGTGAGCGGGGGAGGATTTACCTTCTCGCCCAAATGGCCTGCACCGAGGCAATGGAGGGCCATGCTTCGCCCGCCATGGTACGATCGATTTTTGTTCAGGCGACTATGGAAGCCGATATTTATGTCGAGAACACCACATGGGTGCGTTGATATCGCGGCGCATGTGGTCAGAATTGCCGCTGCTTCGCTGAGCGGGAAACACAGGCCATCAGACCCGGCTCATCAGTCAAGATGCGGAAAAAGAAAGCAGGCCACCCATGTGGCAACAATGCAAAGAATCGTAATTGCTAAAACGGACATCAAATCATCTCCAAGCACTAGGGCTAACATGGAGATTGGGCACTTTCAATTATACATAAGTACAAAAGTTCGTGTTGAAAAAGTGAGCTATGATAGTTCTTGGCCCGGCTCTGACTACCGATCAGACAATGCCAGTTTCAAGCCAAAACCAATAAAGATTGTGCCAGCGAGGGCATCGATGGCGCGCCGCGCCCGCTGATAGGCGTCAGCAACCGTACGATGGCTGAGGGCGGCGACAAGACCGGCATACCAGATGGTTGATATGGTGACCATGACGACCACCGCTGCGGCGCCGTGGGTCCAAGGTGTACCCGGTGCCATGGTTGCTGCGAACAGACTGGCGACGAACAGCGCGGATTTTGGATTGGCGAGGTTGGTGGCAAGGCCGAGACGCCATGCACCCATGGGTGTCAGCTTGACCTTGTTTGCAGGAATAATCATGTCGCCCTTTGGCTGGCGTACCTGCCAGAGCAGCCGAAGACCAAGCCAGAGAAGATAGATACCGCCAGCAATTTTCAAACCCATATAGGCAATCGGCGCGGCCATGAACAATGAACCGACGCCCAGCCACCCGGCAAGCCCCCAGCACAGTGTTCCCGTTATGGTGCCTGCGACGGCAGAGATCGCGATCTTGCGCGAGCCGGTGAGGGTGCAACGTACAACCATGAAGAAATTCGGCCCCGGTGTCAGCGCTGCAATAGTCCAGATTGTTGCAACAGTGAGCAGGAACATATCGTCTCCGGGGGATCGGTGTTGTTGTCGCGATCTATAGCATCGATTACCCGTGAACGGTAAGGGGCTCGCGTATAATTGGTGAGTGGTTATAGCGCGGTAAATGTTAGAAAATATCTGTAAAAGCAAAAGGCTCAGCAGCGTGAGCTGCTAAGCCTTTGAGGTGACTGGCTCCCCGGGCCGGATTCGAACCAGCGACCAACCGGTTAACAGCCGGTTGCTCTACCACTGAGCTACCGGGGAATAGCTACTCAGTCATCAGCGAAGTGGCCTATAGCAAAAGGGTTTCGCTTTTGCAAAGGACCATTTCGCTTTTTTTCATATAATGTTCACAGGAAAGGATGAAATGCCCGTCCGGCGTCCCTACATCGGGGTCTGTTGAACACGAAATACGAAAGAGCTGCTGAGTGACCGAACGCCCCGAAAACACCGGTAATCATGCGTCAAACGGTGCTGGAGAGCATTCCACGACGCCAAAACGCCGCCATATGCGTATCTTTGGCCGTCATGTGCCAATACCGCAATCGGTGGCAATGCGTCGCACACTGGGTGGTACGCTTATTGTTGGCGGAATACTCGGTTTCCTGCCGATTCTCGGTTTCTGGATGATTCCGCTCGGTCTTGTCGTGCTTTCGCATGATTCCACGATTGTCCGGCGCAAGCGACGCCAGCTCGAAGTGAAGCTTGGACGGCGCTGGAAGGGGAATCGATCCTCTGCTGGCAACAGCAAGGCCTGATTTCAGACTGTTTGGCCGTCTTCATGAGCCGCGCGATTTCTGATTCAAAAATTTGATTCGTTCCATCTTGGCGCAGTTCTTTTGCGCTGCTACCCCTGTTCCTATTGGTTCTTTGCCTGAGGGAGGGGTGGGATGATGAGATTCGTGCGGATATTGCTTGTCGCTGTGATTGCGCTGGTCGTTGTTATCGGCGGGCGCTGGTACCAGTACATAACAAACACCACGAGCCCCTATGATGAGGTTGGAATCAGCCTCAATAATTATATGCCCGTCCCGATCAGGCAGTGGGGTTGCGCCCAGCTGAAGAAGAATTTTGGCAATAATCTGCCACCCTATGGCTGCGCGGGCGGCGATGGCAGGCAATGGCTGTAATTCAGTACGGGTTTTGAATCTCATATCTGTCTGCGTGTGCCGCTTTCGGAGATCGCAGCGATCAATGCGCGCAGGCCGCGGGTTACGATCTTGTCCTGTCGGATAATGAGTGCCAGCTCGCGGTGCAGATTGGGGATGAGCGGGCGCACCGTAAAGGCCCGCCTTTGTTCCGGTTCCCGCACAGCCACTGCGGGAACGATAGCCCAACCAAGTCCGGCCCGGACCAACTCCTTGATTGCTTCCACGCTTCCCAGTGACATGACAGGTTGCAAGGTTACGCCACTCTGCTCAAACCATCGGTCAATGACCCGGCGCGTGTTACCGGAAGATTCAAAGAGAATGAGCGGATTCTTGGCCAGTTCCGCAGCTGTAACCTGCGGCGGCATGACTACACCAGCCGGTGCGATTGCGACGAATTCCTCTCGCAGGATTGATTTAATTTCGAGCATACGACCCGATGCGGGCATGGTCACAAGTGCTACGTCGAGCACATTGTCTTCCACCGCCTTGACCAAATCTATGGTGTTGCCAGTACTGACGGTAATATACAGCGAGGGAAAGCCCTGGCGCAGACTGCGCAGGAGCGGCGGCAGCAGGTAGATGCAGGCGGTCGCGCCAGTGCCGAGCCTCACACGCCCGATTGTGTCTGTCGTATATCGGGCCATGGCATCCAAAGCGCCTGAGACTTCCCGGTTAATGCGCCCGGCATGGGCGAGAAGTTCAGTACCGGCAGCTGTTGGGGTGGCTTTGCGACCGATTCGCTCGATCAGGAGAACGCCGAGCCGCTTTTCGAGTTGGCGCACCTGCAGGCTCACGGCCGGTTGGCTGATGTTCAATCGGTCAGCAGCGGCTGAAAAACTGCCGAGTTCGATAACCTCCACGAAGGTTGCAAGTTGATCAAGGCTAAGGGACGACACAAAGATTTCCTTATAATCCGTATAGTCTACCAAAGCTTCTTTTATATTGTGAATGGGATCACAGTGTCATCAGCTTTTTGACCGATGGTCGGCGAAAAGGATGGGCAGGATGCGGTAAAATGGCGGTACAGGTGGGCAGAATCCGCGCGTTGTTGCAGCAGATGAACTGGTATCTGACAGCTGCACCCCAATCACGAATCCATCAACTTGCTGCGTTGCGCGGGCTCGAACCAGACTTGCTTGATGATATCGGCCTGACGCCAGCCGATGTCCTGCGCGGAACCCCGAAGGATAATCTGTTGAATAATCAATTGTTTGAATCAAAGGCCTCGCAGTTTGATTCCGCTGCCTTGCATATACGTGACGCTGATGATCGCGACATGGCAGCAGTTCAATCCATTTATGCCTATCATGTGCTCAATGGTATCGCTTCTTTTGAAGTCGAGGTTCCATCGCTGGATGACATGATGGCGCGCAAGGCAGGCGTTCTCACTGCCGGATTGCCCTATCTGGTGGCCGAGGCGGGCGGGCATATCGTCGGATATAGCTACGCTACACTCTATAGGCCACGCCCTGCCTATCGTTATACGGTGGAGGATTCAGTTTACATCGCCAATGGAATGTCCGGCTGCGGTATAGGGTCGTTATTGCTGGGTGAATTGATCAGGCGATGCGAGGCAGGCGATTGGCGGCAGATGGTGGCCATAATCGGCAATAGCGGCAATGCAGGTTCGTTGAGACTGCACGAGCGGCTTGGCTTTGAGCCGGTGGGAACATTGCGTTCTGTTGGTTTCAAATTTGGGCAGTGGGTGGATACGGTGCTGATGCAAAGAGCGCTGGGGCAGGGTGATGAGATTTCACCCGTCTAGAGAAACCTGCGGGCGGAGCGAACAGCAATAAGCCAGAAGATGAGCGCAGCTACGGCGCCTATACTCCCGATCATCACTATGGCTGTGATGTTTCGGATAGCAGCGGCGAGAATAACACCAAGGAGCGCACCACAGACCATGAAGAACAGCGCGGAGCTTCGTTGCCTGGCTTGATCAATGGTCACTGCCAGCAGGGCAGGCAGGAACGCGATGATTGCTATGAGCGGTGCGATGTTGGACCATTGGCTGACATCTGAGAGCTTGGCGATGGATTCTGGTTTGCTGAAAGAATCCCAACCGGCAAGACACAGATAGAACAGGGCGCTGGCGACATAGGATGCGATCAGAAGTCCCGCAAAGAAAAGACTGACACGCGCAATGCGCTTGAGCGGAAATCGCAGGGCTGACGCCGAGGGCCCGTTGTCATTGTGTGGGGATGGGGTCACTTCCATAGTTTGAATCATAATTGATCCGCATAGGCGAGCAAGCTGTCATTCAGCAGTCAATCAATCTCGAAAAAAGCAATGTCATGCCCAGCATCCATACTTTTTGCCTCGGAAAATTCTGTTTGCCATAGCGACAGGATTTTGTCGGGAATGACTTGACGGCGCCAGATTGGTCTCCTAGAGAACGGCA
Source organism: Phyllobacterium sp. TAF24 (assembly GCF_052113785.1). NCBI lineage: Bacteria > Pseudomonadati > Pseudomonadota > Alphaproteobacteria > Hyphomicrobiales > Phyllobacteriaceae > Phyllobacterium > Phyllobacterium sp. TAF24. The sequence goes on along the minus strand of NZ_JBFRDN010000007.1, from coordinate 141,017 downwards.
CCGGAGATTCATGGACTTGTGTCCTGTCCCCAGTCAATGAGGCCTCGTGGCGGAGTGGTTACGCAGAGGACTGCAAATCCTTGCACCCCGGTTCGATTCCGGGCGAGGCCTCCAATTCTTTCCACAATTAGTTATCTATTTGTTATTGCTTGTATTTTCATGGATGTAGCAACCGGTATCTCTGTCTCATCGATAATGGATGCCATTCGGATACAGTTGGGATTTTACCTTGCCTGTTATTAAATCGCCCACGCCGACGTTGATCCTCATTCTGGTTTGTGTTGTCATTGCGATCGTTACCCGTTTGGGAGACAATCCAGAAGTCACGTCTGAACTTATGATAGCCAGCCAGTCTGACTATAGGTTTCATGATATTATGAATGGCGAAGTGTGGCGTCTGTTCACACCCATCTTTCTACATTTCAGTCCGATGCACCTGATTTTCAATATGTTCTGGCTTTATGATTTGGGCGGCCAGATTGAGCAACGCATTGGATATATCCGGTTTATCATATTAGTTATGATGCTCGCGCTTGTGTCCAACATTACGCAATATTTACTGCAGAACCCCTCTTTTGGCGGGATGTCCGGAGTGGTCTATGGCCTCTTTGGCTACGTATTCATTCGTGTCCGGGCGGAGGGATCAAGCGCTTATTTTATCACGCATAACAACGTTATCATCATGTTTGGTTGGTTTATCTTGTGCTGGACAAATGTTCTTGGACCGGTGGCAAACTGGGCACACACAGGTGGTCTTGTCTTGGGTCTGGCATTGGGTGCCGTCGGTTTTGGTGTCCAACGGCGGCGCCGTTTAAGATAGGTCAGAATTATACGAACTAAATATACCGAGGCAATTAAATGCCACATTACACGCTTTCGTCGCTGCGTTTAGTGAGGGTCGTTTACCCGCACAGAATTCCCATTATTTCACATGCAGCCCTCCCATTCCAAAAGCAGCACCCCCAATGCAATAGATTGCGTTTGACTGCCGCGCAGTAATTCGTCACCGTCGAGTATCGACGTTTTAACGGATATTCGTTGACATCTAATTGAGTTTGCTTGGGGGCGCGCGCATGTGGAAATTCACTGAGATCGCTGACTGGTGGGATGGCCAAAAGAACGAATCCCAAGGAATAATCGACAAATGGGTGGAAGACTCGCACTACAGTCAAAGCGCGATGATTGTCGGTGCGGGCGCATCCGCTGTGATGACCTTTGGTCAAGGCTTTGTGGACATTCTCAGATTGGGTGATGGTGTCAAGGAAGGCACACTTGGCGGCGTTGGCAAAGATGCACTGCGCGTTGTCGCTATTTTCCCGGTAGGTAAAGCAGCTGAAGCTCTGCAGGCCGTAAAAGGCGCCATTCGCGTGCGTCTCATTGCTGATATCCCGGCCCAGGCGGCGACGGGCGGGTGTTTCTGGGTCGCCTCCGCCAAGGCACTCGCGCAATTAGGTCATAAATTTGAGGGGCGACTTTTTGCCAGTGTTGATGATATTGCTGCCGCCCTGGGATTGAAGATGGGGCACCTGCCAGCCATCGCCGATCTGAAGGTGGGTGTTAGCTTTCTCACCCAACTTGGCGTCAAGGTCAGCCCTTGGAAAAACATTTCAAGTGTTAAGGAATTGGAGCAGTTGGTTCCCCGCGACGGCAGTGTCGTCATGATAGGTGTCAATCTGATCAGAGAAGGAAAAACCGCAGGAGCGCATGCGATCTATGCATACCGCGGCCCATTTGGTGAGATACTTTACATCGACCGAACTGTCGGCGCGGGTAGGTTGAGGGCTTACCGCAGTCTTGAAAGTCTCGCCAAAGAATTTGGTGGCGAAATGTTCGCCCCTCGTGAGGCAGTTGTTTTATACAATATGTATGTCAGGGCAGTGGGCCATGAAGCAGCAAGACTGGTTATACAAGTGCTGGGATTCGTTGCCTCCGAGGAGAATAATAGCTGACGGACAACGGGGTCTCGCATTTGAAATGACATCCCTCAACGTTATCGCATAGTTTTGTACGGCAAATTCAAAGGACGAACATAAGTACCATGAACGTTCATAACGGATGTTTGTGCAACTGGGCTCGGGGTACTGGTACAAATTCCCAGTGCGGACCTACGGCCAGAAAACACTTGCCAGTCAAACCCAACCTAAGCAGATGGCTTCAGTCCGCTGTGGGTCTATGGCCTGCCAGGTGTATCAGGGCGGGTTAGTGGGCTTGCAGCCTATGATTGGCTGCGAGAAATTGTTTTCCAGATGCGGTCACTACGATTTGCGTTGTCCTTGAATGTGACGGGGAGCGGTCGATGAAACCGCGATCAATCGCATCTTCCCAAATTGTCAGCCGGGGGCAGGAGGTTTTCCATGCGTCCATCGCATCTGCATACTGTCGCGGTTCCCGGGCCACCCATTCAACCAGATCAAGTATCAGGCTGTCATTGTTGTTTTCCATCGTGATTCCTCCCGTAAGAAGCATTGCATTTCGGCACCGCACGGCAGAGTTCGTCATTCTAGCACTTCATCCGTGAAACAAAAGCGGGGCTTCCGTCACATCCGGAGAGCTTCTGTATGGGTTGGCTGCTTCACAAAATTAAACCGCAATTTGACATAGGGTAGGGCGCGCAGGATCAGATCAATTGGGAATTCGATTATGTTTGGCGGAGCAAAATATGCACTTCTCTTGTGTTTTCTCGTGCTGAACAGCCCTGCAAATGCATCGCAGGGCGGTTTGGCTCTTGTGTATCGCGGGGCCTGCCGGATGTGATGATTGTTCTTCTGCAATCGCCGACGCCCTAAAGAACAGTACCTTTCATTTTGACGTTCAGTTTATCGGCCCGAATGAAAAGTTGAAGTTGGAACCATCCAGTTTCATCGGGGCTTCATTGTATGTCCAACCCGGCGGTGGACAGGATATTGAAGGGGCGAAAAAAAGCCTTGGAAAAGCTGGCATCCAGTCCGTCAGGGATTTTGTATCCAAAGGCGGGCGGTATCTGGGAATTTGCATGGGTGCGTATCTCGCCACGGATCTGGGTTTTCATATTGTGGAAGGTGAAACCGATTCCGAGGTTGGAAGACCGGGGTTTCCAGTATCCGATATCGGTGATTACGTGGTGCCCATTAAATGGAAAGGTTCTCAGTTATGGACATACTACCAGGATGGCCCATATCTTCCAAAAAATGATGCGAATTCAGGGTTTCTGGCACTTGCGCACTACCAGAACGGGGATGTGGCAGCCGCACGCTATTCCTTTGGCAAAGGCAGTGCAACGCTGATCGGGCCTCATCCCGAAGCACCTCAGGATTGGTACGATAATTACGGCTTGCACAACCCGGACGGAGTAAACTCGAAACTAATCCAAGGATTGCTCGATGCGACTATGGCTGACTAAGGTCTCATACCATTGCTGCCACGTTATCCGTTGCCCGAATGGTCTATCATGCTGATCTATCCCCCGCATCGCCATCAATCGACAATTGTCAGAACCTATCTGGATTTTTGCCAAGGCTATCGCCCGAACATTATTCAGGCTTGCGAAATAGGTGTTGTGTCTTAAGGAGCGGGCGGTAGGAATATTTCGGTATTCAAAGCTGGCAAGACTATCGCCTGTGCCCGCCTTGAGGGCCGCCTCTGCCAGAGCCGGTGCTGCTGCCCTTGCCAGGGCCAGTACCGCTTCCCTTGCCGGGGCCAATGTTATTCCCCTTGCCGGGGTTCATGCTGCTGGCCTTGCCACTCGGCTTACTCCCGTGGCCACGAGGTCCACCGAAACTAAACCCGAATCGCGCGGCTTCAGCGCTGCTGACGAGCACGACACTCGAAGCGGCAATGACAGACAATGCGATGATGAGGATTTTCCTCATATAGTGTTACCGTTTCTAATCCCGGATTTGGTCGCTCAAACGAAATTAGAAGCTGCTGTTTGTCAATTCAATTGATATTAATACGGATAAAATAAAGCCCGCGCGGCCAATAATGTTGACCGCGCGGGTTATATGTCTGCCGGATTACTGCGGGAATGCGCCCGGAATAGCTTCTGCAGGCATGCTCGGTTCAACATTGATACCCGGCTGGGCGTCGCTCGCGGACTTGTTTTTAGCCAAGGCTTCACGAAGCAACTGCCATTCGCGCTCATGGCGCTGGTAGACTTCCTGTGGAACGGTCTTGATCGTCATTCTGTGACTCCGAATTGAACTGCCGGACGTGGTAGCGATCAAAATAGGCAAGAGTTCTGCAGTTCAAATCAACAATTGCGACGGTCTATTACAAAAATCATTGTGGCGGCAAAGATTTTAATTTCAATTTTAAACAAGTGTTCCGCTGTCAATAATACTGGACTGCAAAACACACAGTAAAATCGATTAAAATATTGGTATTGTTCGTTTTATTTCAATTTTGTTCACTGTCCGAGAGGGCCGCGCGTATTTTAACCTCGTCGGAATCATTGAACGCTGCGAATATATCGTTACCGATCAGGGTGTGAATTTCGCGCAAGTAAGTCGTTGCGGCCGTGGTTTGACCAAGGGCAAGGTATGAGCGCGCAATGGAGAGCGATGCCAGTGGCTGCTTATGGCCAAGACACCAGTCACGCGCCATCTGCGATATGGCGATGCTTTCGTCAAAACGATCTGCATCAAAGAGAGCCGCACCAAATCCGCTCTTGATCCAGAAATTGATATCTGTCTGCGGTAAATGTTCATCCGCAATGCGCGAAGCCTTTTCCCAATGCTTGACCGCAAGCAAATGGTTGCCGGTGGCGCCGAGGCGAATTGCCTCATTTGCCTGATCGAAAGCCTGTCGTTCTGTGGGATTCATCGAGTCAGCCATTTTTACCGTATCGGAGCATTAACGGCGACGGCACTGACGTTACAGTGCTGAACCAGACCCGGAATTAGCTGGACCGGCGTTCCGAATAGCGGCGATATACACCTCTGCCGGCGTTTTTTGCAATGTAGAGCGCGGCATCACCGCACCAAAGCAGGCTTTCCGGTGTCTGGCCGTCACGCGGGGCAAGTGCGGCACCGATTGTCGCCGTTATTCGGATGGGGGCGTCTCCACCCAGATCGTAGGGCTGAGAGATCGATCCGATGATCCTGTCGGCAACGCGGGCGGTCTCTTCTGCCGTTACCTGAACGAGCACAATGGCGAACTCGTCGCCGCCCAGACGGTAAACCACATCGTTCTTGCGCAAACAGGACTGCAACCGGTCTGCGACCAGTCGCAGAAGATTATCACCGTCGCTGCGGCCATACTGTTCGTTGATGGTCTTGAAGCTGTCAATATCGATACAAAGAACGGCAAATTCTATGCGGTCAACGAAGTCACTTTCGCCGTAAGATGCGCAAAGACTATCCAGATGTTCTTCAAGCGCATCCCTGTCGGCCAGTCCGGTGAGTTCGTCGTGACTGACGGGAAAATCGCCCAGTCCTTTGAAATCAATCATTTACGCCTAATTCCTATTACCGCTTACCGATTCCTTTTGCCTGCGTATGACAATGGCAGGTGCGTGCTGTCAGTTCAATCACAGAATTGAGTACATGCGTGAGCGGAAAACAATAGCAAGGTAAATAAAAGCAGCTTCAGTGCGTTTTACTTTACCACGGATTTTCAACCAGTTCGACGCCTGTTTTTGTTATACTTTAAGATGTGTCGCATTCAGTTAGTCGCGCAATTACGCTGCTCATATCAATTCACAATGACGTTAGACGCGGTACCAGATGTTTCGAATCTCAAAATTTATCGCTGTTACGGGTCACCAAAGAATCAATCGCAAGACGATGACCCCCGGCGTTCCGTCCCCTGAAAAACGCGACAAGAGTTGCACAAAGATTACGGCTCGCGAGAAATGGTTGATATTCGTGAAAAAATGACAGCTATGTCATCTCGTCACGGCAGACATTGATTGACGATGGCTTAATTTTTTGCCACATCCTGTCCTAAATTATTGCTTCTGCTGTAATCATCCGGCGGAGGCCTGTTACGCGCTTGCAAGCGCTCTGTGTTGCAAGTGCCTTGCCAGGAAAGCTTGTGGACCATGACGCTGAACTTTGAAGATCTTCGCATCAAGATGGTCGACAATCAGTTGCGTACGACTGATGTGACCGACAAACCACTGCTTCAGGCGTTCCTTGATGTCCCCCGCGAAAAATTTGTACCCGCCGCGCGTGTGCCTCTGGCTTACATTGACGAGGATGTGCTTGTTGCTGCGGCTACTGCGGAATCAGGCCCACGTTATCTGATGCAACCTTCGCCATTCGCCAAGCTTGTACAATTGGCAAACGTGCAGCCTGACGATGTCGTGCTCGATATTGGTTGTGCAACTGGTTACTCGGCTGGTGTGCTTTCGCGAATCGCCGGGTCAGTCATTGCGCTCGAAAACGATCAGAGCCTTGCACAGCAGGCCACCACGACGCTGGCGGAGCTTGGTTATGACAATGTGGTTGTGGTTAGCGCGGCGTTGCAAAATGGCTACGCTTCGGAAGCACCTTATGACGTGATTTTGTTTGAGGGTGGTATTGATCATGTTCCTGGTCCATTATTCGACCAGCTGAAGGATGGGGGACGTCTTGTCGCCGTTGAGGGCGCGGGCAATTCTGCCAAGGCCATGATCTACGTCAAGAATGATGGAGTTGTGTCCGGTCGTCCTGCTTTCAACTCTGCCGTGAAGCTGCTTCCCGGTTTTGAGAAAGTGCCTGAGTTCGAGTTTTAACTGTCGCGCATGAGACAAAAGTGCAACGGTTGACCACTTTGTTCGGATATCGAAAAATGTGTCTGTGGTCCATCTTGCAAATTGAAAGCTAATGAACGACATGTGGTCGAACCAGTCGGTTCGGTCTGGGGTTTACAGATTTTAGAGAATGAAGGGGTTTATGGTGTTCATAGCGGGTAAGCGAGTACTCACCGCGGCGCTGCTGTCGGCGACGGTCTTGACATCTACGCCTTCACTGGCAGAAACGATCCTTGGCGCCATGGCCAAGGCATATGGCAACAATTCGACGCTTAATGCTGATCGTGCCGGTGTGCGCGTGACCGATGAAGGCGTGGCCGTAGCAAAATCCGGTTATCGCCCGACAATTGAGGCGACAGCGACGTTATCCGCCACTGCGCGCCGGAACGATGGCAGCAGCCGCACTAACTCCACAGGCGGTGTATACGGCATCTCTGTAAACCAGAAATTGTTTGACGGGTTTCAAACGAAGAACAATGTAGCTTCTGCCAAGACACAAGTATTGGCTCAGCGTGAAAATCTGCGGAACAACACGCAGAACCTGCTTTTCAGCGCTGCGCAGGCTTATATGGACGTATATTTTGCACGCCAGGTTGTCGTGCTGCGCCAAAAGAACCTCGAATTTCTTGATGAGCAGCTGCGTGCTGCCAAGGCACGGTTCGATGTTGGTGAGGGCACGCGTACAGACGTTGCGCAGGCTGATGCGTCGAAAGCTTCGGCTATCGCCACACTCAACGTAGCACGGTCCAATGCCAAGACTGCTGAAGCGACGTATATTCAGATTATTGGTGCAGCACCGAACGGTCTGAAGTCGGCAAGTATTGCGTCGAAGAATTTGCCCAAGTCCATGGATTCGGCTTTTGCCATTGCTGCGAACGATCATCCGGCCATTTTGGCGACTCAATATGCACTTGATGCCGCTGGTTATGACGTAAAATCCAATGAAGGTGCTTTGCTACCGCAAATTGGGTTGAGCGGTAGTGTTAACCGCAATGAATTTTATTCAGGCAGCACAACATCAGGTTCTTCAAACGACGACTACACCACGGCATCGGCAGGCATTACACTGACTATTCCCATCTATAGCGGTGGTCGTACACCGGCACTGGTTCGTCAGGCCAAGGAAACTGCAGCCCAGCGCCGGATCGAGGTTGATGTGCAGCGGGACACCGTGCGTCAGGCGATTGCCAAGTCTTGGTCGCAACTTGAAGCCGCCAGGGCATCTATCATTGCGCAGAAGACCGTTATCTCCGCCGCACAGCTTGCCTTGAATGGTGTGATCGAAGAACGCAAGGTCGGCCAGCGCACGACATTCGATGTGTTGCAACAGCAGGCACAGGTCTTGGCAGCGCAGATCGATTTGGCGCAGGCTGAACATGACAGCGTCGTCACAAGTTATGCTGTACTTCTGGCCGTTGGACGGCTTTCGCCGGAACGGATCGGACTGCAAGTGGCTCAATACAAGCCGGAAGAGCATTACGAAGCCGTCAAGGACAAGTGGTTCGGACTGCGGACGCCAGACGGCCGTTAGGCTTTTGGGTCCATTCATTCGAGATTATTCAGATGCCGCCGGTCAACTCCCGGCGGCATTTGCGTTTGTGGATTGAGATATCAGGTTTTTCGCGCTCGCCAGAAAAGTCTGTGGGTTAGACCGGATTGTCCGCCCGAGGGATTCTCAAAGACAATGTAAGCCTCTACACTGAATGCAGATTCGTTGCTTGGCAGCGAAACAAGATGTAGTAGGCGAGAGTATCATGGCACAATCATCCAGCGTGGCGCGCGAACCTTCCATGGAAGAGATTCTCGCCTCGATCCGTCGCATCATCGAAGAGAGTGATACGACGCGCACGGATGATGTTGTGCCTACGCCTGTTAATTCAGATGTCCCTGTTCAGACCGCTGCAATGCAGGTGCAGCCTCAGTCCTATGATCTAGCCGACGAAGAGGTGGAATTGCCGCCACGCGAAGGCATTGCCGTTTCGCATCCGGCCCCGCAATCCTATGAGGCACCGCTAAGCCGGCCATTCTCGCCGCTTCAGTCGAAACTCGTTGAACGCGAAGCTACGGTAACGGAATCAGTCGTGCAGCCTGAAGTTCTGGAGTCACCCATCATTCACGAAACGTCTTTGCATGAGCCAAGGGACTATCATGGGCATGAGGCAGAGACCTTTGAAGTACCGGAAGCGATTATCGAAACCCCTGTAGTCGTGCCTGCGCCCTACGAGGAGCCTGCCATTGAACCGGAGCAGATTAAGGCGGAAGAGCAGAAATTTACTCCGGAGCCCGTTGAAGCCGTCACTGATGCATCAGAGGCAACCATAGGCGACGAAGTGTCCTTGGATCTGGAGCGTGCATTGGAGCCGATCCTGTCTGAAGCGACGGAACGTCAGGTCAGTGCCGCTTTCGGTGATCTTTCCTTTGCGGTGCAGAACGAGCAGCGGCGTTCTTTTGACGAGATCGCACAGGAAATCATGCGGCCCTTGCTGCAGGACTGGCTGGATAACAATCTGCCAAATCTCGTCGAGCGTCTTGTGCGTGAGGAAATTGAGCGCGTGGCGCGTGGCGCCAAACGCTGATATCGATCCGGATCACATTCTCCGAACAATCGCGAGAGCGTATATAATCGCGCTCCGCAGACTCCGCGTCCGCTTGTGGCTATAGCTTGCGAGACGGCATTCGCCTTGATGTAAGCCCAATGTGCGATACGATGATACTCACGCAGTTCTTCTACCCGCGAGTCAAAGCCATTCCGACGACATTCGCCAGATATCATTGACTTATGTCCAGCCATTCGGTTTACACCGTAGCTAATCCTTTTCCGCAAAAATGACGGACTATTCGCATGCTTGAGAAGACCTATGACGCCGGGGCTATAGAGCCGAAGATCGCAGAACGCTGGGATGAAGCTGGAGCATTCAAGGCTGGAGCTGGTTCAAAGCCCGGCGCTGATCCTTTCTCGATCGTTATTCCTCCGCCCAATGTGACCGGCTCGCTGCATATGGGCCACGCGCTGAACAATACGATTCAGGATATTCTCGTCCGCTTCGAACGCATGCGCGGCAAGAATGTGCTGTGGCAGCCGGGTTTGGATCACGCAGGTATCGCGACACAGATGGTGGTCGAGCGCCAGTTGATGGAACGCCAGCAGCCGGGCCGCCGTGCCATGGGCCGCGAAAAATTCATCGAGCGGGTCTGGGAATGGAAGTCGGAATCCGGCGGCATTATCGTCGATCAGCTGAAGCGCCTTGGCGCATCCTGTGACTGGTCGCGTGAACGTTTCACCATGGATGAGGGGCTTTCGAAGGCCGTTCTTGAAGTCTTTGTCACCCTCTATAAGCAGGGGCTGATCTACAAGGACAAGCGTCTGGTCAACTGGGACCCGAAATTGCTGACAACGATCTCCGACATCGAAGTCGAGCAGCGTGAGCTTAAAGGCCATCTGTGGCATTTCCGTTATCCGCTTGAGAATGTCGCATTCGATCCGGAAAATCCGCACACCTATATTGTGGTTGCGACGACTCGTCCGGAAACCATGCTTGGTGATACGGGCGTTGCGGTTAACCCAAAAGACGAACGCTATCACGCGGTTCTGGACAATAATGTTGTTCTGCCGCTGGTTGGCCGCCTGATTCCTATCGTTGCTGATAATTACGCCGATCCGGAAGCCGGATCAGGTGCAGTCAAGATCACGCCTGCCCATGATTTCAATGATGCGGAGGTTGGCAAGCGTAACGATCTGCGCGTCATCAACATCCTGAACATGGATGCATCGATCTTCCTGAAGGATAACAACGACTTCCTCGAAGGATTGGAGAAATCGAGTCATCTCGATCAACTGATCCATGCCCTTGATGGCAAGGACCGTTTTGCGGCGCGCAAGTTGATCGTCAGCATGATGGAAGAGGGCGGCTATCTCGAGAAGATCGACGATCATACGCACATGGTCCCGCATGGCGATCGCGGCGGCGTGCCGATTGAGCCTTATCTGACCGATCAGTGGTATGTGAATGCCGGTGAACTCGCCAAGCCTGCTATCGCCAGTGTCCGCGAAGGGCGCACAAACTTTGTGCCCAAAAATTGGGAAAAGACCTATTTTGACTGGATGGAGAATATCCAGCCCTGGACCATTTCCCGTCAGCTTTGGTGGGGGCACCAGATTCCGGCGTGGTATGGTCCAGATGGTCAGGTTTTTGTCGAAAAAACCGAAGAAGAGGCCTTGAGCGCTGCTGTTCAGCATTATCTTGCGCATGAAGGGCCGATGAAGGCCTATGTGCAGAACCTGCTTGAAGACTTCAAGCCGGGCGAACTCCTCACTCGTGACGAGGACGTGCTCGATACGTGGTTCTCGTCGGCTCTGTGGCCGTTCTCCACATTGGGCTGGCCTGATAAGACGCCCGAGCTTGCCATGTACTACAAGACCGATGTGGTCGTGACAGGCTTTGATATCATCTTCTTCTGGGTGGCCCGGATGATGATGATGGGCTTGCACTTCATGGATGAAGAGCCATTCCACACGATCTACATGCATGCGCTTGTTCGCGACAAGAACGGTGCGAAGATGTCGAAGTCGAAAGGCAACATCATCGATCCGCTGGAACTGATCGAGGAATACGGTGCGGATGCGCTGCGTTTCACGCTTGCGATCATGGCGGCACAGGGGCGCGATGTGAAGCTCGACCCGAGCCGTATTGCCGGATACCGCAATTTCGGGACGAAACTCTGGAATTCCACGCGCTTTGCCGAGATGAATGGCGTGGCACGCAATCCGGCATTTCGCCCTGAGAATGCCAAGCTGACGGTCAATCGCTGGATTTTGACAGAACTCACCAATGCGGTGCGCGACGTTACCGATGGTATTACCAGCTATCGGTTCAACGAAGCGGCTGGCGCTGCCTACCGTTTCGTCTGGAATCAGTTCTGCGACTGGTACATTGAACTGCTGAAGCCAGTCTTCAACGGCGAAGATGCGGAAGCCAAGGCGGAAGCGCAGGCCTGCGCTGCCTATGTTCTCGATGAAATCTACAAGCTGCTGCATCCGTTCATGCCTTTCATGACGGAAGAGTTGTGGGCGCATACCGCAGGCGAGGGGCAGGTGCGTGATACCTTGCTTTGCCATGCGGGCTGGCCGGAGCCGGATTTCCTCGATGCCGAAGCCGCAGCCGATATCAACTGGCTGATTGATCTTGTGACAGGCATCCGCTCGGTGCGGGCGGAAATGAATGTTCCGGCATCCGCAACAGCGCCGCTCGTTGTCGTTGGAACCAGTGATGCCACCAAGGAGCGATTGGTGCGCCATGAGGCATCGATCAAATGGCGCGCCCGCGTCGAAACGATCAATCTGGCTGATGAGGCGCCAAAGGGTTCGGCTCAGTTTGTTATCGGCGAAGCGACCGCCTGCCTGCCACTGGGCAGCCTGATCGATGTGAAAGCTGAGGTTGCTCGCCTTGGCAAGGAAGCCGGTAAAATCAACGAGGAAATCGGTAAGATCGAGAAGAAGCTTGGCAATGAGAAGTTTGTCGCCAATGCCAAGCCCGAGATTGTCGAAGCCGAACGCGAGCGCCTCATCGAATTGCAAGCATCGATTGAGAAGATCGAAGTCGCCATTCGCCGTGTAAGCGAGGCAAGTTGAGCAAACCAGCCATTTCTGGCTAATTGATTCTCAATTTAATTGAATTAATCTGCGCTCCCCTTGAATAGGTGGGGAGCGCATCCTACTTTCGACAGTTATCCGCCCCAATTCGGTCATTTTTGAGCGCCGTTGCATTTGAGCAACATTGACGCTTTCTGGCTGAAAACGGCCCGTTTCTGGCTTCAATGCGGGGTTGTGCATTGCGAAATTCTAAAAAACGTGGGTGAAAATACACGAAAGCTCCACGTTTTTGAATTTCATGCCTCCGACCATCGAAAACCTCCTGTTTTAAACAAGTTGCAGGATTCGCGCGCTTTGTTACCTATTACGTATTGGTAACAATTTTGCTGAACTGTGATCGCGCGTTCAGAAGTTTTCAGGTCTCGGGGAGGACTTAATGACTAAGACTATTTCCACAATCATCGGCGGCGCGCTTCTTTTGACAAGTGTTGCTACCGCTGCTCAGGCCGGGGGCCTTGAGCGCGGTGGTTACAACTGGGATCTCCTCTTCAGTGAAGAGCGTTTTGCAACCGAAGGTGGCGTGATCTACGTTATGCCTGATCGCAAGATCAAGAATGCGAAGGATACTGATCCGCGCGATGGCAACAACAATAACAAAAGCAAGTCCGCAAACGAAACGCCTGACTATTCGGTTTATAAGTTTGGCGCGAAGGTTGGCATTACACCCGATCTGGATTGCTTGGGCACCTATAGCCAGCCATGGGGCGTTCACACCAACCCAGGCAACAATTGGGCCGGCGTCAATCAGAACATCGAAACCAAGGTCAAGAGCGAAGACTGGGGTCTGACATGTTCCTACAAATTCAACGTCGGTGAAAAAGGCGACTTCCGCATTATCGGTGGTGTCTCCTATCAGGAAGTTTCCGGTTTCAAGGAACGTCAGGTTCATCCCGGCTTCCCAGGTCGTTTCGATGGCACAGGCCGTCTTGATCTGGAAGGAAACGGTGTTGGCTGGCGCATTGGCGCTGCCTACGAAATTCCAGAGATCGCGTTGCGCGCCAGCCTGATTTACAACTCAGAAGTTGATCTGGGTACGGTAACCGGGACGCTTGATCTGACGCAGTCGCCGCTGGCGCCCGGCATTGGTGGCCGGATCACCAATGTTTACGGCACTGCAACCATGCCACAGTCGGTCGAATTCAAGCTGCAGAGCGGTTTCGCACCGGGCTGGCTGGCCTATGGTTCGGTCAAATGGGTTGACTGGAGTGTTCTCAACGTCATCGCTTTCTGCCCCACTGCCACGCAGGGAAAAATTGCCTGCGGACCAGCTTCGCCAGCACGTGCGACGTCGCTTGATCTGATGTTCCAGGACGGCTGGACAGTTACTGGTGGTGTCGGTCACAAGTTTAACGACCAGTGGAGCGGCCAGCTGCAGGTTAGCTGGGATCGTGGCACATCAACAGGCCTGACTACCCAGACCGATACCTATCTGCTTTCCGGTGGTGTCGCCTATTCGCCCAACAAGAACGTTGAAATTCGTTTGGGTGGTGCAATCGGCATGCTGACATCAGGTTCCTACGGCCCAACGGCTTGCCCGAATGCGGCAAAGAAATGCGGTACAGATGCTACTTATGACTTTGGCGACGACCTTGTCACCGCGGTCTCGCTCTCGGGCAAGTTGAAGTTCTAATCAATCTGAGATTGAACAGAAAAGCCCGGTATTCGTACCGGGCTTTTTAGTATTTGGCCCTTGGTTTGTTGTGCAGTGCGATGCGCGTCGGCCTAAAAGTAAGAAATTCTCCATTACGTTTTGTGACGATTCAGCAACACTTCTGAGCGATGATTTGCAAGGCGGAGGCAAGGGGCAATTTTGCCCATTTTGCGCCACAAACCCGGAGCAACTCGATAGGGTGGCGACCGATAAGTGGTTGAAGATATATCGTGCAATGGTGCCGATATCCCGCACGGGGCAATGATGGACGCAAAACCGATCCTTCTGGCTTATACAGATAGCCGTTACGCGATGTCGGAACTGACGCGCACCCCGTACGATTCCATTGTTTCATGCACATCAGATTCAAATGTAACCGGCCGTACTATTGCCGGAATGCGGTCAAACGATCGCTGGAATGATGTGCAATATTTCTCGATAACAGCACCGGCAGCGCGAACAGCACTGACTGGTACAAATTGGAAGGCAAGCCGCACGATAGCGGGCGTCGCCATATATCAGGTCCTGACGAGATGTGCTGAGCGCGGCGATGCTGCGACGCACGCGTTCCGGACAAGGGAAGTGCACTGTCATGTTCATCATTGATCGTTTCGCAGCCCCCATGTTTGGGATTGGCCTTGCATTGAGTGTCATGACGCTGCCGTGCCATGCCTTTGATGCAGGTAAGGAGATGAACGAGGATTCAAGCCCCTTCGATCTCTTCAAGTTCGGATTTTCTGCCTACAAGAATGGCCACAAGGACGAGGCTGTTAAAGCACTACGGTTTGCTGCGGAAAAGGGTCATCAGGGCGCAAACTGGAAGCTTGCCCGCATGTATGCGGAAGGTGATGGCGTCAAGGAAGACGACTATGAAGCCTACAAGATGTTCGAGCAGGTCATTCATGAAGGCGCCGATCAGGGCACAGAGAATGAGAGCTACGTTGCGGATGCGCTCGTTGCACTTGCCGGTTATGTAAAGCGCGGCATTCCGAACTCTCCAATTCGCTCCAATCCCGGCGCAGCGCGCGATCTCTATCTGCAGGCCGCATCGAATTTCGGCGACCCCGCTGCCCAGTTCGAACTCGGCAAGATGCTAATGAAGGGCGAGGGTGGTCAACCCAACCCCAATCAGGCAGCGCGCTGGTTCCGTCTTTCCGCCCAGAAGGGCCATGCGGGCGCGCAGGCCATGCTCGGCAACCTCCTGTTTCAGGCTGGCAAGACCGTGCGCGGGCTGGCCATGATGACCGCTGCTTTCGAGCGGGCTTCCAAACAGGATCGTGTCTGGATCGGCGATATTCAGGAACAAGCGTTTTCCATCGCTGATGAAGCGGACCGGCGCACAGCCATCGTTTTGGCCGAAGATATCATCAAAACCGGCGACTTCTGAGCTGCCTCTGTTCGCTTAGAACAGACCCAATCAAATCAGGGAAATTGCAACAGGGACGTGATCGGAAGGCTTTTCCCAGGCGCGGACGTGCTTTTCAATGCTTGCGGATTCGAGCCGGTTGGCCGCCTCAGGCGATAGCATCAGATGATCGATACGGATGCCATTGTTCTTTTGCCAGGCGCCAGCCTGATAATCCCAGAACGTATAGATGCCAGCCTCATCGGTGACCGAACGGATAGCATCCGTGAAACCGAGATTTTCCAGACGGCGAAATGCCTGACGCGTTTCCGGTTGAAACAGGGCATCATTAACCCATGCTTCGGGATGCTTGGCGTCCTTTGGTTCGGCGATGACATTGTAGTCACCCGCAAGCACCAGTGGCTCTTCCAGCGCGAGCCGGCTTTCGGCCCAACGCTCAAGGCGCGCCATCCAGCGCAGCTTGTAGGGGAATTTTTCCGTATCAATGGGATTGCCGTTGGGCAGATACAGTGAAACGACGCGGATAGCGCCGGTTTCTGTCGAGAATACCGCCTCGATGAAGCGCGACTGCTCATCGGTATCATCACCGGGCAGACCGCGCGTTACCTCGTCAGGCGTCTTCTTTGACAGGATGGCAACGCCATTGAAGCCCTTCTGTCCGTGGGTTTCGATGTGATAGCCCAGCGCTTCGATCTCGGCACGCGGAAAGAGTTCGTCGACGGATTTGATTTCCTGCAGGCAGACGATGTCAGGATTGGACTCCTGCAACCAGGCAATCAGGACTTCGATCCGCGCTTTCACGCCATTGATGTTCCAGGTGACAATTTTCATGGGAAACAACGACTTTGCTGGGTTTTTGATTGCATGGAGATCGATATTGATCGTGAGCGGAAAGATACGCGCCCGCCCGCCAGCGGGTCAAGCGGCGAGGTGGCAAGTATGAGCCGTGCTGCACATATTCCTGACACACAGCGCAAAAACAAAAAGCCGCCCATAAGGCGGCTTTTATCGAACGGCAGAAATGGCTGCTTATACGGAAAAGCTGGTTCCGCAGCCGCAGGACGAGGTCGCATTGGGATTGCGGATCTGGAAAGACTGCCCCATCAGATCGTCAACAAAATCGATCTCGGAGCCGCCAATATAGGGCAGAGAGATCGAATCGATCAAAACCTTGGCGCCCAGCTTTTCGATAACGATGTCATCGGCGTCCTGTGCATCAACAAGATCATATTTATAGGAAAAGCCCGAGCAACCGCCACCTTCGACGGAAATGCGCAGGGCTGTCTTGTCAGGATCGGATTTCAGAATTGCCGAAATGCGCTTTGCAGCGGCATCGGATACGGAAACATTCATTGCATCACTCATTTCATCACGCTCCAAATGCGAACAAGTTCGCCGCGCTCCGGCTTAAGTTGACATTGTCATGTCACACCTTGCCATTCATCATACACCATAGCTAAGAATTGGCGACCGCGAAGTCAACGACCACAGCGGTTGCAAAGTGAAAGGCATTCAATTCAATCATGTCGATGCAGGGAATTGGCTTCGGATACAGGGAGAGGGCATCCTATGCCTGCGATCCACAGCAAAGCCGTGGCAGGCTCTTTCCGGAAAATGAAAGTCCGACGCGCACGGTCTTTCAGCGGGACCGGGATCGCATTATCCATTCCACGGCTTTCCGGCGGCTGAAGCACAAGACACAGGTTTTTATTGCCCATGAGGGTGATCATTACCGCACCCGTCTGACCCACACGATTGAAGTCGCCCAAATTGCCCGGGCTTTGGCACGGTCGATGCGGCTTGACGAAGATCTGGCTGAGGCCATCGCTCTGGTTCATGATTTTGGTCATACGCCATTCGGGCATACGGGCGAAGATGCGCTGAACGAGCGGATGATGGATTTCGGCGGCTTTGACCACAATGCCCAGTCATTGCGCATCGTCACCAATCTGGAAAAGCGTTATGCCGAATTTGATGGGCTCAATCTGACATGGGAGACGCTTGAGGGGCTGGTGAAGCACAATGGCCCGCTCACTGATGCGGATGGCAAGGGGCTAAAACATCCCGTTCCTGCGGCCATTGTCGAATATAACAGCCAATATGACCTCGAACTTGGCCGCTATGCTTCCCTTGAAGCGCAGTGTGCGGCCATTGCCGATGATATTGCCTATAATGCGCATGACATTGACGACGGTCTGCGCTCCGGGCTGTTGTCACTGGATGCCCTTGAGGATGTGCCTTTGACTGGTGATATTTTGCGCGGGGTGCGGGAGAAATATCCCGTTTTGGATGAGGTTCGGACTGCGCACGAGATTGTGCGGCGGCAGATCACAATTATGGTCGAGGACGTTATCCGGACCGCTCAATTCAATATTGACGCGCTCCAGCCGCAAACTGTTGATGATATCCACAATGCAGGGCGTATGCTGATCGGGTTTTCTGGCGCCATGCGTGAGAAGGAAAAATTGCTCAAGGCATTCCTGTACAAGAACCTTTACTTTCACGAGAGTGTTGTGCGCATTCGAAAATCCGCTGACAAAATTGTGAGAGATTTGTTTGATGCCTATATGGCCGACGAGCAGACCATGCCGGAAGGCTGGCGCGATGGGCAGAAACAGGACGGTTTGGCGGCCCGCGCACGGCTTGTTGCCGATTTTCTGGCTGGCATGACCGACACCTATGCTGTGCGCGAGCACCGCCGCTTGTTTGACCACACGCCCGAATTGGCTTAAGCGGAGGGCCAATCGCGGTCAAAAGGCCGTATCAATTTGAAAAACCCGATCGAGTATAACGTCATGAACATCTTCGCCGATTTCGACGCGCGGATTAAGAAAGCCCTGCAAGCGCTTGAATTGAAAACTATTGATGGCGCTGATGTGGATCTATCCCGCGTTGGTGTGGAGCCGCCGCGTGATCCGAGCCACGGTGATATCGCGACAAATGCCGCCATGGTTCTGTCCAAGGCTGTTGGTCAAAATCCGCGCGAATTGGCAGTCAAGATCGGCGATGCGCTGAAAAATGACCCCGATGTCGGCTCTGTTGATGTCGCTGGGCCCGGTTTTATCAATCTGCGCCTCAAAGATACCTATTGGCACAGGCAACTGGCCGGAATGCTGAATTCAGGTCTCGATTATGGCCGGTCGAAACTCGGTTATGGTCACCGGGTTAATGTCGAGTTCGTTTCGGCCAATCCGACTGGTCCGATGCATGTGGGCCATTGCCGCGGTGCGGTTGTGGGCGATGCGCTGGCCAACCTTCTGTCTTTTGCCGGTTATGATGTCGCCAAGGAATATTACATCAATGATGCGGGCGCGCAGATCGATGTGCTCGCCAATTCGGTGATGCTGCGCTACCGGGAAGCGCTCGGCGAACATATCGGCGATATTCCATCGGGGCTCTATCCGGGCGATTACCTTGTGCCGGTGGGGCAGGCACTTGCTGCCGATTACGGCACGAAACTTCTGGCCATGCCCGAAGAAGAAGCAACAGCGATCATCAAGGACCGGACTATCGATGCCATGATGGCCATGATCCGGGACGATCTTGCGTCGCTCAACGTGCATCATGATGTGTTTTTCTCCGAACGGACGCTACACGCTGATAATGCCAAGCAGATCCGGTCGGCAATCAATGATCTGACGCTGAAGGGCCACGTCTACAAGGGCAAGCTGCCGCCACCCAAGGGTCAAGTGCCTGAAGATTGGGAAGATCGGGAACAGACCCTGTTCCGTTCAACCGATGTGGGCGACGATATTGACCGGCCATTGGTGAAGTCTGACGGGCAGTTCACCTATTTTGCGGCTGATGTTGCCTACTTCAAGGACAAGTACGACCGGCATTTCGATGAAATGATCTATGTGCTCGGCGCGGATCATGGCGGCTACGTCAAGCGGCTGGAATCGCTGGCCCGCGCGGTTTCGGGCGGTACGGCCAAGCTGACGGTGCTGATCTGCCAGCTCGTCAAGCTCTACCGCAATGGCGAGCCTGTGCGGATGTCGAAACGGTCTGGCGAGTTTGTAACCCTGCGCGATGTGGTGGAAGAGGTGGGTCGGGACCCTGTCCGGTTCATGATGTTGTACCGGAAGAACGACGCGCCACTGGATTTCGACTTCGCGAAGGTTACCGAGCATTCGAAGGACAACCCGGTATTCTACGTTCAATATGCTTCTGCCCGGTGCCATTCAGTGTTCCGCCAGGCGATTGAACAGCTCGGCATGGGCGAAGAATCACTTGCTGCAAGCGCGCAGCATTTCGGTCTTTTGACGGACGAAAGTGAAATTGCGCTCATTCGCAAGCTTGCCGAATACCCTCGCTTGATTGAAACGGCAGCCATCCATCAGGAGCCGCACAGACTGGCTTTTTACCTTTATGACCTCGCAAGTTCGCTGCATGCGCAGTGGAATAAAGGAACCGAAAACGCGGACTTACGTTTTATTAAGGTTAACGATCCAAACTTGTCCCAAGCCAGGCTAGGGCTGGTTCAGGTTGTTTCTAAGGTTTTGACGTCCGGATTGTCTATCATTGGTGCGGACGCCCCAACCGAAATGCGCTGAAAGGCGTAGAAATCCTGTCAACTTTTGCCCACATTGCGCTGGTATGGCCAATGCGTGACGTTTTTTGACGTCCATAGTTGAGAGTACAGGATTAACGCCATGGCGGACAACTATCTTCAGCGTTCTCACCGGCAGGATGATTCGCGAATCGGTAATGACGATCCTCTGATGGAGCTTTCCCGCATTATGGGAACGCCCGAGGAAGAGGAGAACTCTGCGACCGGTTCCAGCGAGGATTTTGCTATGGATCTGGAGCGCGAGCTCATGGGTGACTTTGACGAGCACCCACAGGCAGCAGCTGCCCAACCTGCGGAAGCCGTGCATGATCACAGTCCTGCGGTTGCGCAGGATCCTTTTGCGAATTTCGATCTGCAGGATGCGGTCGAGCGGGAATTGATGTCGGATGAGGAACCTTCCCATTCACATCATGTCGCTGAACCTGTCCGTCAGGTAATTTCCGAACCGGTGGCAATCTACGAAGAACCTGATTACGGTGATTATGAGCCGGAAGCAGCCTATGTGGACAGTGAAGCAGGCGAGGGTGCTGATGCGCACGAACCTGTCAGTTTCACCCCAGAGCCAACGCCTGCGCCGCGCGTGGAGCCTGCTGCTCTTTATGCCGAAGAGCGCCCGGTCGTTGCCGCGCCATCGCTCAGCCTTGAGGATGAGCTGGAGACGCTGCTTGCGGGTTCTGCAAAACCTGTGACCCAGCGTTCTGGCAATGCATCATGGGGTTATGGCTCGCAAGCGCCGGTTGTCGGCCGCACTGAAGCTGCTCCCATCATCAGCCGGGCAACGTCCTATACAGCGCCTGTCGCCCAGCCTGCTCCCGTAGCAGCGCCAGCCTACGTGCCGGAGCCAGCCGCTTATCAGGCTCCCATTGCCGATGAGCCGGTTCAGCTACAGGAATCTGCGCCGGTTCAGGATGATCCGCTTGATGATTTTGATACCGAAGAGCTGATGGCTGCCTTTGATGATTTCGAAGTGCCTGTTGATATCGAGGATGAAGTTGTAGCCGAGCCACAGGCTGAAGCCCGGGTTGAGGACGCAGAACTTCCGCATTATCAAAGCCCTGTTCAGTCCTACGCGGCTGTTCATCAGCCGGTTGCTTCTGCTCCGGAACCTGCGATTGAGGCCCATCATCTGCCGGAACCGCAGGATTTGAGCGGTTATGCGGATGAACTGGATCGCGCAGCGTCATCCATCGCATCGGCGCCGGATGTTCATACGATGGCTGTCACAGAGAGCCGGGTTGAATATACGGAATCTCTCGATCTGCCTGAAGTGCATTACGAAGACGATGCGCCGCAGCATAATGGTATGGGCGAACTGGAAACAGAATTCGCGGAAGTTTTCGGCTCGATCGAAGCGGATGATCCCCGCGCCGCCTATGCCGCGCCGCAGGAGGAGCCGCAGTCAACAGCGGCCCCCAAGGATGAGTACGCTGATATTTTTGCCGATGTGTTTGGCAATGAGGCAGAAAAGACTGGCCACTCCCCGGCAAATTACGCCCTTGCCGGAGCTGGTGTCGCGGCAGCAGCTGCCGGTGTGGCAGCAGCCAGTGCCCATCAGGCACGCCCGGTTGCCAGCAATTACAGCAATGGCCCCGAAGACGATATGGACTTTGGCTACGATCCAAAGCGTGACGATGTCGGGATGGCCGCAACAAACTATGCTCAGCCCGCAAGCCGCAAACGCAGCTTCATGGTTCCGGGTGCAGTGGCTGCGGCCGTTCTCATCGCCGTTTCCGGTGCTGCAGCCTATAAGTGGATGGGTGGTTCCGGTGGAACGCCTGTTGTGATCATGGCGGACAAAACGCCGATCAAGGTTCAGCCTGAAACCACTGCCAATGCGACTGCTCCTGCTCAGGACAAGATTGTCTATGAAAAGGGTGCAACGGCCGACACTTCGCCGCCAAAGCAGCAGCAGCTCGTTACTACGCAGGAAGCACCTGTTGATCTTGCCGCTACCGATGAAGACGAAGATGCAGCAATGAACGACACAGCAGGCAATAAAGCCGAGGAACGGGTTGATCCTGCCGCCGCCAATGTTGCTTCCACTGACCAGCAGGCGCAGCCGAACAACGCGATTGCACCACGCAAGGTTCAGACCATGGTCGTGAAGCCTGACGGTACGATGGTTGCTGCTATTCCACAGGCCGCTGATCCTGTCAGTTCCGGCCCGGCTGCTGCACCTGCAGCGCGTCCAGTCGCTGCCGCCGCTCCGGCTCCTGTTAATGCCATGCCTGACGGCAATGATCAGATCGGCTCGCTCGCTGCGGCCAGCAATCCTGCAACGCCCAAGCCCGCGGTTGAGCCGCTTGTTGCCAAACCGCAGGCTCCGGCTTCCGGCAAGCTACCGGCCAAAGCGGTTGAGACGAAGAAGATCACGTCCGAAACCGTTGCGTCTGTCTCGCCCCGGAATGCCCCTGTCGTTGATCGTCCAGCCGACCAGCCGCTGAATGTTGTCGACCGGGTTGCTCCGCAGAAGGCAACCGCGCAGCCAGCAGCACAGCCTCAGCAGGTCGCATCGGCTGTTGCTCCGGGTAGTTACCTGATCCAGGTTGCCTCGCAGCCAACCGCTGAAGGCGCGCAGAAAACCTACGCTTCTCTGGCCCAGCGCTATCCGGGTGTGATTGCCGGTCGTGGTGTCGATATCAAGCAGGCCGAGATTGCCGGTAAGGGTACGTTCTACCGGGTCCGCATTCCTGCCGGTACCAAGGATGCGGCAGTCAATCTGTGCACCAAGTTCAAGTCGGCGGGTGGCAGCTGTTTCGTCACGCAGTAAGCTATACCAACCTTCATCGGACAAAGGCGGCCATTGGCCGCCTTTTCCTTTTTTGCATCAACGCAGTAGACTTCTGATATGAGCGAATCAAAAGCATGGATTGCCGGAACGTCCGGTCTGAAATTGACCCCTGACGAAATCGCGTTCTTTCGCGATGAGCGTCCATGGGGCTTTATATTGTTTGCCCGCAATGTCAGCGAGGCGGCCCAGGTCGAGGACTTGACCGCCCATTTGCGTGATCTGGTGCGGCGCGATGAAGCGCCGGTGCTGATCGATCAGGAAGGCGGACGCGTGCAGCGCCTGCGCCCGCCACTGGCGCCGAACTATCCCGCAGGTTCCGCATTGGGTGCCCTGTTCAAACAGGACGAAGAGGCGGGATTGCGCGCCGCATGGCTCCTGTCGCGGCTTCATGCGTTCGATCTGTTGAAGTTGGGCGTCAATGTGGATTGTCTTCCGGTTCTCGATGTCCCCGTTGAAGGCGCCAATGACGTTATCGGTACGCGCGCCTATGGCAAGCATCCTGAGATCGTCACGGCGATGGGCAGGGCGGCAGCGGAAGGGCTGGTGGCTGGCGGTATGTTGCCGGTCATGAAACACATTCCGGGGCACGGTCGTGCCTTTGCCGACACGCATCATGAACTGCCAACAGTGACAACACCGCTTGAAGAGCTTGCGGAACATGATTTTGCGCCGTTCCGCGCTTTGGCGCATTTGCCAATGGCAATGAGCGCTCATGTGATCTTCTCGGCTGTTGATCCGAAGAACCCGGCAACGACATCAGGCAAGGTGGTGGAAGAAATCATCCGGGGCCATATAGGCTTTGACGGGCTTCTGATGAGCGACGACGTGTCGATGAATGCACTTTCTGGGGATTATTTCGATCGGACCAAAGCAATCTTTGCGGCGGGCCTCGATATCGTGCTTCATTGCCACGGTATTATGGAACAAATGACGGCGGTTGCCTCCTGTACGCCTGAACTAGGCGGTAAAGCACTGGAGCGGGCGCAGCGGGCACTCAAATATGCGAAAAAGCCGGATGCCTCCGATGAGGCTGAAATCCGGGAAGAATTCCAGCGTTTCTTCGAAGCGGTGGCATAGAAGCGAGAGAGATTTGACGGCGACGGAACAGAAAACCAATGGCACGACCGCAGCACCCATGGAGGCGCTGTGGGAAAGCACATCGGATCGCGGCCTTAGTGAGCCGTCGCTGCTGATCGATATCAAGGGCTTTGAAGGCCCGCTCGATCTGCTTCTGCATCTGGCGCGCAACCAGCGGGTCGATCTTGCCCGTATTTCGGTGCTTGCCCTCGTTGAGCAATATCTGATCTTCATCCGTCAGGCGCAGGCTCTGCGGCTTGAACTTGCAGCCGATTATCTGGTGATGGCCGCATGGCTGACCTACCTCAAATCAAAACTGCTGATCCCCAAGGCACCGGGCGATGAAGGCGAGAGTGGCGAGGAACTGGCCGCAACGCTGCAATTCCGGCTAAAACGGCTCGAAGCCATGCGCGACGCGGCGACGAAACTCGTCAACCGCAACCGCCTTGGCCGCGATATTTTTGCGCGCGGCATGCCCGAGGCTGTCATCGTTGATCAGACCAATATCTATTCGGCGACGCTTTACGAACTTCTGACCGCCTATGCCTCGCAGCGGCAGAAGCAGGCCATTTCCCATGTGCAGATCGCGCGCCGCAGTGTCTGGTCGCTGAAAGACGCGCGCACGATCCTGATGCGCCTCATTGGCGAGATGAAAGACTGGACGGCGCTGGACCAGTATCTGCTCGAATTCATTGCATCACCCAGTGAGCGCGCGACAGTGCTCGCCAGCTCCTTTGCTGCCAGCCTTGAGATGGTGCGGGAAGGGCATATGGAAATTCAGCAGACCGGTGCGTTCAAGCCGATTTTCCTGCGCGATAGAGCGCCGCGGCCAGCGGAAAAGACGGGGCAACCTCCGCTCACAACGATGAGGGATGTGGCCAATGGCTGACAATGGTCCTTTGCTTATGCAAGCTGACAATGATGAAAGCGATCTGCGCGAGGCGGAATGGACATCGGCTATTCCAGTCTCCGAGGCCTTGCGGATGGCGGAAGCCATTCTGTTTGCTTCTGCCGAGCCGGTGACGGTGAGGGCGCTGGAAGAGCGGCTGCCATCGGGCGTCGACGTTCCGGCGCTGCTCGGTGAGTTGCAATCTGTTTATTCCAAGCGCGGCATTAATCTTTTGCAGGTTGGCGGCGCATGGGCATTCCGGACCGCCGCTGACCTTGCCTTCCTGATGAACCGCGAGGCGGTGCAGCAAAAGAAGTTGTCCCGTGCTGCTCTGGAAGTTCTGGCAGTCATTGCCTATCACCAGCCGGTCACGCGAGCCGAGCTTGAAGACATTCGCGGTGTTGAAACATCCAAGGGCACGCTTGATGTGCTGATGGAGACGGGCTGGATTAAGTTCCGTGGCCGCAGACGCACACCGGGCAGGCCCATTACCTATGGCACGACATCCTCGTTTCTTGATCATTTCGGTCTGCAGGAAGTGCGCGATCTTCCCGGTATCGACGAATTGCGTGGTGCCGGGCTTCTTTCGGCGCGCATGCCCGCCAATTTTGCCATTCCGGTTCCGGTCAACGACCCTGATGAGCTGACCGAAGATGAAGATCCGTTGACGGATATCGATCTGGAAGAGCTTGGACTTTTGACGCCGCGCGTTGAGAACGATTGAGTTTTTATTTGCCACATTTATGCGCGATGGTGGCGCGAACATGCCTGTTTGCAAAATTCGTGACGAAGATTTCACTTCGCACTTGCGCCGAACAAACATGAATGTGAAACAACATTATGCACTTGTGTTTGAAAAGCACGGGGAAAAGGCATAGATGAGCTCAAACTGTTGAGCGAATGCGAGGGTAAGATGGGTAGTTTTTCAATTTGGCACTGGTTGATCGTTCTGGCGATCGTGCTTCTGGTTTTTGGTCGCGGCAAGATTCCTGAATTGATGGGCGACGTTGCCAAGGGTATCAAGAATTTCAAGAGCGGCATGAGCGACGACGATACGGCTGACAATTCCAAGACGATCGACAATCAGACGAGCCAGCCGGTGAATTCCACCAAGGAAAAGACAACAAAGTCCTGAGTGGCACATAGTAGCGTTGTCCTGCGCGCGGCCTCGTTGCCGCGTCGTGGCTGGAGCATGATGAATGTTTGAAGTTGGTTGGTCGGAAATCCTGGTGATCGTGATCGTCCTGATCGTGGTGGTCGGGCCAAAGGATTTGCCGAAAATGCTGCGCGCCTTTGGCAAGGCAACGGCCAAGTTTCGCGCCACGGCCGGTGAATTCCGGCGTCAGTTCGATGAGGCACTCAAAGAGGCCGAACTTGATGACGTGCGCGATATCATCAACGATGCCAAGAGCCTCGATCCGCGCAATGATATTCGCAAGGTCTTCGATCCCGTCCGCACGATCGGCGAAGATATCCGCTCGACACTGAAAGATGCGGGAACGGCAGCCAAAGACAATCTTGCTATTCCGGACCCCTCTGCGCCGGGTGCGACGCAAGTGCAGCCTCAGGTTATGGAGCCTGTTGCGCCATTGATGACCGCCACAACACCGAAGTCGGGCCGGACTGCCAAACCGAAGGCTGCCGCTGAAAAAGCACCGGCGGCGGCTACGGCAACCAAGAAAGCTGTACCAGCCAAGGCGGCTCCGGCAAAAGTTGCGACCAAGGCAGCACCTGTCAAAACCGTGGCCAAAGCCACGCCTCCTGCCAAGACAGTAGCAGAAGCGCCTGTTAAGGCGGCTCCGGCAAAAAGAACGACGAAGCCGCGTGCCACTGGCAAAGCTGGCGATACGGGGACAAAATCTTGAGCAAGGCCGAAGACGAAATTGACAAGAGCTCAGCCCCGCTGATCGAACACCTTATTGAACTGCGCCGCCGCCTGATCTGGGCATTGCTGGCGTTCTTTGTGGCGTTTCTGGTCTGCTTCCATTTCGGCAAGCAATTGTTCAACCTGTTGGTCATTCCCTATCAGTGGGCTGTGGGCTGGGCTGGTTTCGATCCGGCCAAGGCACAGCTGATCTATACGGCGCCGCAGGAGTTTTTCTTCACGCAGGTCAAGATCGCCATGTTTGGCGGTATTGTTCTGGCGTTCCCGGTTATTGCCTCGCAGATTTACAAGTTTGTAGCGCCGGGTCTCTACAAGAACGAACGGATGGCGTTTTTGCCATTTCTGATCGCATCGCCGGTTCTTTTCCTCATGGGCGGCGCATTGGTCTATTTCTTCTTTACGCCCATGGTCATGTGGTTTTTCCTTGCCATGCAGCAAACAGGCGGCGCTGGCGAAGTGCAGATTTCACTGCTGCCGAAGGTTTCAGAATATCTCAGCCTCATCATGACGCTGATCTTTGCCTTTGGGCTCGTATTCCAGTTGCCGGTTGTCACGACATTGCTGGCTCGGGTAGGGCTGGTTGGTTATGAGGGCCTACGGTCCAAACGCAAATATGCGATTGTTATCGCCTTTATCGTTGCTGCTGTTATCACACCGCCTGATCCCCTCAGCCAAATCGGTCTTGCACTCCCGACGATCCTTCTCTACGAGGTTTCCATCTGGATGGCGCGTCTGATCGAGAAAAAGCGTGAAGCTGCTGAAGCTGAAGCACAATCAGGGTCCAGTGATAGCGATATCTCTTCCTGACGCGGCTATCGGTTTCGCCGGACAATCACGTCCTCATTCCAACGACTACTCCAAGACGGCTTTATTCCCATGCTCGACATCAAATGGATCCGCGAGAATCCGCAAGCGCTTGACGCAGCTCTGGCTAAACGGGGTGTTGAAGCTCAGTCGTCCCGGTTGATCGAGCTGGATGAAAAGCGCCGTCAGCACATTGCCAAATTGCAGGACGCTCAGGAGCGCCGCAATGCCGCCTCCAAGGAGATCGGCAAGGCGATGGGTGCCAAGGATCAGGCGACGGCTGATCGCCTGAAGGCTGAAGTGGCCGAAATCAAGGTGTTTTTGCAGTCTGCCGAAGAAGAAGAGCGTCAGCTTGACCGGGCGTTGAATAATGCGCTGGCCGTGCTTCCAAACGTTCCGCTCGATACTGTTCCCGTTGGCAAGGACGAAGGCGGCAATGTTGAAACGCGCCGTGTTGGCCACCTGAAGAACTTTTCCTTCGAGCCGAAAGAGCATTTCGAGATCGGTGAAAATCTCGGCTATATGGATTTTGAACGCGCCGCGAAGCTTTCGGGTAGCCGTTTTACCGTCCTGAAGAGCCAGTTGGCGCGTCTGGAACGGGCGCTTGGCCAGTTCATGATTGATCTGCACACGACGGAACATGGCTATATGGAGGTCAATCCGCCACTGCTGGTCAATGCTGACGTGCTTTATGGTACGGGGCAGTTGCCAAAGTTTGAAGAGGACCTCTTCAAGACAACGGAAGGCCGTTATCTGATCCCGACGGCAGAAGTGCCGCTGACCAATCTGGTACGAGAAGAAATTCTCGATATTCGCGATCTGCCGATCCGCATGACGGCGCTGACCGCCTGTTTCCGGTCGGAAGCGGGCTCCGCTGGTCGTGATACACGCGGCATGTTGCGTCAGCACCAGTTCATGAAGGTTGAGCTTGTATCGGTCACCGATGCCGAAAGCTCCATTGCCGAACATGAGCGGATGACGGCTTGCGCCGAGGAAGTGCTGAAGCGGCTTGATCTGTCGTTCCGCACCATGACGCTTTGCACCGGTGATATGGGCTTTGGCGCGCAGAAGACTTACGATCTGGAAGTATGGCTTCCCGGCCAGAAGGCTTATCGCGAAATCTCCAGCTGCTCGGTCTGCGGTGATTTTCAGGCACGCCGCATGAATGCGCGCTACCGGCCTGAGGGCGAGAAGTCGACGCGCTTTGTCCATACACTGAATGGTTCCGGCACGGCTGTCGGCCGCGCCTTGATCGCTGTTGTCGAAAATTATCAGAATGAAGACGGCAGCGTTACGGTTCCTGAAGTACTTGTGCCTTACATGGGTGGACTGAAACGAATCGAAAAAGCTGCATAGGAGAGGGCGATGCGTATCCTGCTGACCAACGATGATGGTATTCATGCGGAAGGTCTTGCTGTTCTGGAACGCATTGCCCGCCAGCTTTCCGACGATGTTTGGGTGATCGCGCCGGAAACCGACCAGAGCGGTCTCGCGCATTCGCTGACACTTTCAACGCCGCTACGCCTGCGCAAGATTGATGATCGTCACTATGCCGTGCGTGGTACGCCAACCGATTGCGTGATCATGGGCGTGCGGCACTTGATGCCTGAAGCACCGGATCTGATCCTGTCAGGCGTTAATTCCGGTTCGAACACGGCCGATGATGTGACCTATTCCGGTACGATTGCCGCTGCTATCGAAGGCACTTTGCTTGGTATCAATTCCATCGCTTTGTCGCAGGAATATAATCTGAATGGCGCCGCGCGTATTCTGCCATGGGAAATTGTTGAACAGCGGGCTCCGGCTCTGCTGAAGAAATTGCTTGGCGTCGAACTTGCCAAGGGTGTGCTGCTGAATGTGAATTTTCCGAGCTGCAGCGGTGGTGAGTTGGCCGGTGTTCGCGTGACGGCGCAGGGCAAGCTTTCCCATGGGCTGACCATTGAAGAACGGCAGGATGGGCGTGGATTGCCCTATTACTGGCTGCGTTATGGCCGTGGCAAGGATGAGCCTGCGCCTGACAGCGATGTGGCGGCGATCCGCCAGAACTATATTTCAATTACACCGCTTCAGCTCGATCTGACGGCGCACGAAATGCGCCAGACTTTGGAGGACGCCTTCGCATGAAGCCTGCGCTTTCTGAACGGGAAGGCTTTGCCGCCTTCGTCCTGCGTATGCGGTCCTTGGGGTTGTCGGACCAGCGGCTTATGGGGGCTTTTGAAGCGACGCCCCGCATGGCTTTTGTTTCCGGCAATCTTGGAACAGTGGCTTATGGCGACCGGATGCTGCCGATCGAGTGCGGTGAATTCATGGAAGGGCTGGATCTGCAGGCCCGTTTGATCAAGTCGCTTGATCTGGAGCCGACGCACCGGGTTCTGGAAATCGGCACCGGCACGGGTTTTACCGCCGCAATCATGGCCCGGCTTGCGGGACGTGTGCTTTCGATAGAGCGATATCGCACGCTGATTGAACTTGCCCAGCAACGCCATCAGGCGTTGAAGATCGAGAACCTGTTCATCAAGCATGCGGATGGCAAGCTGGGCCTGACCCATGACGGCCCGTTTGACCGCATTATCGTCTGGGCCGCTTTTGAAAGCATGCCCCGCCAGTTCGTCGATCTTCTCTCGTCCAACGGGGTGATGATTGCACCGATCGGGCCTGTCGATGGCAAGCAGGTGGTGTCGCGCCTGTCCAAAATCGGCAGCCGTTTCGAACGTGAGGATATGATGTCTGCACGCTTTTTGCCGCTGCTGGATGGTGTCGCCACAGCACTCTGACAGGCTCGCCCGCCGCAGTGTTGGCGCAACCGTTTATGGATTTGGTGAATCTTTTACAAATTTTTTATGCGTTTTAACGGTCGGGTAACATTAACGCGGTTTAATGGCTCAATATTCTTGTATTGAGTACGGGCGGGATAAGCGATGCGTTTGAGTGTACTAGACAAAGCGTCACAGCGGCTGGCACTGAATGCCAGCGTTCTCTTGATTGCAGCTTTGGCTGCAGGTTGCAGTTCCGGGGTGTCGCGCTTCACCAGCGCGGATTTCAGCTCCGGCTACAGCGACAACCAGCGTTCAATCATTCAGGGGCAGAATTCGCCCCCACGGGGTTATACGCCGCCGGTTGATTCAACTTACACAGCTTCGGTCAATCGCAATGCGGTTCCACCTGCGGGCGGTGTCCAGCGCAGCAGCCTACCGCCAGTAGGTGCCGCAAGCGCTTCTGCGCTTCCGCCAGTTTCCTCGCAGCCGATGCGCCCGGCAGTGAGCGCTGCTCCTGTTCGCCAGCAGGTCGCTTCGGCGCAGCCGATGGGTAATGTGCAGGCTCCGCCGCTTGCATCATCAGCCGGTTCGCTGAAAACGCCGGATGGCCGTGAGGCACGTATGCCGACAAAGCCAGCTGCTGCTCCAGCGATAGCTGCCAATAATACGACGTCACCGAGCCACGCCGGTTCATACACTGTTCAGAGTGGCGATACGTTGCATGCCATCTCCCGCAAGACGGGTGCCAATGTCGAGGCTATCAAGCAGGCCAACAACATGAAGGACGGTAATGTTCGTCTTGGGCAGGCTCTGGTTATTCCGGCATCAAGCTCGTCGATGGCGCAGAATGTCGCCAACAACATGAAGGCAAAGGGCGCGGTCGATCAGGTCAAGACTGCCGCAACGCCGCCTGTTGTTCAGCCAAAGGTCGTCGCGAGCGTGGCACCGAGCGCCGCAACGGCTACGACACCGGCAGCACCGCAGGCTGACGGACAGGCAAAGCCTTACACACCGCCACAGGCGAGCGAAAAGGTTATCGATGATGCCGAGAAGGATGTTGCATCCGCACCATCAGCCACCGGCGCCTCACAGATGCGCTGGCCGGTTCGTGGCCGTGTCGTTGCCAATTACGGCAAGGGCAATGACGGTATCGACATTTCGGTTCCTGAGGGCACCCCGATCAAGGCGGCTGAAAACGGCGTTGTCATCTATTCCGGTGATGGTTTGAAGGAGTTCGGCAATACGGTTCTCGTTCGCCATGATAATGGTCTGGTCACGGTTTACGGCAATGCGAGCAAGCTGAATGTACAGCGCGGCCAGAAGGTGAAGCGCGGCGAAGAACTTGGCCGCTCGGGCATGACCGGCAATGCGACCTCGCCAAAATTGCACTTCGAGGTTCGCAAGAACTCGACGCCGGTTGATCCTTCGAAGTTCCTCGAATCCTGATTGGTTCGTGCTTGAATTCAAAAGGCCCGTGCAGCAATGCACGGGCCTTTTGCTTTTCAGAGCTTTTTGCCGAGCCGCCCGGCGAGATCCTGCGTGAACTGCCATGCAACGCGGCCGGAGCGTGAGCCGCGCGTGGTCGACCATTCGAGCGCTTCTGCGTGTAGTTGTTCCTTCTGCATCGGCAGGTCGAAATGGGCGGCATAGCCGTCGATCATCGAAAGATAATCATCCTGGCTGCATTTGTGGAAACCCAGCCACAGGCCGAAGCGATCCGACAGGGAAACCTTTTCTTCGACGGCTTCAGAGGGATTGATGGCGGTTGAGCGCTCGTTCTCGATCATGTCACGCGGCAAGAGATGTCGTCGGTTCGATGTGGCGTAGAAGATGACATTGTCAGGTCGGCCCTCGACGCCGCCTTCAAGCGCTGCCTTGAGCGACTTGTAGGAAGTATCGTCATGATCAAAGGACAGATCGTCGCAAAACAGGATGAAACGATATTGTGTGTCCTTGATTGCGGCCATCAGGGCGGGGAGGCTGTCGATATCCTCGCGGTGTATCTCGACCAGCTTCAGCGTATTGTCATTGCCGGGCGCCGCAGCGTTCACCGAAGCATGAACCGCCTTGACCAGCGATGATTTGCCCATGCCGCGCGCGCCCCACAGCAATACATTATTTGCCTGCAAGCCATCGGCAAAGCGCTTGGTGTTGTCAAAGAGAATATCGCGCACACGATCGACGCCGCGAATGAGGGAAATGTCGACACGATTGACCTTCAGAACCGGGTCAAAGGCAAGATGATCCGGGTTCCAGACGAAGCAATCAGCGCCGTCGAGATTGGCGGGTTGCGCTTTTGGCGGTGCCATACGTTCCAGCACGGCAATCAGTCGGTCAAGTTTATCGGCGAGTAATTCCTCGGACATTCTTCTCAAGCCTTTGTTTTTCTGCGTTCAAGCCACTATCATGTTGATGGGAAACCGAAAAGCGGGATGCGGGATTTTGCACGGTTGCTTTTCCCATTCCAAACATTGTATTCCGCAGGTTCTGTATCATTCAAACAAGAATTACTCTGGAGACTGTCTCTATGTTCGTAACTCCCGCATATGCACAGACAACGGGCATCGGTGGTGCGCCGGAAATGCTGATGAGCATCCTGCCATTCATCCTGATTTTCGTGATCATGTACTTCCTGATCATCCGTCCGCAGCGTACATCGATGAAAAAGCGCGAAGAGCAGCTGAAGAACATCCGCCGCGGTGACACCATCATCACTGGTGGTGGTTTTGTTGCCAAGGTGACGAAAGTGTTCGAAGATACCGGCGAACTCGAAGTTGAAATCGGCGAGGGCGTCAAGGCTCGCGTTATCCGCGCATTGGTGTCGGACGTACGCGTCAAAGGCGAACCGGTTGCCGATAACAAGAAATAAGTCATAGTGACGGGGCGGCATCAGGCCGCCCTGTTGATTCTTGAGGTCGCGACTGCATGCTCTATTTTAGCCGCTGGAAGACACTTCTCATCTGGGCCGTTGTTCTTGTAGGCGTGATCCTGGCTCTGCCAAATCTGTTTACGCCCATCCAGCTGGCGAACCTGCCAAATTGGCTTCCAAAGAAACAGCTTGCGCTTGGGCTTGATTTGGAGGGCGGCTCGCGTATCCGCCTGCAGGTCGACAAAGACAAGCTGGCGCAGACTGATGCGGCAATAGAAGTGATGAACCGCCGCCTCAGCGAACTTGGCTATACCAATCCCAATGTGGAGAGCCAGAGAAGTGGCCGTGTTCTCGTTGAAGTGTCCGGTCTTTACGACTCGCAGCTGCTCAAGGACATTCTGAGCCTCACAGGGCAATTGAGCTTCCGGATGATCGATACATCAATGCCGGTGCAGCAGGCCATTGATGGCACGCCGCCTGCGGGCTCGGATGTTGTCTATTCCTTTGATGATCCGCCCGTCGCCTATCTCGTCAAGAAAGAACCCATCGTTACCAATGCGAATTTCGTTGGTGCACAGGCGGGTGTCGATACCGCGACGCAGCAGCCGGTCATCACATTCAAGCTTGATAGTGCCGGTGCTGAGCGCTTCTCCAAGGCAACGAAGGAAAATATCGGAAACTCGTTCGCCATTGTTCTCGATGATCAGGTGTTGTCGGCACCGGTTATCAGCGAGGCCATTCCGGGTAACACCGGGCAAATCGCCGGTAATTTCGATCTGTCCGGCGCCAGCAATCTTGCTATCGTCATGCGCGCTGGAGCATTGCCTGCGCCTGTTACTGTCATTGAAGAGCGGTCGGTCGGAACGGATCTTGGCGCGTCGGCTGTTTCAGCTGGAAAGATTGCAGCACTTATCGGTGCTGGCCTTGTCATCCTGTTCATGCTGCTGACCTATGGCCTGCTTGGCGTGATCGCCAGCATAGCGCTGATCGTCAACATCATCCTGATCCTGGCGTTTTTGACCATTGTTGGCGTTCCCCTCAGCCTTGCGGGCGTGGCTGGTATTGTTCTGACCATCGGCATGGCGGTTGACTCAAACGTCCTCATCTATGAGCGTATCCGCGAAGATCGACGTGCAGGCTTTTCGGTCATTCAGGCGATTGATTCCGGGTTTGCCCGGGCGCAGGCGACGATTGTCGATGCCAATGTCACCACCTTGATCGCGGCTCTGGTGCTTTTCATTCTGGGCACTGGGCCCGTGCATGGCTTTGCCGTGACTGTCACCGTCGGCATCATTACCACGCTGTTCACAACCTTCACCCTCACACGCTGGATGGTTTCGGCATGGGTGCAGTGGTCAAAGCCGAAGGAAGTACCCCGCGCGGCATTGAAGCTTGTTCCCTACAACACGAAAATTCCGTTCATGCGCCTGCGCGGGCTGACGCTTGGTTTCTCGGCATTATCAAGCGTGGCAGTCATCGTCCTGTTCTTTGTTATCGGCATGAATTTCGGCATCGATTTCAAGGGCGGAACGATGGTTGAGATCGCGTCCAGTGAGGGCCCGATTGATCTGGATGATGTGTACAGCCGGCTTGATGACCTCAACATTGGCGACGTGAAGATTGAACCATTCAAATCGGATGACCGCGCGCTCATTACTGTTGGCAGTCAGGGCGAGGGCGAGAATGCCGAACAGACCGTCGGCGTTAAAATCCGTGGTGAACTCGATCAGGATTACGAATTCCGCCGCGTCGATGTGATAGGACCGACTGTATCAGGCGAACTGGCCAAGGCCGGTGGGCTGGCCGTTGCGCTTTCGCTTGCTGCAATCTTTGCCTATGTCTGGTTCCGCTTCGAATGGCATTTTGCGCTTGGCGCGATCATTGCGACGATCCATGATGTTTTGCTGTTGCTCGGCATGTTCATCATCTTCCAGATGGAGTTCAATCTCTGGAGTATTGCGGCTCTGCTGGCTATTGTTGGCTATTCGCTCAACGATACGGTTGTCATTTACGACCGGGTCCGGGAAAATCTGCGGCGGCATGGCAATGGTGTTTCCCTGTCTGCGGTGCTCGATGCCTCGATCAATCAAACCTTGTCGCGTACCATCCTGACATCGCTGGCTACCTTCCTGGCACTGATCGTACTCTATGCTTATGGCGGTGATGATGTGCGCGCCTTTGCACTTACCATCGCTGTTGGCATCGTCGTTGCGACCTATTCGTCTATCTTCGTCGCAGGCCCATTGCTGATGCTGTTTGGCCTAAAAGGGCGGGATGTTGTCGAGGATGGCCGCCGGGCCGATGTCGGAGAATAGGACTGTGGTCAAAGGCATTGAAATCCGGGATGCGCATTTCCCCGGCCGTGCGCCGATAGATGCCTATGGCAATGGCGGGTTCCGGTTCGCCGATATGTCGCATCGCGGATCAATCCTGTGTCTGCCATCCGGCATTCACGGCTGGACCCCGAAGATCGAAACTGCCCTGACCGCAGAGGATTTGGCTCTGGTGCTTGAACAGGCTGATGATATCGAGATTTTGCTTGTCGGTATGGGCACGGAATTGCGCCGCCTGCCGCAGGCCCTGCGCGATGTATTGCGCGAGCATCGCATTTCCTCTGATCCCATGAGCACGGGTGCCGCCGTGCGCACCTATAATGTTCTGCTGGCGGAAGATCGCGCCGTCGCTGCGGCGTTGATTGCTGTAGATTAAACCGGCGCTTGTCTGTATCTCAGCCCCATGAACGCAAATGAATCCCATTGTCTGCAATTATTGCGGGATGCCGATCCGGACCGCTATCTTTCCGTGCTTTATGCACCGGAGGAGAAGCGCGGCGCTTTGGCAGCGCTTTACGCATTCAACGTGGAGATCGCGCGTATCCGCGATCTAATTCATGATCCCTTGCCGGGCGAAGTGCGATTGCAATGGTGGCGTGATCTGATCGACGGGACAGAACATGGCGAGGTTATCGGTAATCCGGTTGCAGCAGCTTTGCTGGAAGCGATCAAGGTGTACAATCTGCCGCGCACCGCTTTCGATAATTACTGCGAAGCGCGCATTTTCGATCTTTATGACGACCCCATGCCCAGCCGTAACGATCTGGAAGGCTATTGCGGCGAGACCGCCTCGGCATTGATCCAGTTGGCATCTCTGGTGCTCGATGCGGAAAAGGCACCAGCTCAGGCGGATATTGCAGGACATGCAGGTGTTGCGCAGGCCGTAACCGGATTGTTGCGGCTATTGCCGCTGCACCGGCGACGCGGCCAGACTTACATTCCGGCAGATATATTGGCAGCCGTCGGTTGCAGCGCAGAGATGCTGCTCGAAGGTACGGATAAGGCTGCAATCAAACGCGCGATAGATGCGATGATTGCACTGGCTGAGGATCACCTTGGCAAGTATGAAGCCGCGGCGAAATCACTGCCAGCAACGTTGCGCCCTGCCTATCTGCCCGTTGGTCTCACAGGAATGTATTTGAAGAAACTCAAGGCGAGTGGGTTTGATGTGGCGAATGAGACGCCGGTTGTTTCGCCGCTACGCCGCCAGTGGGTTATGCTCCGGGCTTCAATGCGCTTTGCTTGAATCGCGTACTGTTCTGCGAGATATCGCGCGTGATGCGTGGTTCGTGGTTCGACAAGCTCACCATGAGGGAGAGGGGTGATGCAACGATAACCGTCAACTTTGCAGATCATAAGGAATGCAGAACCTGACTCCCTTTCATCCACACTCTCCTCATGGTGAGCTTGTCGAACCACGAACCACGAACCACGAACCATAGGCTCTGCAACACTTTGGTTACTCAGCAGCCTCAGCTATCACTGGCAAACCCAGCCAAGCCCGGCAATCTGCAAGGGCACGCGCGCTCATGGCGCGTTTCTTGGCATTGGTCTTTTCCTTGCCACGCAGGCGCTTGCCCTCGGACTTTGGCGCTTCAATCGGTGGAAACAGGCCGAAATTGACGTTCATCGGCTGGAACGAGCGCTTGCCGGGTTCCTCATCGCTGACGATATGGCCACCGGTGATGTGGCCAAGCAGAGCACCGAAGGCAGTTGTAACAGGCGGTGGCGTCAAACTCTGCCCCAGCCGCTCGGCGGCAGCAAAACGCCCGGCAAGCAGGCCGATGGCTGCAGACTCGACATAACCTTCGCAACCGGTGATCTGACCGGCAAAGCGCAGGCCCGGACGTGATTTCAGCTGCAATGTCGGATCAAGCAGGATGGGCGAGTTCAGATAGGTATTGCGATGCAGACCACCCAAACGCGCAAACTCTGCATTCTCAAGGCCGGGGATCATCCGGAATATCTCAGTCTGTGCACCATATTTCAGCTTCGTCTGGAAGCCGACCATATTGTAGAGCGTACCAAGTGCATTGTCCTGCCGGAGCTGCACGACGGCATAGGCCTTGACAGTGGGGTTATGCTCATTGGTCAGGCCCATCGGCTTCATGGGGCCGTGACGCAGAGTTTCGACGCCGCGTTCCGCCATGACCTCGATTGGCAGGCAGCCATCGAAATAGGGCGTACCTTCCCACTGCTTGAACTCCGTCTTGTCCCCGCCAATCAGCGCCTGCACAAAGGCTTCATACTGCTCTTTGGTCATGGGGCAGTTGATATAGTCCTTGCCGGTGCCGCCGGGACCGACCTTGTCGTAGCGCGACTGGAACCAGCAGGTATTCATGTCGATGCTGTCAAAATGGACGATCGGCGCGATGGCATCAAAAAAGGCAAGGGCGTCAGCACCGGTCTGCTTGCCAATGGCTTCCGCAAGAGAAGGGGCCGTGAGCGGGCCGGTCGCGATGATGACCTTGTCCCATTCTGCGGGCGGGAGGCCGGTGATCTCTTCACGCTCGATGGTGATCAACGGGTGTGCTTCAAGCTTGGCCGTTACGGCCTGAGCGAAGCCATCGCGATCAACGGCAAGCGCGCCGCCAGCCGGAACCTGATGGGAATCCGCCGAGGCCATGATCAGTGAATTGGCAAGGCGCATTTCCGCGTGCAGGACGCCAACGGCGTTGGTTTCGGCATCATCGGAGCGGAACGAGTTGGAACAGACAAGTTCAGCCAGATCCTGCGTCTTGTGCGCATCTGTGCCGCGAACGGGGCGCATTTCGTGGATGATGACGGGAATACCTGCTTCGGCCAGTTGCCATGCAGCTTCGGAACCGGCGAGACCGCCGCCAATGATATGTACGGGTGTGTTTGACATAGCACCCCAATAAACGGTTTGGCGTTACGCTTCAATGGTACAAAAGCCGCCACAGCTTGTCCGTGGCGGCTTTTAAAGGGTCAGGCGCTGGCGTTATCAAGTTCGGCAATATCGCTTGCGTCAAGTTTCAGCGAGGCCGCCTTGATCAGGCTTTCCAGTTGGCCAAGCGATGTAGCGCTCGATATGGGTGCCGTGACACCTTCGCGCGCTATGATCCACGCGATGGCCACCTCGGCCTGCTTGGCGCCGTGCCTGGCGGCAACCGCATCCAGTGCATCAAGAATGCGATACCCGCGCGGGTTGAGATAATCCTTGACGCCGCTGCCACGCTGACTCTGTGCCAGATCAGCTTCGCTGCGGTATTTGCCGGAGAGAAAGCCGCGTGCGAGTGCAAAATAGCTGATGACGCCGATCTCTTCGGCGATGCACAGGTCGCGCAGCTTGCCGTCAAAGCTGGCGCGGCCATAGAGATTATATTCCGGCTGCAGCACGTCATAACGGGGAAGGCCGTTTGCCTTGGCAACATCAAGCGCCGCACGCAGTTGGTCCGCATCGAGATTGGAGCCACCAATGGATTTGATCTTGCCTGCCTTCAGCAGCGTGTCATAGGCCGACAGTGTTTCTTCATAAGGCGTTTCCGGATCAGGCCAATGGGAGAGATATACATCGATGCTGTCCACCTGCAGCCGTTTCAGTGATGCTTCAACTGCCTTGGCGATATAGGCAGGGGAAAGATCCTTCTTGCCCTGACCCATATCACCGCCGACCTTGGTGATGATGATCACCTTATCGCGTGCGTTGCGGGACTTGATCCACTCACCAATGATCGTTTCTGATTCACCGCCGCTGTTTCCCGGAACCCACCGTGAATAAACATCAGCTGTATCGACTGCATTGAGGCCCGCATCGACGAAGCGGTCCAGCAGATCGAAGGAAGTCTTTTTGTCGGCGGTCCAGCCGAAAACATTGCCGCCAAAAACCAGCGGCGCGATGGAAAGGCCGGTGCGACCAAGGGGGCGTTTTTGCATGATTTAATCTCCGGGGAGGATGGTTGGGGACTGCGAATGTACGCAGGTTCACCGCACGTTTCTACCCCGCAGAGATGGCGCCGGTAACCAAATCAAGCTGTTGTGATAGGTTTTGACTATGGCCGTTGATACAATGGCGCATGAAAACATCAGGCTTAGGGTTTTATCTGTCGCTGGTTCTTTTGACGGCGCTGTCACTTTGGCCAGGTTCCGCCGATGCGCAAAGCTTCCGTGTCTGCCATGGTTATGGTTGTTACTTCCAAACACCGGTGACGTTGACATCAGGCGATCGCACTCGGATTGCCGCCATTATGGCAAGTGGACGCAAATCGGCCGATGCGGAGCGCGCTGCCATACGGCGCGCCGTGCAGGTGTTTGAGCTTCGCTCGACACAGGTGATTGGCGTGGCGGACCGGCCAAAGATGGAATTTGGCGAAGCACGGCAGAAGGGTCAGATGGATTGCGTGGATGAATCCACCAATACGGATCATTTCCTGCGCTATTTGCAAAATGCTGGCTTGTTGCGACATCACAGTGTCAGCCGCCGGGAATCGCGCGGAAGCTTCGTCGATGGCCGCTATCCGCATTTCGCAGCGGTGCTGCGCGACAAATCCGGAACGCTCTGGGCCGTCGACTCCTGGTATGAGCCAGCGGGCGGAAAACCTGACGTTATGCGTTTGGCTGATTGGGAGGAGAGGGGTTTCAACAGCCAGAGGTAGGCCTGAAACAACAACACCCACCGCGGGAGGAGGTGCGGTGGGTGCCGTTTTGTAAAGACCGACTGGGAGGAGGAGTGCCGGCCTTTGATCGCGGAGGCTCTGGGAGGAGGATGAGCCTCGGCGATATTCTGTTATGCGATTAGCGTACTGCGGACTTCTTGGCTACGAACGGGATGTCCGAGCGGGAGATGCCCAGATCGTTCAGTTCGCGGGTCGACAGACGGTTCAGCTCGGAAACCGTGTCACGATAACGGCGCCAGTTGCTGTAAGAGCGGATAAGGTTCATTTCATTCACCATTCGGTTCAAATTGTTTCGTTGATCAGTCTTGATCGTTGAGCTGAAGATAGTGGATGCCTTGCCGAATGTGCAGAGCCAAGTTTGCACGCCAGCTATGCATATGCTGCATTGCATCATTAATCGATTTTAATTGCTGCGCCGCACAATTGTCATCTTCATGGTTTGTTGCCCGAATCCGGCTGCAATTGCGTTTTCATTACGGCTATCGTTATTAGTCAAACATCTCGAATCGGGAGCAGAAGGCATGATAATCGGCTTCACCCTGCGCAAGCATATTGCGCGGTGGCAGCGTGACGGGCTGATTGATGACGCCACGGCAGAACGCTTGCGCAAAGATATTGCCGGGCAGGGCGTCAGCTTTGGCCTTGGCAATGTTCTGGCCATCCTCGGCGCTATTCTGCTAGGCGCCGCGCTCCTGTCCCTGATCGCTGCGAATTGGGAAGCCATGCCAAGGCTTGTTCGCGTTGGGCTGATCTTTGCTGTTCTCTGGTGCGGTTATCTTGGCGGCGCATGGCGGGCGAGCCGGGGTGACAAGATTTTCAGCGAAGCGCTCTATCTGATCGCCGCCATAGGTTTCGGCGCCGGTATCGCGTTTGTCGGTCAAATGTATCATCTATCGGGTGATATGGCCTCTGCTGCCCTGTGGTGGACTGGCGGAACGGTTATTGCTGCCCTGTTGTTGCGATCACCGACGCTTGTCTCAACCAGCATTGTCATTGCCGGTATCTATCTTGCGGCAAGCGTGGAGCCGGATAATGCATCACGTTTGACCTATGTCTGGCTCGTACCAGTCTTTTCTGTCATGGCGGCAGGCCTTATCTGGTACGTGAAAGCTGACGCGGCGCGGCATTTCCTGGCAGTCTTACTGTTGGTCTTTGTCTGTGTGGTTCATTTCGATCTTGATGTCAGTGTCATCCTGTGGCTGTCACTTGCCGCTGGACTTGGCTTGTTTCTGCTTGATGCATTGCGATCACCGGTTCTGGATGATCTGACTGGATGGGGTATAGGTCTTGGTGCCTATGGCTTTCTGGCTGCCCACATGGTGCTGATGATTTTCCAGTTTGATGATCATGGGTTTGGCCGGACGCGCGAGGTGACAACGGGCTTTGCCATTCTGGCGCTTGCGATTGCCGGTTTGGCCCTGTCGGGGCACCGCAATTTTGCCATCAGGTGGAGCGCCTATGCGATTTTCTGTGTTGAGGTTCTTTATCTTGCCTTCGAAACAATCGGCACGATGATTGGAACAGCCGGCTTTTTCCTCACCGTCGGTGTGCTGGTTCTGTTGCTTGCGGTCTTTGTCATCCGCATGGAGCGGCGCCTTCAGAAAAAGAGTCTGTTGAAGAGTGTAGCGCCATGAAAATAAATCGCTTTTTGCTGGCGGGGGTTGTCGTTGCACTGCTGCAATCGGGTGTACTTTACGCCATGGTGGAAAAGCATGCGATGGTTCTTCGCCATGGTACAAGGATCACCTTGGCAACGGAACCGGTTGATCCGCGTGACCTTCTGCGCGGCGAATATGTGCGGCTGGGCTATGGCATTTCATCTGTTGGGACAGACAAAGTGACGGGCAATAAGCCCGAGACAACAGGGCTCATCGATATCTATGTTACGGTCAAGGAAGGTGCGGACGGGCGCTGGAATTTCGCCAGTGCTTCCTGGCAGAAGCGTACGGACATTGCGGCCGGTGACGTTCAATTGCACGGACGGACGCTCAATCATTCCTACGCGGTCACAAACGACGTGTATGCGGTTCAGTACGGCGTTGAGCGCTATTACCTTCCCGAGGGATGGGGGCAAACTGTTGAGAAGATGCAAGGCGAACACGCGGTTGATGCTGTGATCGCGGTGTCCAAGGCAGGCGACGCACAGATCAGTGCGCTCAAGTATAATGGACGTCTGCTTTATCAAGAGCCGGCATATTGACAAGCCGCAACTAAAGCGGCTTTGACAGATCGATCTAAAATCCTGAAATATCTATTGAAGAGTGGTGCGGATAGAGGGACTCGAACCCCCACGGTCTCCCGCCAGAACCTAAATCTGGTGCGTCTACCAATTTCGCCATATCCGCAGATGGTTGTCGTATTCGACCCCCAAGCGCCGGTCTCTATATCACCGTCTTCCCGGGGGTCAAAGGAAAAAGCTGCTGTTTGAACAGTTTACTCCGAGACTGGCTTCCAGCCGATTGCATCGCGCAGGAAAGTGTAGCCAAGCGCAATGAAGCTCGCCCGTTCTTTATTGTCCTTGCCATAGCCATGCCCGCCAGCTTCAGGCTCGTAGAAATAGGTATTATAGCCAAGAGCCTGCAGCTTTGCCGCCATCTTGCGTGCGTGCCCGGGGTGAACGCGATCATCCCGGCGTGTTGTTGCAATGAGGGTGGGCGGATAGGGACGACCAGGTACAGCATTGTGATAGGCTGACAGCTCTTTCAGGAAGTCCCAGT
Organism: Phyllobacterium sp. TAF24; assembly: GCF_052113785.1. Lineage (NCBI taxonomy): Bacteria > Pseudomonadati > Pseudomonadota > Alphaproteobacteria > Hyphomicrobiales > Phyllobacteriaceae > Phyllobacterium > Phyllobacterium sp. TAF24. Next base: position 98,310 of record NZ_JBFRDN010000007.1, on the reverse strand, counting down.
CCTCAGGCTTGTCAGGATCACCATATTCGTCGACCCAGCTCGCTCCGGCGAGAAGCTTGTTGTAGCGGCGCATGTCGATCAGTGGAATGGTGCAGAACAGCGCCCCGAAACGCTCGGGGTAACGCGTCAGCATATTGGAGATCAACAGACCGCCATTGGAGCCGCCTTCCGCCGCTATACGTTCGGGCCGCGTAACGCCGCGACGAACCAGATCTGCGGCAATGGCGGCAAAATCGTCGTGGGAGAGCTTTTTGCCTGCCCGGCGCCCCGCCTCGTGCCACGCGCTGCCGAATTCACCTCCGCCGCGCAGATTGGCAACCACGCTGGTGCCGCCGCGTTCCAGCCACAACTTGCCGATGGATGCGCTGTAATAAGGCTCCATCGACAGACCAAAGCCGCCATAGCCAGTCATGTGGACAGGTGCATCACCCGTCTCACCCTTTGGCCCGATCTGCGTGTAAGGGATCGCTTCGCCATCTGTCGAGATAGCTTCATGCCGCGTGACAACAAGGCCGGTGGCATCAAAGACCGCAGGGCTTTGTTTGAGCAGCGTCGGTGCGGCGATGGCCTCTGGCTTGGCAATATCGAGCAACAGCACCTGTGCTGGCGTTATCGGGTCCTGTGCTGCAACCAGCAATTCGCCCGTGGTGTCGTCATGTTCGACATCCAGCGACCAGAGATGAACAATACCTTCGGCGGGAAGGGCGCTGACGGATGTCTTTGTCCATTTGCCTTCGCCGGGTTCGAAAATCTCGAAGCGCGGCGCAAGATTATCGAGAAACGAGACAACAAGCTTTTTGTCGTTCCAGAAAAAGCCCTGCAGGGCGCGGCGCGGCGCCGCTTCGAACAGAATCTGGAAATTGCGCTCGCCCGTTAGAAAGGCCTGGAGCGACATGCCCAGCAGCGTGTCGGCAGGGTAGGTGATGCCGGATACGGTCCAGTCCTCCCTCGGCTTTACGGTCAGCCATTTATTGTAGGAGTTCCACCAGGCCGTCGCCGGTACATCCAGACGCTGTTTGGCGCCTTCACGGTCGCCCAACCAGCCCGTCGTTTCAAAGAAGGAGCGCTGCTCGACAAACCAGATGCGCTCGCTGCCGCTGCTGCGGTCAATATCTGCACCCACAGCCATGGATTCCGGCGGGCATTCAAAGATGACAGGCGCAGACAGCGGATCACTGCCACGCTTCCATAAACGGACGGTGCGGGCATAACCTGATTGTGTGACCATGCCTTCGCCAAGCGCGCTCGAGATCAGGACGGTATCAATGTCCAGCCAGTCAAGATCGCCTTTCGCTTCGGGCAGATTGAACCCATCCTCGATGAAACGGAAGCTGTCCATATCGAACTCGCGATGGACGACCGCATCGCTGCCACCGCGCGATAGTCTGATAATGGCACGCTGCCGTTTTTTCGATTCGATATGCGCGCCGCTCCATATCCAGTCATCGTTCTCGGATGTGGCGAGCGCATCAATGTCGAGGAGAAGCTCCCATTCCGGCTCCGGCGTTTTATAGGATGCCATGGTGGTGCGGCGCCACAGGCCGCGCGGGTTCTGTTCATCCTGCCAGACATTGTAGAGATAGTTGCCACGGCGTGCGACCATCGGAATCTTGTCTGGCCTGTTCAGAATTGCGGTCAGAACATCGCGATCCCGTTCGAATTGCTGACCACCAAAGCGTTGCAGGGTGGCTGCGGATTGCCGGGCAACCCATTCAAGCGGCTTGGTCCCTTCAATTTCCTCGAGCCAGATATGCGGATCATCATCGGGGGCGTCGACAGTCGGGCGGATATCGTGAACGGTCATAAGCTTCACTTCCTTGAGAATCTGCCGAGCAGTCTGGTGAAAGTGAGGCGTTTTGCAATGCCTCAAAGGATCAATTTCGATGCCAATAAAAAATCGCGCCGGCACGGATGCCGGCGCGATCTGATTTGTAGAGGGGAGTGCCAGTGCTAATGGGCAGGCGCTTCCGTGGGCGTCTCCACAGCCGCTTTCTTGCGCCCGATGGAGCGGAGTGCGACGTAGAACACCGGCGTCAGGAACAGGCCGAAGAATGTCACGCCAAGCATGCCGGAGAACACAGCCGTACCCAGTGATTGACGCATTTCTGCGCCGGGGCCTTGGGCGATCATCAGCGGCACGACACCGAAGATGAAGGCGAAAGCCGTCATCAGGATCGGGCGCAGACGCTGACGGCTGGCTTCAATGGCCGCTTCAACCGGACTGGAGCCTTCTGCCTGATGCTGGCGGGCGAATTCCACGATCAGGATCGCGTTTTTCGCCGCCAGACCAATCAGAACCACAAGACCGATCTGGGTCAGGATGTTGTTATCCATACCTCGCAAATAGACGCCTATCAGCGCGGCCAGCACTGCCAATGGGACAATCAGGATGATCGCCAGTGGCAGGACCCAGCTTTCATACTGGGCGGCGAGGGCAAGGAAGACGAACACCACGGAAAGTCCGAAGATCAGGATAGCCGTGTTGCCCGTTTGTCTTTCCTGCAGCGAAAGCTCTGTCCACTGGAAGGTTGTTCCGGCGGGCAGGGTCTTGGCTGCCAATGCCTCCATCTTGTCAAGCGCTGAACCGGAGGAAACACCGGGTGCAGCGTTACCCTGTAGCGGCACCGATACATACATATTGTATCGCTGCACGAGTGAGGGGCCATTTGTATCCTTGATTTCAATCAGGGTGCCAAGCGGCACCAGTGCGCCCGTGGCCGAGCGTACTTTCAGCGCAAGGATATCAGTCCGATCCAGCCGGTATTGCTGGTCGGCCTGCGCCCGCACCTGATAAACACGGCCGAAAGCATTGAAATCATTGACATAGGACGTGCCAAGATTGGTCGAGAGCGTTTCAAAGATGTTTGGTATAGGCACGTTGAGCGCCTGCGCCTTGTCTCTGTCGATCTCGAGGAAGTATTGCGGGCTATTGGCGGAGAAAGTGGTGTAGACGCCTGTTAGTCCCGGTGTCTGGTTGGCTTCCCCCATCATCTGGTAGGCAAGGCCGAGAACGCGGCGCATATCGGAGCTGTCGCGGTCGAGAATCTGCATCTTGAAGCCACCGGCATTACCGACGCCGCGAATTGGTGGCGGCGGTACGGCGATGATGAAGGCTTCCTGAATGCTTTGCAGGCTTCCATAGATCTGCTTGATGATCGAATCGCCGGTCTGGCCATTCTTGATCCGGTCAGCAAAGGGCTGGAACGGAGCAAAGACCACACCGGAGTTTGATGCATTGGTGAACGTCGCACCGTTGAAGCCGGCAAAGGCCACCGCGTTGCGGACACCCGGAATACCCCGGATGATCTTCGACGCTTTTTCAATAACCGCATCCGTGCGGGCGAGGGATGCACCGTCAGGAAGCTGGACGACCACAATGGCATAACCCTGATCCATCGGCGGCACGAAGCCGCGCGGGATCGTATTGGCCATAAACCATGTGGCGCCGAGCAAGCCAACAAAGACCAGCAGCGACGCGCCTATGCCAACCCACGATCCGACAAGGCGCCGAACGATCCATGAATAGCCGTTCGCCATCTTGTCGAAGCCCGTATTGAAACCATTGGCGAGCATTCGTCCAAAACGTGCTGCGGGATTGTTGGACAGCGCATGGTCATGCCGCCGCAGCACGATCGCTGCCAGGGCAGGCGAAAGTGTCAGCGAGTTAAGCGCCGAAATGGCCGTCGCTGCCGAGATGGTCACGGCAAACTGGATGTAGAACTGGCCAGAGATACCGGGGATGAAGGCCGTTGGCGCAAAAACCGCAATCAGCACCAGCGAAATGGCGATAACCGCAGTTCCGACCTCATCCATGGTTATGTGCGAGGCTTCTTTCGGACTCATGCCCGCCGCGAGGTTTCGTTCGACATTTTCGACCACCACAATGGCGTCATCAACCACAATGCCGATGGCGAGCACCAGACCAAACAAGGTCAGCATATTCAGCGAGAAGCCGAATGCCGAGAGTATGGCAAAGGTGCCGATCAACGAGACTGGAATTGCAACGATGGGGATGATTGCCGTCCGCCAGGATTGCAGGAAGACAAGCACAACCAGTGCCACAAGGATGACGGCTTCGAAGATCGTCTTGTAAACGTCGGAAATCGATTCAGAGATGAATTCCGTTGGATCATAGACGATGTCGTATTTCAGGCCCGGAGGGAAATCCTTGGAGAGTTCCGTCATTGTAGACCGGATTGTTTCGGCGGCAGCGAGCGCATTGGTGCCGGGGCGGCTGAAAATACCCAGCGCAACGGCAGGGCTGCCATCGAGATAGCTGTTCGTTACATAGTCTTTCGCACCAAGCTCGATGCGGGCGACGTCCTGCAACTGTACAAGACGGCCATCGCCGCTTGTCTTGACGATAACGTAGCGGAACTGCCGGGCATCGCTGAAACGGCCCTGCATGGTCACTGTGTACTGGAATGCATTCGTGCCCGATGTGGGCGGCCCGCCAATGGCACCGCCATTGACCTGCACGTTCTGGTCACGCAGCGCCTGAACCACATCAGCGGATGTCATGCTGTAGGCGGCCAGTTTTTGCGGATCGAGCCAGATACGCATCGAATACTGGCGTTCACCAAAGATAGTAACTTCACCGACACCATCGAGCCGCAACAGAACGTCGCGGATACGGGTGTTGGCATAGTTGGACGCATAGAGCTGGTCATAACGGTTATCGGGCGAAAGCACGTGTACGACCATCATCAGATCGGGCGAGCTTTTCGTCGTGGTGATACCGTTGCGCTGCACGTCTTGCGGCAATTGCGGTACGGCGATGGCAACGCGGTTCTGCACCAGAACCTGCGCCTTATCGAGATCCGTGCCAAGCTTGAAGGTGATCGTCAGCGCCATTGAGCCGTCAGCTGTCGAGTAGGAAGACATATAGAGCATGTCCTCGACGCCATTGATCTGCTGTTCGATGGGCGTGGCGACCGTATTGGCAATAGTTTCGGCATCAGCACCGGGATAGGCGGTGCGGACAACGATGGTTGGTGGTGCGATTTCAGGATATTGGGCAACGGGAAGCTGAGTATAGGCGATACCGCCGACAATCAGCAGCACAATGGACAGAACCGACGCAAAGATCGGTCTGTCGATGAAAAAATGCGCAAACCTCATTGCCCTGCCTCCGCACCCTTAACCTCCGGCGGAAGCTGGATGATTTCAGGCTTGACCTTGATGCCGGGGCGTATGCGCATCAGGCCGTTGACCACGATGGTTTCGTCGCCCTTCAGGCCACTGCGGATAACCCGGTAGCCGTAAAGCTTCGGTCCGAGACGAACTGGCTTGGTGGTGACTGTTTCGTCAGCATTGACGACATAGACAACGCGTTCATTCTGATCGGAGCCAACCGCTTCATCAGGCACGAGCGTGCCCTTATATGTGTTCGAAGCAGCCACTTCGACACGGCCAAAAAGGCCGGGTTGAAGAATGAACTTGGGATTGTCGAAGCGCGCACGCACGCGCATTGTGCCGGTTGCATCGTCAAGGCGGTTCTCGGCGAAATCGAGTTTGCCTTTGAATGGCTGCTCGTTCGAATCGGTCAGCCTGACGGTGACTTCAAGACCGCCGCCGCCTTCCTGCAGATTGGCGCCGTTTTCACGGGCCGTCTTCGAATAGGACAACAGGTTGCGCTCATCCACGTCGAAATAGAAATCAATCGGATCAAGCGAAACGATAGATGTCAGGATTGTATTGTTGGCATTGACCAGATTGCCGACCGAAATAAGCCGGCGGTCAATACGGCCATCTTGCGGGGCAGTGATCTGCGTATAGTTGAGGTTGAGCTGGGCTGCATCCACGGCGGCCTGAGCACCAACCACACTCGCCTGACCGGCGAGAAACGCCCGCCGCTGATCATCCAGCGTCGATACGGACAATGTGCCACTTCCGGTCAGCGATTGTGTCCGCTTGAACTGTGCTTCCGCATAGGTTTCCGTGGTCTTGGCAACTTCCAATGCGGATTGTGCCTGAGCCAGCGCCGATATGTATGGCCGCTGGTCGATGGTGAAAAGCGGATCACCCTTTTTGACCAGAGCACCGTCCTTGAAGTGGACAGTATCGAGATAGCCATCAACACGCGATCGGACAGAAACCTGATCGACGGCTTCAAAGCGGCCGATGAATTCATCGCTGTCGATGACGTCGCGCACGACAGGTTTTGCTACGGTGACTGTCGGAGGCGGGGGCGCATTTTGCGCCAGCACCGGCAAGGCGGTCGTGAGCGCAAGTGCAAAGCCGAGGGTAAGTGTAGAAAGAGAGTTCCGTGACAAGGGCAGGCCTCCATGACGATCAGACTTCGGTGCCTGTTGAGATGCGATTGCCTCTCCGTCCGCGCCGGTGATTCATCTTATGGCTACGAGTCAGATGAGCACTGACCAGAACAGCTGGAACGCTGGTGCCGCAGATAAACAAGTCAATTTCTCAGATTGTATCGATTTAATACTTAGTCTCGATAGGGACCAGCGCAAGGGCAGTTCCAAAATTCCGTATGGTGCATTTCCAGTATGGCTATCGATGGTCCCCACACATCAAGATTTGCACAGTTGCACATGGTTGTCATCAGACAAATATTTCACTTCTTTTTGTGATCATGAAAGCGCCGGACTTGTGTGCAGGAGTTCAGGCGCACCGGCGCGGATTTTCAAATCGCATAGGGCTGTGCCATTGATTTTTGTACGCAGTGCAAGTAAATGGAGCCACCAATCGGTAAGGGTGCAATTTCTTCCGCGGCTTTGTGGCACGTTCTGTGATAAGAATTCTGACACAAATAACAGGCCGAAAAAGAAATAAAGCAATAAAATCAACGTAGATGGTCAGGGCATGGCTCGCCCCATCTGCACCAGAAGCCACGATGGCAGACAGTTTTTCTCCCGCAATCTGGCTAATAGGCCGGCGACGGCGGGACAAATGTTAAAAAAGTGAAGGTTTGGACATGCAGGTTACTGAAACGCTCAATGAAGGGCTGAAGCGCGAGATCAAGGTCGTCGTTCCGGCCAAGGATCTGGAAGCAAAGCTTTCCGAACGCCTCCAAGGTGCCAGCGCGAAAGCGCGCATCAATGGCTTCCGCCCCGGCAAAGTGCCGCTCAATCACCTGCGCAAGATGTACGGCAAGTCCTTCATGGCTGAAGTCGTCAACGAGATCCTCAGCGATTCCTCGCGCACGATCCTTGCAGACCGCAACGAAAAGTCCGCTACCCAGCCAGAAGTCGCCATGACTGAAGACGAGAAGGAAGCAGACAAGGTTCTGAACGGCGAAGCCGATTTCGAATTCACGCTGAACTACGAAGTTCTGCCAGCGATCGAACTCAAGGACGCTTCCAAGATCTCCATCACGCGCGAAGTCGTGGATGTTACGGATGCGGAAGTTGAAGAGCAGGTCAAGCGCGTTGCAAGCTCTGCCCAGACTTTTGAGCCCAAGAAGGGTAAGGCCGAAACCGGCGACCGCGTTACCATGGATTATCTCGGCAAGATCGACGGCGAGCCATTCGATGGCGGCGCTGATACCGATGCAACGTTGATCCTCGGCTCGGGCCAGTTCATCCCCGGCTTTGAAGATCAGCTCGTTGGCACCAAGGCTGGTGACGAAAAGCAGATCAAGGTGACGTTCCCGGCTGAATATGGTGCGGCGCACCTCGCAGGCAAGGACGCAACCTTCGACATCACCGTCAAGGAAATCGGCAAGCCCGGCGAACTCGAAATCAACGACGAAACCGCCAAGAAGCTCGGTATCGAAAGCGCCGACCGTCTGCGTCAGGTTATCCGCGAACAGATCGAAAGCCAGTACGGCTCGTTCACCCGCCAGAAGGTCAAGCGTCAGATTCTCGATGCGCTCGATGGTGAGTACCAGTTCGAATCGCCAGAACGTCTGATCAATGCCGAGTTCAACAATATCTGGGCACAGATCGGTCAGGACCTGCAGCAGGCTGGCAAGACCTTTGAAGACGAAGACACAACGGAAGAAGCAGCGCGCGAAGAATATCGCAAGCTGGCTGAGCGCCGCGTTCGTCTTGGTCTCGTTCTCTCCGAAATCGGCAACAAGGCCGGTATCGAAGTGACAGAAGAAGAATTGCAGCGCGCTGTTTACGATCAGGTTCGTCAGTACCCAGGTCAGGAACAGCAGATTTATGAATTCTTCCGCAAGACCCCGGAAGCAATCAACAATCTCCGCGCTCCGATTTTTGAAGAAAAGGTTGTCGATCACCTTCTCACTTCCATCAATGTCACCGACAAGAAGGTGACGAAGGAAGAGCTGATGGCTGAAGACGAGTCGGACGAAAAGTCTGGTGAAGCCAAGAAGCCTGCCAAGAAAGCAGCGCCGAAAAAGGCCGCCAAGAAGAAGACCGAAGACGAAGCATAAGCTTCTGATTTATTGAATGAAAAGGCCGCTTTTGAGCGGCCTTTTTGTTATGTGTACGCGGTCGCCTTCCAACAGGGTATGCTGGCACTCCGACTGATTCCAAAGAGATGCCGTGCAATGTCCTTTGCTGCTTTTACGCCGTTCGGGGCGCTTGCCGAAAAATTGCTGCCTTATGCGACCGAGGGTTCAACGGATGGCTCCCACGACGTGTCGCATCTCTTGCGGGTCTGGAAAAACGCATCGGCAATCCATGCGGCGGAGGGCGGCGACAAGGAGATACTAGTTGCGTCGACAATCCTGCACGATTGCGTAGCGGTGGAAAAGAACTCGCCGCTCCGGGCGCAAGCCTCGCAACTGGCTGCAAAAAAGGCATCTGACCTTCTTACAGATATCGGCTGGCAAACTCACAAGATCGCAGCAGCGGCACATGCTATTGAGGCGCATAGTTTTTCTGCAAACATTCCACCACGTACATTGGAAGCCCAAATCCTTCAGGATGCCGACCGGTTGGATGCCATTGGTATGGTTGGTGCGGCACGGTGTTTCTACATTGCCGGTAGAATGGGAAGTGGGCTCTATGATCCCGCTGATCCGACCGCAATCAACCGCGAGTTTGACGATAGGAACTTCGCCATTGATCACTTCGAGACGAAGCTTTTCAAACTGACTGCTGGATTCAATACTGCAAAAGGCGCGCAGATAGCGCAGGCGCGGCAAGAGCGGCTACGTCGGTTTCTGGATGAGTTTCTCGATGAGATATAAAAATATCTAGCGAGCAAGCATGCTGAAAGCAGCGCGCAGCAGATCGGCATTATCCTTTGCCATTTGCCCTGAAGGCAGGAGATTGCCGTCTTCCAGACCGATGCGGCCGTCAAAACCTCTCTCCACAGCCGCCCTGTAGAGCGGCCAGACGCTGACTTCATCGCCATGCATGAGGATGGGAAGTTTGCTGCCCGCCGCGTTCAGGACCGCCTGTATGCCGTCTGCAACGCGCAAGCCTTCCTCAACATCCTGTTCGTTGATCTCAATCAGGACACGCAGGCATTTTCCGGCGTTGCTCAGCCTGACAAATCGTTCTGCATCGTCGATAGACCAGAGGCCGGCTTCGACGCCGATACCTTTTCCAAGAACAAGGGCGATCAAATCCTCTGCATCGTCTTCGATCAGATTAATCGAGACATAGTCAGGGAGTGTCTTCCAGCGGTTGATGGGTTCCTGTCGGGCAATTCCGCCCGGTGCTATGCGCCAATGGGTAGAAAGACCGATAGGAATATGAGGCACGGCGGCACGAACAGCCTGCAACGCCTCGGCGACATGATCCGGATCGAGTGTTTCCAATCCGTCCGGGCCGCGTGGATGGATGTGTAGTTCACGCGCCCCGGCTGCCACGACAAGCGCCGCATCCCCGGCTATTTCCGATGCTGTAAACGGAACAGCAGGGTGAAATTCCCGCGTCCGTCCTCCGTTGAGACAGGCCTGTAACATGCTGGTTTCTCCGCTCTCATGTGTTCATCATAGCGGATTTGCTGCTGACAGCACTGTGTCAGGATATGTTCAGCTATTGATGGGAATCCAGATTTCCATCCCGCCATTGCCAGTTCGCGCATCAAACTCCGGTCCATAGCGCTCAAAATTGGGCGCATCAGCCAGCACATGACCGGATTCGGGTATCCATTTGCCCCAGATCGTCATGATTGTGCTTCGTATGGTTGAGATATGATCCCGGTGCGAGAATACCAGATAGGTCTGGGCGGGTATGCGAACCCGCGCGAACTCCGCCGGAATATCCGAGAAATCTTTCACTTCAGCACCAGCAATATAGTCGAAATTACTGGCATCATCGCCGTTGCAGCAGACACCATAGGCGACATCACCGATCTGGCCGTTGATATGGCCGAAATAGGGGCCGAAGCGTTGCCATTGTGCCGGGATGGCTGAACTTGTTTCGCAGCTATAGCGTTCACCTATGCCTGCGATGAGCATCGGCCTGCCATTTTCGATGCGCGGTTCTTCGAGATTGATAATAAATTGCTGATCCATTTTCATCGGCTCCACCAATGGGATGTTTCTGACATGGCGCTGTGCGCGAACCTGTTCGGGGGTAAGCCCGAACTGATCGCGGAACGCCCGCGTGAATGCCTCGTGGGAGCTATAACCGGCATCGAGCGCGACACTGAGAATATCCGGGGCGCCTTCGCACAGGGATTTCGCTGCTTCCGTTAATCTGCGGCCACGTATATGGCTGCTGACCGAGCGCCCGGCAAAAATGCCGAATGCACGCGACATATAGAACCGCGAAAGACCTGCAACGCCGGCAATATCGTCGAGCGTTATGTCCTCGGCAAAATGCCCTTCAACGTACCAGATCGCTTTCTCAACCGAATTCATGAAACTCTCCACATATGCACGGCATTCAACTACACGCCGCCGGGAGAGGGCATTTGATCGCGATTGCGGTTCGAATGCAATTTTGACAGGGCTAAAAAAGTTTCATGCCCTTGAGGCTGGCATGGCCGTTCCTGCCGATAATGAGGTGATCATGGACCACGATGCCCATTTGCGAGCCGATATTGGCGATGGTCTTGGTCATTTCGATATCGGCTTTCGATGGTGTCGGATCGCCGGAGGGATGATTGTGGACAAGGATAATGGCGCTGGCTGACAATTGCAGTGCCCGGGCGATGACTTCACGCGGGTAAACGGGCGTATGGTCGATTGTTCCAACCTGTTGCACCTCGTCGGCAATCAGGGTGTTTCTTTTGTCGAGAAATAGAATACGCAACTGCTCCCGCTGTTCGTGCGCCATGGCGGCAGTGCAATAGTCGATCAGTTTGCCCCATGAGCCGAGCACAGTGCGCTGATTCATATCGCTGCGTATGATGCGGTGCGTGAAGGCGGCGATGAGTTTAAGATCAAAGGCCACAACGGGCCCACAGCCCTTCACCTCCAGCAGCAGATGCTCTGGTGCACCCAATACCTCCGCAAGACTGCCGAAGCGCGCCAAAAACGCCTTGGCGAGCGGCTTGGTGTCACCTTGCCGTATCGAGCGGTAAAGCAGCACTTCCAGCATTTCATAGTCAGCCAAGCCCTGATGGCCCACTTTCAGAAAACGCTCCTTCATGCGCTCGCGGTGACCGGTGTAATGAGGCTCGACTGGCTCATCCGGTTTGCTGGCAAGATTCGACGTGCCAGCGCTTTTTTCAACACCAGGTTGTTTCTGAAGGGTGTTTGGGGAAGGCTCATTGAGGAAGAAAGTCTTTTGTGGCTCGTCTTCGCTCATGGGCCTCTGCATTCTATTCGAGTTTCAGTCCCGGGGCGAACAGGCCTGCCGGTGATACCGTGAAGACTTCGCAGCCATCTTTGGTAACGCCGACTGTATGTTCGTACTGTGCCGTCAGCGAGCGGTCACGCGTAACTGCGGTCCAGCCATCGGCGAGCACTTTGACGTGCGGACGGCCAAGATTGATCATCGGCTCGATGGTGAAAATCATGCCCTCCCGCAATTCGACGCCCTCATTGGGTGTGCCGTAGTGCAGGATGTTCGGTGCATCATGAAACAGCTGGCCAACGCCGTGGCCGCAGAAATCACGTACAACCGAGCAGCGCTCCGCTTCCGCATAATTCTGGATCGCTGCGCCGATAGCGCCGGTGCGCGCGCCGGGACGGACGGCTGCAATGCCGCGCATCAGGCTTTCATGCGTTACTTCCATTAGCCGTTCCGCAGCGCGCTTGATTTCGCCAACCGGATACATGCGGCTGGAGTCGCCGTGCCAGCCGTCGAGAATATAGGTGACGTCAATATTGACGATATCGCCTTCACGCATTGGCTTGTCATCGGGAATGCCATGGCAGACCACATGATTGATCGAGGTGCAGGACGATTTTGTGTAGCCGCGATAGTTCAGCGTTGCGGGCAGGGCGCCATGATCGGCACCAAATTCGAAGACGAAGCGATCGATGGTATTGGTGGTGACGCCGGGTGCAACAATGCTCGCAAGCTCATCGAGGCAGCGTGCGGTCAGTTGGCAAGCTTTGCGCATGGCCGCAAAACCGTCAGGGCCGTGCAGCCTGATCTGTCCGGTGTTCTTCAGGGGCGCAGTCTGCGCATCAAGATAGGTAACCATGGTGCTTTCCGCTTGGCGTCAATCAATAATGGGTATCGCGCCTGTTGCTGCGATACCCGAAGGTGTGATGTGGCATTTTATTGCGTAAGCTTCAACCCCACGACCCATTGCCCGCTCGAATGCCCTTGCATAAACCGGATCAAGATCGCCGCAGATTCTCAAGCGGTCGCAATCATCGCGCTGGATCACATAGAGCATGACACCACGGTGACCATTCTCAACCATGTTGCCTAGCTCGTCCAGATGTTTTGCGCCACGGGCGGTCGGAGAATCGGGAAATTCTGCCAGCCCCGCCGTTCGGGAGAAGTGGACATTCTTCACTTCCACGTAGGCAGTGGGCCGTTCCGGATCGGCCAGCAGAATGTCAATGCGCGAGTTCAAGCCGTATTTCTGCTCTCGCCTGAGTTCGCGATATCCGGCGAGACTTGGCAATAGACCTGCCACAATAGCTTCCTCGGCAATGCGGTTGGGCAGGCCGGTGTTGATGCCAACCAATGTGCCCTGTGCTTCGACGATTTGCAGCGTGTGCGCATATTTGCGTTTCGTATCGTCGGACTGGGATAACCAGACACGAATGCCCGGATCAGTGAGCCCGAGCATGGAACCTGTATTGGGAACGGAACTGGTAATCGGAATGCCGTCGTCCAGAATGATATCGGCGAGGAATCGTTTATAGCGCTGGACCAGTTTGCCGGTGGCGAGGGGCGTGGAGAAAATCATGTCCGAGATCTATCCGAACCGGCGGCCCGGAACAATCTGTAATCAGGACAGGCGTTAGGGCCGTCAGGACAGGCTTTGAGCCGTCAGGACAGGCTTTCAGCCGTCAGGACAGATTTTGGACTGTGCGGATCACATCTGCGAGGGACATATCCGCGGTCAGCACTGCGGCGATAGCAGCAAGGCCAGCCAGAAAGAATGTCAGCGTTGTTTTCGTTTGTTTGCTCATGATTATGTTTTCCTGCATGAGCCGAAGAGACAGAAAAAACGTGCCGGGATTGTGGCTCAGTTATGCTCATTCGCAGGCATTGCATCCGCACTGTGTAAAAACAAAAGGCGAAAAAAAGCCTGCCTTTTAAGGGGCAGGCAAATTTGCTCTGGGGTGGGAGAATTCGGGTTCGTTTGGAGGTTAAACCGAACCCTACTGCTAAAGATCGGAATCTCAGCAGTGATTCATGATAGGTCAGGTCAGGAATACAACCTCATAACTTTCTTTAACAGTCAGTGACAAAGCTTGAACGCCGCGGGCTGTTCTCATCGCTTTGAGTGTCACATCCTGTGTCTTGCCTGCCTAAGGCGGGTGAAACGCATAGGAGGAGACACGATGAACTATAAGTTTCTTGTACCGATTCTAGCGATCGCTGCGTTCACGTTGGCAGCTTGTGACAACAAGCAATCAGGGGGTGGTACGACGCCACCTGCGACCACGTCGGAACCTGCAAAACCCAATGCAGCTCCGGCAACTCCCGCACCGGATCCAGCAAAACCGGCGCCTGCAAACTGATAATACTGACCAAGGACAGAACGGCCGGCTCCTTCAAGGGCTGGCCGTTTCATATGACCATACGACCCGCAGGCTTGTTAGCCAGCTGTTATAAATCATTGATTTTCCGGGGAGAAAACCTGGTACGCCCAAGGGGAATCGAACCCCTGTTTGCGCCGTGAAAGGGCGCCGTCCTAACCGCTAGACGATGGGCGCCTGCAGGTAAGCGGCTTATAGTGAAACAGTTTTTCGACTGCAACCCCATATTTCATTCTTTTTTGGGAAAAGTGAAAATTGTTGCGGTGCCTGTGGGCAAATATACTGCGTGCCGGGCAGAAGGATTGCCGCTACTATCGATTTATACTAGCTGCGACGACGACCGCAACGCCAGTTCCAGTCGCGAGTCGGGCCGATGTCGACATGTACTGATTCGGTATAGCAGTAGGTGCCAACGCCGCCACGCCCCGGCATTGACCGGGCAAAATTTGCCAATTCCCATTTGGAAACACCGGGAACCTGAATGTCGGCGGCGGCACAGGACATGTGCAAAGAGGCCTTTGCACCGTTCACCAGCCGGTTGTAGGGCGGGCTGCGATAGCCGGAGGTGACGATAACCGATTTGCCATAACGGCGTTCGATTGTTTTCAGTATGCCAACCAGTTGCGGTTTCAGGCAGGCTACGTCGACGCTTTCGCGCTGAACCCTGAGGCCATTGGGAGCAAGACGGGCGAGTCCGGCCGCTGAAGCGAGAATCACCGGCGCTGCGGACCCCTCATCATCATCCTGATAAAGGCTGTCGCGCTGCATGATGACAATGCCGCCATTGGGGCGCACGCCGGGTAGCGAGGCAAGATGCTCGGTCGGCTTGTAATCAGAAGGAGAGGGTAGTCCGGCCATTTGCACCTGACTATCGCTGCTGAGTGCCTTGAGCTGAGCCTGTGCCTTGGGTTGAATGACGGCTACGAGACGTTTTGACGGCGGGGCAGCATTGTTATTGGAAAAGAGCCGCACCAGCCGCCCGTTGTCCTTGCCTGCGCCCGGCCTTGTTTGGGCTGCGGCTGCCTGTGCTTCCGCGGCTTGAGCCGCTTTTGCGCCCTTGCTGCTGGCCTCAGGCGTTTCAACCTGCTGCGGTTGCTCTGCCGCTGCCGGTTCCGCAGCTTTGGTGGAACTGCCAAACAAGGAAGTTTTTACCGGTGGCTTTGCCGCTGCTGGTGCCAGCGCTGCAATCTGCTGCTGGGCTTCCGGTTGTGGTGTCGGTGTGCTTGATCCGAAAAGCGCGGTTTTGCCGGGTATCTTGCCCGGTGTAGCCGTGGCAGCCGCCTCTTTCCCTGCCTGCAACGGCGTGGCGTTGGCGGCGGCAAGCTTATCCTGCCCCGGCTGCGCGGCGGCCTCATTGACAGCCTTCAGCGCATTGGTTTCTGAACCGCCAGCAAGTGCCAATGCTTCCGGAGAGACACTTTCCGAGCCAGTCACAGGCATTGCATTGGCGGTAGCCGTGGATGTCGTGGTCGTTGTTGGGGCGACACTGAGGACTGAACCTGCTGTCGGCGACGAGCCCGTAGACGTGCACGACACCGTTGCCATCGCAAAAAGCGTGACAACGCATATGACGGTGCTTGCCCGGAAGGCCGCTACTGAGGCTGACAGTTTGTTCAACGATTCCCCCGTCTCGTCTTTTCCGGCGCTTGCAAAGGTTCAGTCCAATCCGCTTTTCTTATGAGCAGGACGCTCGCGAAGTTTCGTTGAAGTGCAAAAAACACCGGCAGAGAGTTGGTAAAGTTAACGGTTTTTAAACGTCTCTACAAGCGTTTGGCTATAGTGAGAATGAGGCAGAAAAGTGATTAGCCACTTTCCTGCCACGGTTCTCAACGCTTCGATAAACTTAAAAGCCAGCAAAATAGCGGGTTTTCAGACGCGGATGCGGACATAGGTTCCGGGGGCCTCGGCGAGGATTTCCGAACCATTTTCACCGGGTATGCGGGCTGGGACGCGGTTTTCGTCCTGCGATTCGATCCATTTGTGCCAATGATTCCACCAGGAGCCGGGATGTTCTGTGGTCTTGGTGAGCCATTCGTCAAATGCCCCAACGGGTGAATCGCCGGTCCAGTACTGGTATTTGTTCTTGGCAGGCGGGTTGACGACGCCAGCGATATGACCCGAGCCAGCAAGCACATAGGTGACATCGCCGCCAAAATATTTGCAGCCAGTGAAGACTGACAAAGCCGGGGCAATATGGTCTTCCTTGGCTGCGAGATTGTAGATGGGGATTTTGACGTTGCCCAATGACAGGTTCTCGCCTGCCAGTTTCATCATCCCGCGCACCAGATTATTATCGAGATAGCAATTGCGCAGATAATAGGAGTGGTTGGCGGCGCTCATCCGTGTCGCGTCGGCATTCCAATAGAGAAGATCAAACGGCACCGGATCGCGGCCGCGCATGTAGTTGTTGACGACATAGGGCCAGATCAGATCGCCTGAGCGCAACATATTGAAGGCTGTCGCCATACGTGTGCCATCGAGATAGCCCTCGGCGGACATCGCGGCTTCCAGCGCGCGAATCTGATCCTCGTCGACAAAGACCTTGAGATCACCAGCGTAAGTAAAATCGACCTGGGTGGTGAAAAGTGTGGCGCTTTTGATCCGGTTTTCGCCTTCTGCCGCGAAAAGGGCAAGGGCGGCGCTGAGCAGGGTGCCACCAACGCAATAGCCAATCGCATTGACCTCCTTTTCGCCTGTGGCTTTCTCGACTGTATCGAGGCCAAAGCGGAGGCCTTCATTGATATAGGCGGTCCAGTCCTTCAGCGCGTGACGATGATCGGGATTGACCCATGAAATCACAAAAACGGTGTGACCCTGATCGATGGCCCATTTGATGAAGGATTTTTCGGCATTGAGATCAAGAATGTAGAATTTGTTGATCCATGGCGGGCAGATCAGCAGCGGACGCTTCAACACGTCCTTTGTGGATGCTTCATACTGAATGATTTCGGCGACGTCGCTGCGGGCAATGACCTTGCCGGGCGTGGTCGCGACGTTCTCGCCAAGGGTGAATTTCGTCAGGTCTGACTGACGCAGGCGTAAATCACCACCACCGGCGACAATATCCTCCGCCAGCATCTTCATGCCTTTGACCAGATTTTCGCCATTGCTGGCGACCGTTTCCTTGTAAAGCTCGGGATTGGTCAAAAGGAAATTGCTTGGCGATATGGCTGAGGTCAGTTGCTTGACATAGAACGCGGCCTTGTGGCGCGTGTGGTCGTCAAGGCCTTCCGCATGGGTGACCAACTCGCCAGCCCAGTTTGCGGTGACGAGATAAGCCTGTTTGAGGAAGTCAAAGAAGGCATTCTTGCCCCAGTCCTCATCGGAAAAGCGCTTGTCGCCTTTGTCGGGCTTGACGATATCTTCAACCTCTTCACCACTCATGCGGCGGATGGAGTTGGACCAGATGGTCATGTAGCTGGCGAAAAGCTTGGTTTGGGCTTCAAGCGCACGGCCCGGCTCCGATAACCAGTACTCGGAAACGCGTGAGAGGGTTTTCACCACATCGGTGACGGGATCGGCAATCGTGTCGCGCTTCAGACCTTTTTCACGCGGCTCGACCCAGGCGGAAGCGGCCTTGCCGGCCTGCTCAATCATATGGGCGACATTACGCGCGAAGGCTTCAGGGTCCTTGATGACATAATGATCGAGGTTCGGCGTTTTTCCGGTCTTGTCGCCGTGATTATCCATATATTCACTTCCTCCCGCCGATCCTCCCGATCAGCATAATAGACATGATACCACAAGTCAGAGCAACGGACATTCAATTGAAGCCATTCTGCAGGAAAGATGATGGTGTTGTCACCTTGCCCGCAGATTGTATTTCCCTTGGAGAAACAGAATTGAACCTATTTGAATGTACGGGGCTCTAATGCTATCCCTCTAACCTGCAATTCTTATCACCATGATGAATATCGATTCCGGCAGTCAGGACAAACAATGAATATCTCGGTCAAAACCATTATCCGCTTCTCGGTTGGCGCCGTTCTGATTGCTGGTCTGAGCGCCTGTGCGAACATGCCGCCGGAGCCAATGTCCAACTCGCCGCTGACCGGTCCGGTCAATACCGGCACCTATCCGGTGTTCACACCCGATCCGAAGGGCGAGACCGCGCAGTTTACGCCGCAAGAGAAGGACGCAGTGCATAAGAAGCTTGTTGCTGCCAAAAGCGGGCAGGGCAATGCCACCGCCGATCCCGCCGCCGTTGCGCGGCGACAGGCGGAAATGAAGAAGCTGGTCCAGCAACAGCAGGATGATCTGAAGGCCATCGAAGGCACGCAATAACACGCTGCCTTGCATAGTCACGAAGACACCGCATTCACAGTGTCTTCCTAAGAAATCCCAAGCTGGATGGCATCGCAGCAATTGACTTAAGTGCAAGACACAAAAGGTCAATCATTGCTCGACCGCTTTGCAGTTTGGGTGTATAGCGCACCCGCACATTAAACCCATTTTACCGGACCCAAACCTATGGAAGAATTTCATAAAGTTCGCCGCCTGCCACCTTACGTATTTGAACAGGTCAATCGCCTGAAGGCGAGCGCGCGAGCGGCGGGTGCGGACATTATCGATCTGGGTATGGGCAATCCCGATTTGCCGACGCCGCAGGGTATTGTCGACAAGCTGTGCGAGGCTGTTCAGGACCCGCGCACCCATCGTTATTCTTCATCCAAGGGTATTCCGGGTCTCCGGCGTGCTCAGGCCGCCTATTACGAGCGCCGTTTCGGCGTCAAGCTCAATCCGGACACGCAGGTTGTGGCAACGCTTGGCTCGAAAGAAGGCTTTGCCAATATGGCGCAGGCGATCACCGCGCCCGGTGATGTGGTGCTTTGCCCCGATCCGACCTATCCGATCCACGCTTTCGGTTTCATCATGTCCGGCGGCGTGATCCGTTCGATCCCGGCCATGCCCGATGACCAGTTCATTCCGGCGCTGGAGCGTGGCATTCGTCATTCGATCCCCAAGCCGCTGGCACTGATCCTCAATTACCCATCCAATCCAACAGCCCATGTGGCATCGCTGGATTTCTATAAGGATGTGGTTGCCTTTGCCCGCAAGAATGAAATCATCATTCTGTCGGATCTGGCCTATTCGGAGATTTACTTCGATGATGCGCCGCCTCCATCTGTTTTGCAGGTGCCGGGCGCTATTGATGTGGCCGTGGAATTCACCTCCATGTCAAAGACGTTCTCCATGCCCGGCTGGCGCATGGGCTTTGCCGTTGGCAATGAACGCCTGATTTCGGCGCTCACCCGGGTTAAATCCTATCTCGACTATGGTGCATTCACGCCCATTCAGGTTGCTGCCGCTGCTGCATTGAACGGTGATGGTTCCGACATTGCGGAGGTCCGTTCGATCTACAAGCATCGCCGTGATGTTCTGGTCGACAGTTTTGGCCGCGCCGGATGGGATATTCCATCACCGGCGGCAACCATGTTCGCCTGGGCACCGATCCCGGAAAAATTCCGCAGCCTCGGCTCGCTGGAATTCTCCAAGCTTCTGATCGAACATGCGGATGTGGCCGTTGCGCCCGGTATTGGCTTCGGCGAACATGGTGATGACTATATCCGTATTGCGCTGGTCGAGAACGAGCATCGCATTCGTCAGGCAGCCCGTAACCTCAAGCGGTTTCTTGCAACGGCGGATGAAAAGCTGCACAACGTCATTCCGTTGAACGCGCGCCGCTAAGCGGTAAGCCGAAACCGGAACTCGCGGCGCCTTCGGGCGCCGTTTCAGGCTAGATATTTCAGGGAAATGAACGATGAGTGATGCGCTGCGCGTGGGAATCGCCGGACTGGGCACTGTTGGTGCTGCGGTCCTGAAAATTTTGCGGGACAAGGGCGATATGCTCACCCGTCAGTGCGGCAAGCAAATCATCGTCACCGCTGTTTCGGCCCGTGACGCCAAGCGGGATCGCGGCGTGGATTTCTCATCTGCCACCTGGTTCGATGATCCCGTTGCCTTGGCGAAGTCTGATAATATCGACGTCTTTATTGAACTGATCGGCGGCGATGAAGGGCCAGCCCGCGCTGCGGTTGAAGCTGCGCTCAAGTCCGGCCGTCATGTGGTCACCGCCAATAAGGCGCTTCTGGCCAAGCACGGCGTGTCTCTTGCCAAGATTGCCGAGGAAAAGGGCGTTCTGCTCAACTTCGAAGCGGCGGTTGCTGGCGGTATCCCGGTTATCAAGGCCTTGCGTGAATCGCTCACCGGCAACACCGTGTCGCGCGTCTATGGCATCATGAATGGTACGTGCAACTACATCCTGACGCGGATGTGGGATGAGGGCATTTCGTTTGAGGATTGTCTCGCCGACGCGCAGCGTCTTGGCTATGCGGAAGCCGATCCGACTTTCGATATTGAAGGTAACGACACGGCGCACAAGCTGGCGATCCTGACCAGTCTCGCCTTTGGCACGCAGATTGCCGCCGATGATATTTACCTTGAAGGCATCAGCAATATTTCGCTGGCCGATATCAAAGCCGCCGATGAACTCGGCTATCGCATCAAGCTGCTTGGCGTTGCCCTCAAAACCGATAGCGGTATCGAGCAGCGTGTGCATCCAACCATGGTTCCGGTCGAATCGGTGATTGCGCAGGTGCATGGCGTGACCAATGCGGTGGCCATTGAAACCGATCTGCTTGGCGAATTGCTATTGTCAGGACCGGGCGCAGGCGGCGCGGCGACGGCATCGGCGGTCATTGGTGATCTTGCCGATATCGCCAAAAGCCGTCCAGGTTTCCAGCATGGACCGGTATTTGGCACACCGGCAAAAGCCCTCGCACCCTATAAACGCGCCAAGATGCGCTCGCATGAGGGCGGCTATTTCATTCGCCTGACGGTGCATGACCGCGCCGGTGTTTTTGCCGCCATTGCCAAGCGTATGGCCGATAATGACATTTCACTGGAATCGATCGTCCAACGTCAGACGCCGGAAAGCCATCCAGATGCGACCAAGACTGTCATTCTCGTCACGCATGAGACGACCGAGGCCGCCGTCAAAAAGGCGCTGGAAGGCATCGTCAAGGATGGACATGCCACCGACAAGCCGCAAATGATCCGCATCGAGCGCGCTGGCTAACAGGCCAGATTATTTACCCGGTTCAGACGCCATCCTTTGTATTCCAAGGGGTGGCGTTTTGTTATTATGCACCAAAATATATCTAAAACAGATGTTTACGGCTATTGACCTCAACCTTGCTTGAGGAATTACGTTGGGCAAATCGAATGATTTTCAGGGATATGTGAAATGAAGATTTTCTCTGCGCGCATCACTGTGCAGGATTTAAGCGCGGCTGTTTCCTTCTATCGGGATATACTCCAGTTGCCGGTTGAAGAGCATATCAGCCATGCCGTTGTAACTGTGGGTTACAGCCGCCTTGTGATGGAGCAGGGCACAGCATTCAGCGGTGTGCATCATCTGGCGTTCGGCATTGCACCGACAAAGTTCGAGCGGATCAGAGACTGGTTGGGTAGGCGCATTGGACTGATTTCCGTCGGTGACAGCGATGTTGTTACCGGTCCGCAGGGCTGGCATTCGCGTTCACTTTACTTCATCGGCCCCGAAGGGATTATTCTGGAATATATTGCCCATGATGAATATAGCGGTCTGCCCTTTGTTGGCCCGCAGCCATTTTCCATTGCCGAGATTGGTTTTGCTGTTGAGAACGTCAAAACATCCGTTGATCTGTTGAGGGCCGGGTTCGGTGTGCCGCCGTT
The DNA here is from genome assembly GCF_052113785.1 of Phyllobacterium sp. TAF24. Lineage (NCBI taxonomy): Bacteria > Pseudomonadati > Pseudomonadota > Alphaproteobacteria > Hyphomicrobiales > Phyllobacteriaceae > Phyllobacterium > Phyllobacterium sp. TAF24. The sequence goes on along the minus strand of NZ_JBFRDN010000007.1, from coordinate 76,589 downwards.
TCCGCCCCAGACCGATACATTTTCTCCGGTCGGCGATACGAATGGATTGCTGATTGTCGTCGACAAAAACCGATTGTGGTTTCCAACGCTCAATATCCATGCTGCCCATGCTCCATTGCTGATCGAAATCGAAGCGCCCATGCGTGCCGGAACAATGCAGCTTTCGGAATGGACGACAGTGGTTTCTTTGTAAGGAGATTTGCTTTGCATCACCACAGTGCGTGATGCGTGGTTCGTGGTTCGACAAGCTCACCATGAGGGAGAGGGGTGGGTTGCAGGGAGTCAGGTTCTGCAATGTCGGTAGTCTGCAACGTTGGCGATTATCGTTGCATCCACCCAAGCCCCTCATGGTGAGCTTGTCGAACCACGAACCACGAACCACACCCCCTCACACAAAAGCCAACCACATGACCCTTTGTAAAAGCACTGTATTGCTTCGTGAACGGCTGCTAGCCCGTTTAATCGATTAGCTTTTTCGGTGAGGGCACTTTCCTGCTGGCGGGGTCTTGCCGCTGCGGCATGACTTTGACAAAAGGTTTGCACAGCAATGCTAGGAAGAGCCCTGTTGATCCGCAACTGGGTATCTCCACACGAACGCAGGATAGATTTATGCCGAAAACTTCCGACCAGACTTCAATGGGCCTCGACCGTATTTTGACCCTTGAGCTTGTCCGCGTGACCGAACGTGCCGCCGTGGCGGCAGCGCGTCTGCGCGGACGCGGCGACGAAATGGCTGCCGATCAGGCCGCTGTGGATGCCATGCGTCAGGAACTCAATCGTCTGCCAATCAGCGGTACCGTGGTGATCGGCGAGGGTGAGCGCGATGAAGCGCCGATGCTCTATATCGGTGAAGAAGTCGGTACACGCACCGGCCCGGAAGTCGATATTGCGCTTGATCCGCTCGAAGGCACGACCATCTGCGCCAAGAACCTGCCCAATTCGCTCGCCGTGATCGCGATCGCCGAAAAAGGCAATCTGCTTTACGCGCCTGATGTTTACATGGAAAAGATTGCCGTTGGACCGGGCTATCCCGCCGGTATCATCCAGCTTGATGCATCCGCTGCCGAGAATATTGCTGCCGTTGCAAAAGCTAAAGGCGTTCCAATCAACGAGATTACCGCCTGCATCATGGATCGCCCGCGCCATGCGCGTCTGATCGAGGAAGTGCGTGCAACCGGCGCTTCGATCCGCCTCATCGGTGATGGCGACGTGGCCGGTGTGATCCATACGACAGACCCGGATGAAACGGGCATCGACATTTATATCGGTATTGGCGGCGCGCCTGAGGGTGTTCTGGCTGCCGCAGCGCTGCGTTGCATCGGGGGGCAAATGCAGGGCCGGTTGCAGCTCAACAGCGACGACAAGATCGCTCGTGCGGCCAAGATGGGCATCAGTGATCCCAAGAAGATCTACACCATGGAAGAAATGGCCAAGGGTGACGTTCTTTTCGCCGCAACTGGCGTTACCGACGGCAATATGCTGTCAGGCGTCAAGTTCGCCCGTGACTATATCCAGACCCATACCATCGTCATGCGCTCGCATTCGCAGACCGTGCGCGAGATCAAGGCAAAGCATCAGGATATGAGCAAATTCCAGTAAGATCTGGCAATTGAAACACTTTTTGCCCTGCTGCTCACCCGAGTGGCAGGGCATTTTGTTAACTGCATTCGTGGCTCAGTAGGAATTGCCCTATTGGGGCCATGCTTTTTGAGCTATTTTCATATCGGGAGTTCATATGAGTGTTAAAGCCATGAATATCCGAACGAAAATAACCGCTTGCATTGTTTCGGCGCTGGTAGTTGCAGGGCCGGGTAACACTGCGTTTGCGCAGGACCCCTACCTTGATCTTATTCAAGGGTATCGATCCAATTCGATCGCCGATCGCTTTCCGCAGACTGTCGGGCCATTCACCCTGGTCAAGCACAGCGTCAATCCGCAGGATTTCGGTGTAACGGCGGAATACGAAGCCGTGGATGCCAAGGCAACGGTGATAATGGCGGGCGTCAAGGCCAACAACAAGGCAGCCGCCTATCCCATCAAGGACGGGGCGGATGATCCAGTTGTTCGCGATCTGTTTGAGAAGGCGACCCAGTATCATTCAACGCAACCTGGCGAAATAGCCGTGCAGAGTACACTGCCATACAGTGCAGGGCTGGCAATGCCCTGTGTCAGCGCCGACGCGGCACAGGAAAAGCACGCCTTTCTCGTCTGTGTTGTCGGCATGCATAGCCGCTATCTGCTGATCCAGCCCGCCGCCAACTATGCCAAGGGCAGCAAGGAAGCGGCGGAACGCACCCTTTCCGACTTTGCCACCTCGCTTGCCACAACAATGCATGACATCGGTGCACCGCCACCACCACCGGCAGATGGTGCGGTCGCGCCTGCAAATGGGGCCGTTACGCCAGCGCCCGCCCAGTAATTGCCGGTTTGTTCACCGGATACATCATTCGAAGCATTGCATTCAGGTGCGCCGGATGATTGAAGCGTTGCATGGCACCAGAACGGCTCTTCCTCGGCGTTGAAAACTCGGCAACCGGTCTCAAATGGATTGACCGGCTGGGACCGCGCGAGGCCAACATTGCCCTTGCCATGGCGCAGAACCATGGTTTTCCCGATCTTGTCACCCGTGTTCTTGCCGGGCGCGGCGTTGGTGTCGATGATGCGCCGGCCTTCATGGATCCGACAATCAAGGGGCTAATGCCTGATCCAGCCTCGCTCACCGATATGGAGAAGGCCGCTCTCCGCATTGCGCAGGCCATCGGCAAACACGAAAAGGTGGCGATTTTCGGCGATTACGATGTGGACGGTGCCTGTTCATCGGCCATTCTGTCGCGATTTCTCACCCATTACGGCATTGCCAACCACATCTATATCCCGGATCGGATTTTCGAAGGTTACGGGCCAAATCCGCAGGCCATGCGCGAACTGGCGCAAAACGGCGCTTCGCTGATCGTCACCGTGGATTGCGGCACCAACAGCGCTTTGGCCATTGAGGCGGCCCGTGAGGCAGGCGCCGATGTGGTTGTGCTTGATCACCATCAGGTCGGCGGTGATTTGCCAGCCGCTGCCGTCGCCGTGGTCAATCCCAACCGCGAAGATGATTTGTCAGGGCAGGGCTATCTTTGCGCGGCGGGTGTGGTTTTCCTCACGCTGGTGCAGGTTTTGCGGACGCTGCGCGAACAGCGCATCGCGACGGGAACACTTGCGCCTGATCTGTTGTCGATGCTTGATCTGGTGGCGCTGGCCACCGTTTKCGATGTGGTGCCGCTCAAAGAACTGAACCGCGCCTTTGTGGTCAAAGGTCTGCTGGTGGCGCGGGCGCAGCAAAATGCCGGGCTTGCTGCTCTGGCGCGGGTATCACGCATCGGCGAGCCGCTGAGCGCCTTCCATTTCGGTTATCTGATCGGACCGCGCATCAATGCCGGTGGGCGTATTGGCGATGCCGGGCTCGGCTCGCGCCTGTTGACACTGGATGATCCCAACGAAGCAGCGCGCATTGCCACCGAGCTTGATCGGCTCAATACGGAACGGCAAGCCATGGAAACCGTCATGCTGGAGCAGGCGGAAGCCGAGGCCATGTTTGAGATGTCGAGTGGCGGCGGTCCCGCCGTTCTGGTGACGGCAAGCGATGACTGGCACCCCGGAATTGTCGGGCTGATTGCCGCGCGCTTGAAGGAGCGGACCCGCCGTCCGGTTTTTGCCATTGCGTTCAATGTCAACGGCACGGGAAGTGGTTCCGGACGCTCGATCAGCGGATTTGATCTCGGCAAACTGGTGCGCAGTGCCGTTGATGCCGGGCTTCTGGTCAAGGGCGGCGGCCATGCGATGGCGGCGGGTATCACACTTGAACGTGGCAAAATGGGCGCTCTGCGGGCATTTTTTGAAGAGCACGCGGCTGAAATGGTTGGCCAGTTGCGCGAAAACGAGTCTTTGGCCATCGATGGTGCGCTCAGCGCCTCGGGTGCGACAGTGCCACTCTATGAGACAATGGAAAGGGCCGGGCCTTTCGGTTCGGGGCACCCGCAGCCCGTGCTGGTGCTGCCACACCACAGGCTGGTTGATGCCCGCACTGTTGGCACCAACCACGTCAAGGCAACGCTAGCCGGCGCCGATGGCAAGCGCATCAACGCCATTGCCTTTCGTGCCACGGGTGCGCCGCTTGGTGATTTCCTGTTCGGCAATCTCGGCCAATCCATGCATGTGGCGGGTAATCTTGCGCTCAACCACTGGAACGGGTCGACAACCACCCAGTTTCGTATCATGGACGCGGCAAAAGCCTGACGACGGCTGTCAGCAGAAACCGCGGCAATTTCGGAATAAGTTTGCACTCTCCGCGCATATGTTCTATTTTTGTTCTCATATCGGCAATGATAGAACCCGTGATCCATGCGCAAACCRACCCATCTGGAAAAACTGTATCTCGACTTTGACAGTTTCTTCGCCAGCGCCGAGCAGCAGCTGAACCCGGCACTGCGCAACCGTCCGATTGCGGTAGTGCCGCTGGATTCTCCCCATACGAGTGTGATTGCCGCGAGCCGCGAGGCAAAGCCGTTTGGCATCAAAACAGGCACGTCCGTACGCGAAGCGCGAGAACTCTGTCCTGATATCGTTTTTCTGGAAGCCCGGCCTGACGTCTATGTGAAGTTGCATAACCAGATTCTGACAACCATTGAGACGTGCGTGCCCATTGCTGCGGTGCGTTCCATTGATGAGGTCGCGTGTACGCTATTGGCATCGGAAGCCAAGGACCCGCATGGGCTTGCCGCACGCATCAAGCGGGCTCTACACGATGAAATGGGCGCGGTGCTGACCTGTTCCATCGGCATTTCCCTGAATGAACTCCTCGCCAAGATCGCGGCGGAAATGGACAAGCCCGATGGTTGCGTCGTGCTTGATCATGAGGATCTGCCGGGACGGCTGTTCGATCTGCGGCTCAAAGATCTGCCCGGTATTTCCAAGGGTATGGAGCAGCGGCTGGGACAGGCCGGGGTGAATGACGTGCCGGGCCTTTGGGCGCTCGCACCCAAACATGCCCGGGCAATCTGGAACAGCGTGGAGGGCGAGCGGTTTGTCACGGCGCTGCATGGCTATGCGGTGGAAAAGCCCGAGACGGTCAAACGCATGTTTGGCCACGGCCGCAACCTGCCGCCGGACTGGCGGGCACCCGACAAGGTGCTGCAATGCGCGCGGCTGCTCTGCCTCAGCGCGGCCCGACGTCTGCGCCGTTCGCATTACCGCGCAGGAGCGCTCAGCTATACGGTTGGTGCCCACCGGGACAACCGCGTGACCATGGAAGGTCAGTTTCGCCCGGCGCGTGATGATCACAGTTTTCTCAATTGCCTCAATGGTTTGCATGACAAAATGGTCAAGGCAGGTGAAATGAGAAACGTCAGCACCGTGACTGTTGTGCTGCATGATCTGTCCAGCGAGACGGAGGAAAGTCAGGATCTGTTTGATACGCACGCCCTCACCGAACAGCGCGGACAGTGGGAGCGCGTGTCAGATATGCTCGACAAGGTGCGCGTGCGCCACGGTTCCAAGGCACTCAATCTCGGGCTGACCACCGGTCCGGGGAATTATATCGGCTCAAAAATTGCTTTTGGCCGGATACCCGAGCCGGAGGATTTTTGAGGGTTTGTGGTTAGCTTGCATCGATGATTGCAGGCCTATTCTGCGTGGTTCGACAGGCTCACCATGAGGGAGAGCATAGGCTGCAGGGAGCCAAGTTCGGCAAAGTTGGTGATTAGCGTTGCAGTGCTCCACTCTCCCTCATGGTGAGCTTGTCGAACCACGAACCACGAACCACGCACAATGGCTCTGCCAAGCGCTCACCCCCCTCTGTCCTGTCGGACATCTCCCCCACAAGGGGGGAGATCACATTGACATGAACGCCTTTGCACAACTGGAAATGTTGCAGATTGTGCAAAGGCAGTAGTGACAGCTGATCTCCCCCCTTGTGGGGGAGATGTCCGACAGGACAGAGGGGGGTGCAGGCCTCAATATCAATGCCGGAACCTTGGTAAAGCAACCGGCGGCACCATTCAGCACCGCCGGTCACCCATTACCGATTATCCAGCTCCGACCTTACCAGTTGCAGGCCGCGACGGGTTACGCGGTAGGGGCCGCCGCCGGATGAAGCGATGGCGCCCTTCTGCTTAAGCTTGCGGAAGAGCCGCAAATTGCAAGCCGTATAGCGGGAACCATCGCGGGTGAGGCAGATGATGTCCGTGATGGCCTTGCGCTCATCTTTTTCGAGTAAAATTTTGCCGCCCTGGGCGAGCAGGTGAAGTATGCGCTGTTCGTCGCGCGAAATGTCCATTGATCCAAGTCCTGGGAAAACGGGCAAAAGCCCATAAGAACCTATCCGCTGCCAAAAGCGTTTGGCGCGGTGCTCCTATTTTCACGCCCCAACCTTCAAAGAAGCCGGGGCTCTAGCGGGACTCAGACTGATTAGACATAAATACTCCATCGGTGTGGACGAGCCGTATAAGACAAGATTGCCGCCCTGTCCACCCTCACAAATAGCGCCGTCTGTACTCCGCCGGTGTCACGCCGACATGGCGCACAAAGGCGCGGCGCAGCGTGTCCGCATCGGCAAAGCCGCATTCGACTGCGACCTGTTTTGGTAGCCGGCGGCCATTTTCCAGAAGATTGCGCGCAGCGGTGATCCGCGCTGTCTCCACCCATATAGCCGGTGTAATACCGACTTCCTGCTGAAAAATACGGGCAAAATGGCGGGGGCTAAGTCCGGTGCGCCGGGCGAGACTGGCGACGGAATGGTCTTCGCCGGGATTGGCGGCAACCCAGCGCTGGACCTCCTGCAGGGCGGACCGCCCGCCCGGTTCCGCCTCGCCATGACGGCTGAATTGCATCTGTCCGCCGGGGCGCTTGAAGAACATCACCAGTTGACCCGCCACTTTGAGCGCAATGTCGCGGCCAAGATCTTCCTCAACCAGAGCAAGCGCCATGTCGAGCCCGGCCGTCACGCCCGCAGCAGTCCGCACAGGACCATCGCGCACATGCAATGCATCCGCATCGACGTAAATGGTGGGGTAAGTTGCAGTCAGGGTGTCCGCGACGGCCCAGTGGGTGGTAACGCGCCTGCCATCAAGCAGTCCTGCCGCTGCAAGAATGAAAGCACCACTGCAAACGGAACCAAAGCGGTGCGCCCGCAGGCAGGAGGTGCGCAGCCACTGATGTTGCTCCGGGGTTAGCCGGATATCAGGCGCATGCGGGCATCCGGCAACCAGCATTGTATCGATGCTATCTGCCTCATCCGTTATGATCCGGTCAGGCAAAAGCCGCACACCTGATGAACTGCGGATTGGCCCGGCTTCAATGCCAATCACCTGCAATTCATATTCCTTTCGCCCCAATTGCACATTGGCTTCGGCAAACACGTCCATGGGTCCCGATACATCGAGAAGCTGGACGCCGGGCATGGCCAATAGACTGATGGTCCGCATTTTCGCTCCGTGGCGTTATGGATCGCATATTGGCAGAATTAGACGTACTCAGTCAATTGCTGCCAAATGGCGCGAGCGATAGGGTCGGTATCCAAGACAAAGGAGAAATCAAAATGTCCATATCCATTGGCGGTATCTGCATTCCTGATACGAAGCTTGCGCGAGGCGTCACCGAGCTGGTGCGCGACACGGCTTCGGAACTGCTCTTCAACCACTCAAGCCGCGTTTATTATTTCGGTGCGATTGCCGGACAGCAGAAGGGGCTGAAGTTCGACCCTGAGCTGCTTTACACCGGCGCAATGTTCCATGATATGGGCCTGACCCATCAGCACAGCAGCGCCGATGAGCGCTTCGAAGTGGATGGTGCCAATGCGGCACTGGATTTTCTACGCGGCCATGGCATCGCGCAGGCGGATATCGATACGGTGTGGACGGCGATTGCCCTGCATACAACGCCCGGAATCCCCAAACATATGCACCCTGTTGTGGCACTGGTGACTGCCGGGGTGGAGATGGATGTGCTGGGGCTGACCTACAAGCAATATAGCGATGCGGAGCGTGAGGCGGTGGTCAAGGCGTTTCCACGCAGTGACCACTTCAAGGAAGATATCATTCAGGCCTTCTATGACGGCATCAAGCACAAGCCTGACACCACTTTTGGTAACGTCAAGGCTGACGTGCTTGCGGATAAGGACCCGCATTTCCATCGCGGCAATTTCTGCGATGTGATCCGCTGTTCGCACTGGAAGGGGTGAGGCTGGCACTCACTCCTTCGTAATCTGCAAGGGTTCGCTGTCGCGCTTGGTGATGATCGTATCCACAAGCCCCCAGTCGAGCCCTTCCTGTGCGGTCATGAAATGGTCGCGGTCGAGCGTTTTCTCGACCTCTTCCACCGTGCGCCCGCAATGATGGGCATAGAGCGTTGTCATGCGCCGTTTAACGACGGCCATTTCCTGCGCCTGAATGAAAATATCCGAGGCCTGACCCTGAAAACCGCCAAGTGGCTGGTGTACATGCAGGCTGGCATTGGGCAGGGCGGCGCGATGGCCGGGTTCACCCGCCATCAGCAGGAATGATCCCATGGAGCGCGCCGTGCCCATGCACAGCGTGGCAACAGGGCAGGTGATGAACTGCATCGTGTCATAGATGGCAAGACCACTGGTAATCACGCCGCCGGGCGAGTTGATATACATGGAGATGGGTTTTTTCGGGTTTTCCGATTCAAGGAACAGCAGTTGCGCGCAGATCAGCGTCGCCATTCCATCTTCCACCTGACCATTCAGAAAGACAATTCGCTCGCGCAACAGGCGCGAATAGATATCAAATGATCGTTCACCACGGCTGGATTGTTCCACGACCATAGGGACGAGCTGCATCATGTCGCGCATGGCGAACACTCCTTCGATATTGAGATTTTGTGTGGTTTAAGCGGCGAGGCGCATGGTCATCGGCGGCGCGTTGCCGTTGGCAGCGGTGCGGCTGATCGGCTTTGCCAAGGCTACAGGCTCATGCACAATGCTGAACGTGGTGCCGCCCGAGCCATTGGGATCGATCCGGAAGGTGACGATGCTATCAGGCACCGCGTCATCGTCTTCGCGCATGGAATAGCGAACGAAGCGCTCCGTATCGGCCTCGATGACTTCAAGCGAAATGCGCGATGGCTCCTGTGGCGCCTGCGGGTCGGGCAGCAGCCAGCGGGCAACGAATTCCGGCACGGTCAGCGCGCGCCAGACTTTTGAGGGTGCGGCATCCAGATCATATTCGTAACGCAGGGCTGTGTCGGCTTCTGCCGTGTCGCTGGTCATTGATCCATCTCCTTCAAAAGCTGCTTCAGTTCATCGACGCGCTGCGGCCAGAAGGCGCGGTAGCGGTTAAGCCATTGGTGGATTTGCGCCAGTCCATCCGGGTTGACCCGGTAATGAACATGGCGACCGGTCTTTTGTTCGGCAACAAGCCCGGCGGAGCGCAACACCGCAAGATGCTGCGACATGGCGGGCTGTGACAGGGAAAATCCCTCGCGCAGTTCCGTCGCGTTCTTCTCACCATCGGCCAGCCGTTCAAACACGGCGCGGCGGGTGGGATCGGCAAGTGCCTTGAATATATCGACCTCAGACATATCAATACATAAGCACAGACTTATGTGAGTTGCAAGCGCGATTATAAGAAAATAAAACCCGGCCACATGGCTGGCCGGGTCTGGTTGATTGGAGCAGGATTATTCCGCAAGCCGTGCAGCAGCCAGCGCGATCTCGTCATGCCGCTGTTGCACAAATGGCTGCATCCAACTGCGCACTGCGTCGACAGTCTTTTGCGATGCTGTTTCGGGGCGGCCGGAGTTGAAAGGCGGGGCAGGCGCATACTCGAGCATGAGTTGAATGCGCTGGGCAACCTCATCCCCCTGCAATTCGGCAATCAGCGTGAGCACAAAATCGATACCGGCGGTGACGCCGCCGCCAGTCAGGATATTGCCGTCGCGCACCACGCGATCAGTGTTGGGAATAGCACCGAATGGCAGCAGCATGTCCCGCCATGCCCAATGACAGGCCACCCGTTTGCCCTTGAGAAGACCGGCAGCGCCAAGGATCAGCGATCCGGTACAGACCGAGGTGATGTATTGTGCTGAGAGGCCAAGGTGGCGAATTGCAAGGACAAACGCTTCATCCTGCAGGGCGCGTGTGCAACCGGAGCCACCCGGCACGCAAAGCACGTCGCACCGTTCGATTGTCGAAAGATCAGCGAGACCGGAAAAGACAAGGCCGTCCGCACCGACATCCTTGCCACCCATCGAAGCAACAATGACCTTTGCCTCCGGCAGACGGGAGAGAAACTGGTGCGGTCCAGTGAAATCAAGATGCGTGACGCCGTTGTAGATGGGGATGACGATGGTGATCGGATGGGCCATGGCTGTTCCTCTGCATGAGTTGACAGCATCAGAATAGAGCGGCATGATCGAGTCTTAAATGACATAGAACCCTCATTTTCAGCCATGACCCGCAATATCGGATTTTTCATTTTCCCCGAGTTTCAGATTCTCGACCTGACGGGGCCATTGTCGGCTTTTCAGATTGCAGGGCCGGAATATCGGTTGCACGTGATCTCGGCGGATGGCGGGCTTGTAGCGAGCACCGCAGCACTTGAAGTCATGACCAAGCGGGCCGGGGATCAGACTTTCGATACACTGATGATTGCAGGCGGTAGAGGCGCGCGCACGGGATCACAAACGGAAACACTTCCCGCATTGGTACGGGATATGGCGCTGCGTTCGCGGCGGGTTGCCAGTGTGTGCACCGGTGCCTTTCTGCTTGCGGCTGCGGGTCTGCTTGACGGCAGGCGGGCAACAACCCATTGGCGGCGCGCGGCGGATCTGCAAAAGCGCTTTCCCGATATCGCGGTTGATGGCGACAAAATCTACGTGAAGGATGGTTCGGTCTGGACATCGGCTGGTATCACCGCAGGAATTGATCTGGCACTGGCGCTGATTGAGGATGATCTTGGTGGTGATGCAGCGCGGGCGGTGGCGCAGGAGCTGGTGGTCTATCATCGCCGTCCGGGTGGCCAGTCGCAATTTTCCGCCATGCTGGAACTGGCGCCCGATAGCGACCGGGTGCGGCGCGCTTTGAGCTTTGCCCGTGAGCATTTGCATGAGGCATTGCCGGTGGAACGGCTGGCAGAGGCTGCCTGTCTCAGTCCGCGTCAGTTTGGCCGGGCATTTCGGGCTGAAACGGGAGAGACTCCGGCAAAGGCGGTGGAGCGTTTGCGGGCGGAAGCGGCACGAGGGCGGATTGAATCGAGTAGTGAACCCATTGAGAGCATTGCGGTGTCCGTGGGGTTCGTTGATCCCGAACGCATGCGGCGCGCGTTTTTAAGGCTTTATGGTCAGCCGCCGCAGGCTTTGAAGCGCGCTGCACGCGCGCTTCGTGTCATCGGGTAGTTTTACGCCTGCGACTGCTGGGCGAAGGCGAAGATGAAGGCGGCGAGGGCGGCGAAGTTTGCAACCGTCCGCACATGATTCCAGGGAAGCCAATCCTTCAGATAATTTGCCCAGACGCTTGCGCCCTCGGTACTTGTGGGAGCAACCGCCGCCAATGCGTCATTGAGCGGTACGTTGAAAACCATTGTAACGATGATCGTGCCGACGAGAAAGAGCACGCTGCCTGCAAGCAGAGCCAGAGACCCGGCGTCGCTCCAGCGTAGAACGCTGACAACACCAAGCACCACGCAGATCGCTGCTGTGCCGAAGAAAGCCAGCGTGAACGAGAAGTTGAGGATCGTCACATTGATCGAATTCATGGCGGCGATGCCCTGTTCGGGCGGAAGCTTGGCGAATGCCGTCATGATGAAGCTTGAAAAGGCGAAGAACAAACCTGCCATCAGGCCGCTTCCCAAGGCGGCCAAAAGGGTGAGAATAGGTAGCCACATGTTACTGTCCCTCCACTATACCGGACCAGACGCCGGTTGCTGCTGTTTCCTGAACGTAGTCTGAGAAGTCGCGCGGAGCGCGGCCCAATGCTCGCTGCACACCGTCGGACAGATATTCATTGCGGCCATCGAGCACCTGCGTGAAGAGGTCGTTCAACAGCCCGACGATTTCAGGCGGAAGCTGTTCCTGCGCCAACCCTTGCGAGAACTGTTCCGGCGTTATCGTCACATAGCGAATATCGCGTTTGGTGGCGCTGGCGATTTCGGCCACCGCGTCGGCAAAAGTCAAGAGACGCGGGCCGGTCACTTCATAGAGTTGGCCGATATGCCTGTCATCGGTGAGCGCAGCCACGACAACATCGGCGATATCATTGGCGTCGATAAAAGGTTCTCCTACGGCGCCGACAGGCAGGGCAAGTTCGCCGGCAAGAATGGAGGCCAGCATGACGTTCTCGCTGAAATTTTGGGCAAACCAGCTGGCTCTAACGATAGTCCAGTCGGCGCCTGATGCCTGAAAAGCCTTTTCGGCACGCTGGGCTTCATGTTCGCCGCGACCTGACAGCAGCACCAGCCGCTTGACGCCATTCTCAACAGCAAGACGGGTGAGTGCTTCAACTGTTTCCGTCGCGCCGGGAATGGCAATATCGGGGTAATAGGTGATGTAGGCGGCTCTCACGCCATCAAGCGCCGGAAGCCAGGTGTTGCGGTCTTCCCAGTCAAAGGACGGGGTGCCGCTGCGTGAACCGATGCGGACAGGCACGCCCTGTGCCGTCAGGCGTTCGGCAACGCGGCGGCCAGTTTTTCCGGTTCCACCGATGATCAGGATTGGTTTTGTTGAAGAAGTGCTGCTGTTGGTCATTTTCATCTCCCTTCAATTAATATGAGGAATCCTCACATTTGCAATAAGTGATAAATCCTCATATTCTGCGAGTCAAGCTGAATTTGTTACTGCGCGGAGACCTGCAAATGAATGAGATTGCACCCATCGTGCCTGAGAGCGGCGACAGAGATGCCGCCATGCGCAAGGAACCGACCCAGCGCCGCAGCAAGGAGCGGGTGGAGCGCATTCTGTCCTGCGCCTCGACGCTGATCGCCGACAATGGCAGCGATGCCATGCGCATGAGCGACGTGGCTGAGAAAGCGGGGATATCGATCGGGTCGCTCTATCAGTATTTTCCGGACAAGGGATCAATCATCCGCACCCTTGCCGATCGGTACAATGCACTAGGGCGCGAATGCATTGCTGATACGCTGAAAAATGTTCATGATATGAATGGCTTACAGGCGTCTTTTGCGGAGTTGATTGATATTTATTATGCGCTGTTTCTTGCCGAACCCGTCATGCGCGACATCTGGTCGGGCACACAGGCGGATAAGGCGCTGCGCGATATCGATCTGCTTGATAGCCGCCTGAACGGTGCTGTGCTGGCCGACGCGCGCGCCCGCGTCAATCCGGTTGCGGACAGGGCTTTTCTGGAAAACTCAAGCTTCCTGATCATGCATTTGGGCCAAGCGACGATGCATCTCGCAATTTCCGTTGACCCTACGGAAGGCGCTGCACTGGTCGACGGTTTCAAGCGCATGGTGCTGCGGGAGATGTTGACAGCTTAAGGCAAAGTTATGATGGTCGCTTTGCCGGGTTCGGTCTTGATTGTCGTGCCTGCCGAAGTGATGACGGCACGCGTGAGGTCCGGTGTTGGTTTGCCCGTTTTGATGAAGCTCAGAATATCGGTGGCGATCTGATCGGGTGCATCCCATTGCACATTATGGCCGATATCGGTTTCCTGCGCACCGGATGCTGGCAGGGGGTCGACACCATATTGCTTCCAGACTGCCACGATACCGTTTGCGGATGCTGCCTTGCGTAATGCGTCGATGATGCCGATCTGGTCGGGTTCGTGATAAAAAATACTGTCCTGCGATCCCCACAAAACAAGAATAGGTGTCTTGAGGTTGGCGAGGCGTGCGGTGTTGTCAAAGTCAAGCAGAGCGCTCGTCGCGCCAATCCACGTTCCCATTTTTACATGGGACGTTTCCGGGACAATTGCCTTGACCAGTGATGGGTCCGCCACTGGATCAACATCCCAGTTTTTGGCAATCCATTCCTCCGCCTTGGGGTCCGCATCGCGCGGCGTTGCATTCCAGATCGCTTCGGGGCTGGTAATCCCCTTGGCATCGAGTGCTTTTTTCCAACTGCCAAGCACCGGTTCATTGAGCACATAATCCCGGACAACGGAATTGTCTTTGGTCTTGTTGCTGGTGGCAACGAGGATCACACGCTCAACCTTGTCAGGATAATCAAGTGCCATTTCCTGCGATACGATTGATCCCATGGAATGACCAGCTATCGTTGCTTTTGGAATCTTCAGGCTTTCCATGAAGGCCGCGAGATCCTCGGCGAAGAGTTTAGGCGCAAAACAGGATTTCGGGTCTTTGGGGCATTCTGCGCCTGCTGGCATCGAGGTTGAGCCGTGGCCGCGTTGATCAACCGCAAGAATGCGCAGGGAGGGATCAAGCTTGTGAAGGCTTGCCATAGTGGCAGACCAGGAGCGCGCTGTGTCGGTCAGCCCGTGCAGCAGGATGACGGCTTTTCCATCTGAAGGACCGGTCTCAACATAGGCCATCCGAATGCCCGTCTTCAGTTCGATCGTGCATTTGCCGGTGTCAATGCTGGAACAGGCGGCACTTGCTGCTTCGGGCAATGTTAAGAGGCCCAGAATTGCCAGTGCTGGAACGAGCCATCTGCGGTGTGCCATTTCAGTGCCTCCGTTGCGACAGTGCTTTCCTGCATCAAGCTAACAGCCCGGCATTGGGACCGTTAAGTTCGCACCGCCTTTGATTGGCCTGTTTGCGTCCGATGCGAACGCGCTTTGCGGTTGCATCGTTTTTCCAGTCGGGGCGGGCGACGAACTAACGTGGATTAAGCGCGGCTGCCAGTTCATCGACGGTGCACAGGATGGAGTCGCCCATATAGGCCATGTTGGCCATCGACCGATCCGCCGCATCCGCATGACCGCCGCCACAGGCATCTGTGAGAATAACCGGAATAAAGCCGAGATCAGCGCCATGGCGCACCGTCGGGTCGATGCCGATTTCCGTGGCGATACCGCAGATGATAAAGCTTTTGAGGCCGCAATCGCGCAGGGCAATGGCGAGCGGTGTGCCTTCAAAGGCTGAGAAGGTGATCTTGTCGAGAATGGCCTCATCCTCGCGCACCGCCAGTTCCGGGGCAAGCGCAAAGCCGGGGCTGTCACGCAGGAACCATGGTTCGACCTCTTCGGCTGAAACTTTGCGCTGCCAGGCCATCATTTGCTTGTATTGAAACACACCGGCCATTTTCTTCGGCAGGGACATATGGCGCATGAAGAAGATACGGATGCCAGCGGAGCGGGCGATTTCGAGCGTTTGCAGCACCTTGTCCAGTATGGCAGCGCCATCCTTCATCTGGTGCAATATTCCCACCTGCATATCGTAGACAACAAGCGCCGTTGTTTCGGGGCTTACGGTTTCAGCAAGGGTTTCAGGGATGGCGAGACCGTAGATATTTTGCATGGATGTCCTCCGAATATATGTCAGGCGATCCTCTCCCGATCACCGCTCCCGGGAATCAACGGTATCACCATAGGCCCGGAAAAACAGGTCGAAGCGCGGCATTTCCTCAAACGTGATGCTTGCTGGTCCAGAAACACTTGCCTCACGGGGCTGTTTCGATTAGCCAATAGACAGATAAATTTAGCCAGGAATTGCAGTCCAGCATGACTCTCGTTGATACCCGCACACCCGAACCCAAGCGTTTTGTTTCCGGTGCCACAGGCGACTGGGAAATCGTCATCGGCATGGAAGTCCATGCGCAGATCACGTCCAATTCGAAACTCTTCTCCGGTGCTTCGACGACCTTTGGTGCTGAGCCCAATGAGAACGTCTCGCTTGTTGATGCGGCCATGCCGGGCATGTTGCCTGTCATCAATGAATGGTGCGTGCGTCAGGCGATTCGGACCGGTCTTGGTTTGAAGGCACAGATCAACCTGAAATCCGTGTTCGACCGGAAGAACTATTTTTATCCTGACCTGCCGCAGGGCTATCAGATTTCCCAGTTCAAACAGCCGATTGTTGGCGAAGGCACCATGCTGATTTCCGTTGGTCCTGACAATAAGGGCCAGTTCGAAGATGTAGAGATCGGTATTGAGCGCCTGCATCTGGAACAGGATGCCGGCAAGTCGCTGCACGACCAGAATCCGACCATGTCCTATGTGGACCTCAATCGCTCAGGCGTGGCGCTGATGGAAATCGTCTCGAAGCCGGATATGCGTTCGGCCGATGAAGCCAAGGCGTACCTGACCAAGATGCGCACCATCGTGCGTTATCTCGGCACCTGTGATGGCAACATGGATGAAGGCTCGATGCGCGCTGACGTCAACGTCTCCGTGCGCAAGCCGGGCGGCGAATTCGGCACACGCTGCGAAATCAAAAACGTCAACTCCATCCGCTTTGCCGGTCAGGCCATTGACTACGAAGCGCGCCGCCAGATTGCCATTCTGGAAGATGGTGGATCAATCGATCAGGAAACACGGCTGTTTGACCCCGTAAAGGGTGAAACACGCTCCATGCGCACCAAGGAAGAGGCGCATGACTATCGCTATTTCCCCGATCCAGACCTCCTGCCGCTGGAATTCGAGCAGTCCTATGTGGACGAACTGCGCGCCGATTTGCCTGAGCTGCCCGATGACAAGAAAGCGCGCCTTGTGTCAATGCTTGGCCTTTCGGTCTATGACGCGTCTATTCTTGTGACGGAAAAGGCGATTGCCGATTATTTCGAAACGGTGGCTGCAGGGCGCGATGGCAAGCTTGCGGCAAACTGGGTGATCAACGATCTGCTCGGCGCGCTGAACAAGGCGGGCAAGGGGATTGAAGAATCTCCCGTATCGGCGGATCAGCTCGGCGGCATTATCGACCTGATCAAGGAAGGCACGATCTCAGGCAAGATCGCCAAGGACCTGTTCGAGCTTGTCTGGAACGAAGGCGGCGATCCGCGCAAACTGGTTGAAGAGCGCGGCATGAAGCAGGTGACTGACACCGGCGCCATTGAAAAAGCCGTGGATGATGTCATTGCCGCGAATCCTGATAAGGTCGAGCAGGCAAAGGCAAAACCAACCATGGCTGGCTGGTTTGTCGGGCAGGTGATGAAGTCTACTGGTGGCAAGGCAAATCCGCAGGCTGTCAGCGATCTGGTCAAGGCAAAACTCGGGATTGTCGATTAAAATATGTGGATTCGAAGCGCGACGAAGGACGATCTGGCAGCAGTCCGTGATTTGCTCGTAGAGACCTGGCATGCGACTTACGACGATGTTTATGGCGTCGAAAAGGTCAATGCGGTTACCAATCGCTACCACTCGCTGGATGCATTGAAAAAGCAGCTGGCGAAACCCTATTCGGAGTTCATTCTTGCCGATGACGGGGCTGATCTTTTTGGCATGGCCTATGCCTCGCAAAAGGATCACAAGCTGGCGCTGCTCAACCAGCTCTATGTGCATCCGGAAAAGCAGAGCAACGGCGTTGGGTCGCTGCTTCTTGCGGAAACCGAAAGCGCTTTCCCCGGCGTGTTCATGTTGCAGCTTGAAGTTATCGAATCAAATCAAAAGGCTCGGCGCTTTTATGAAAGCCGTGGATTCGATTTGACCGGCGCACGGACAGACAATTGGGGCGAGGCCAATTCCGGTATTTCCGTGCTGGTCATGGAAAAATCCCTGTCCGGATATGAGCTTGCACCGTGACATTGGTTTTTCGCCGCGCCGAGCGTGCGGATTTATCCGCTTTGATTGCGATCTTTGCTGAAGATTTGCTTGGCGGCCATGGCGATACGACCGATCCTGAAGCTTTCCCGCGCTATGAACGTGCCTTCGACCAGATCGAGGCCAGCAACTGCGATCAGCTGATTGTTGGTGTTCTGGATGGTGAAGTGGTTGCCACAGCGCAGGTGACATTCACCACAACCTTGCCGAGCATTGGCACGACCAACATGACCATTGGTGCAGTGCAGACCCGCAGCGATATGCGCGGGCAGGGCGTGGGTGGCAAGCTGATCAACCATTGTATTGCGCTGGGCAAGGAACAGGGCGTGGGGCTGATCCAGCTGATGTCAAATGCAAAGCGCGTTGACGCGCACCGCTTCTATGAAAGGCTTGGCTTCAAGAAGAGCCATGCCGGTTTCAAAATGGTTGTTGATGCAGGGCCAGCGGCAACTTGACCCTTGCTATCGCCTGACGATACGGCCATAACCCGAAGAGTTGAACGAGAGAGTTCGAAGCAGGATTGCTATGAAGACCTTCCTTTTACAGTTTTTCACCTGGTGGAACAGTCAGACGATCGGTACGCGCGTCTTTACATGGCGCAAGGGTACGAAAGTCGGTGAGGACGAGTTCGGCAATGTCTATTATGAAGGCACGCAGGACTCCGAAGGCCGCACGCGCCGCTGGGTGATCTACAAGGGTTATGCGGAAGCCTCGGCCATTCCCGCTGGCTGGCACGGCTGGATTCATCATCGCGCTGAAACAGCGCCATCGCGTGAAGATTACAAGCCGCATGCGTGGGAAAAGGCGCATCAGCCCAATCTGACCGGTTCTGCCGCCGCCTATCGTCCGAAGGGCTCCATTGCCCATGGTGATAACCGCCCGACAGTTACGGGTGACTACGACGCGTGGACACCGGGATCCTGAGCGGATTTTCTTCTGCCACAATTGGTGATTATCGACGGGTTGGTATGAGACCGTCCCGTCAGCCTGAACACAGCCGGAATTGAAATGATCCGTTCCCACTTGTCCTTTCCATTCCGCAGCAAATTACGCCTTTTGGCGACGGGTGTGCTTGCCGCAAGCCTGTGTGTTCCGGCCTTTGCCGCCGACGACAAGATTTCCAATCCCATCGCCGTTTTCTCCGGGCTCGACAAGATCACCGGTCGAATCACATCGTTTGACGTTTATATCGATGAAACGGTTCAGTTCGGTGCGCTGCAACTGACCCCACGCGTCTGCTACACGCGTCCGGATACGGAAACGCCGAAGACGGATACGTTTGTTGAAGTGGATGAAATCACGCTTGATCGCAAGATCCGCAAGATTTTCTCCGGCTGGATGTTTGCCGATAGCCCCGGTCTCAACGCCGTTGAGCACCCTGTGTATGATGTCTGGCTAAAAGGCTGCAAACAGTCTTCGGATGTTCCGGCTCCAGCCAAGAGCTGACATATTCTACTTATTTCCTGTAGTTGCGTGGTTCGTGGTTCGACATAACAACCATGAGGGAGAGAGGTGATGCAACGCTAATCGCAGAGATTGCAGAACATCGCCAATGTTGCAGAACCTGACTGCCTACAGCCCACCCACCTCTCTCCGTCATCCTCGGGCTTGACCCGAGGACCCATGGCTAAGGAGATTAGATGATTCCGGATGTTCCGCGCTTTTGAACTATGGGTCCTCGGGTCAAGCCCGAGGATGACGGAGAGAGGTGGGTTTAGGAACCAGGTTCTGCAACATTGGCGATGTTCTGCATCCTTTGCGATTTGCGTTGTATCACCTGGTTGTTATGTCGAACCACGAACCACGAACCACGAACCATAGATTATGTAATCGGGATAAAACCGTGACCCCGGCACACCCGCACCGGGATCAACTTGTTTGTGTAAACTTACATCGGCTTGGCGAAGTTGATGATCCAGGGTGTACCGTAGCGATCCACCAGCATGCCGAACCGTATGGCCCATGATGTCTCGCCAATGGGTGCTGTCACGCGGGCGCCGTCGCTGAGACCGGCAAAGATGCGCTCAGCTTCTTCGGCACTGTCTGGATGCAGCGCAACGTGCA
Organism: Phyllobacterium sp. TAF24; assembly: GCF_052113785.1. Lineage (NCBI taxonomy): Bacteria > Pseudomonadati > Pseudomonadota > Alphaproteobacteria > Hyphomicrobiales > Phyllobacteriaceae > Phyllobacterium > Phyllobacterium sp. TAF24. The sequence goes on along the minus strand of NZ_JBFRDN010000007.1, from coordinate 56,851 downwards.
TACCCTGCGCTTTTTCGAAATAGGGCGGCGGTGCATCGGAGCCCATCAACTCGGCGTTCCCGACGGTCATGTGCACATGCATGACCTGATTTTCCGCTCCGGGCATCCCTGCACCTTCGGGCATATCGCCGAAACGGGCGATATATTGGATCTGGCCGTTCAGAACCTTTTCGTAGAACTTGAATGCTTCTTCGCATTGTCCGTCAAAATTCAGATAAGCATTGATTTTCATAACAGCTTTCCTCTCCTGTGTTGGGGCTTCCAGCTCAAGGACGTTTGGAAAACCACCAACCCGACACTGCTCGTAAAAATATCTTTCGTCGCTCTGCTCTCCGGCAGTTTCTACAAAAAGGACAATACTTCATATTCTTACGAAGACTATGACGKATCAGAACTCTGCTGACTCTGCCAGCGCATTGTCGAGCATTTTTTGATACTGACGCCGGGGCACTTCAATGGCGCCAAAACTTTCCAGATGGGTGGTGGTGAACTGGGTATCGAGCAGGGTAAAACCCTTTTCAATCAAATGACTAACGAGATGAACGAGGCAGACTTTCGACGCATCACGCTCACGCGAAAACATGCTTTCGCCGAAAAATGCCGATCCCAGCGAAATGCCATAAAGGCCGCCGACGAGCCTGTTCTCCTGCCATGCTTCAACCGTGTGGCAGTGACCAAACTCGAACAGCTTGCCATAGGCTTCCCGGATCGGCTGGTTGATCCATGTACGGGCCCGTTCACCGCTGCCGCTGGCACAACCGTCAATAACGCCCTCAAAGTCCGTATCGAAACGGATATCGAAACGGCCCTGACGAATGGTCTTGCGCAGACTGTGCGAGACGTGAAAATTTTCAAAGGGAATAATGCCGCGCTTTTCCGGACGGACCCAGAAAATTTCCGGATCGTCGGCCTCTTCGGCCATGGGAAAGACCCCGGTTGCATAGGCGCGCAGCAACAACTCGGGGTCTATTTGGAAGCTTTCTGCCGGGTCTTTACCCGTCATGCCTCATCTTCGGCAGTTTTCGTATCGCCAGCCAGATATTTTTCCAGCCAATGAATATCGTAATCACCGTTGGCGATATCAGGATTGTTGATCAGGTCCTGAAACAGCGGCAGCGTGGTCTTGATGCCATCCACCACGAATTCGTCCAGCGCACGGCGCAGACGCATCAGGCATTCCACGCGATTGCGGCCATGCACGATCAGCTTGCCGATGAGGCTGTCATAGTAAGGCGGAATCTTGTAGCCGGTGTAAACGCCGGAATCGACACGGATGCCGAGCCCGCCGGGCGTGTGATAATGGGTGATCTTGCCAGGTGAAGGTGCGAAAGTCCGAGGATCTTCCGCATTGATACGGCATTCAATGGCATGACCATGGAAGCGGATATCATCCTGCGTCACGGAAAGACCGCCGCCCGAGGCAACGCGAATCTGTTCGTGTACGAGATCGATGCCGGTAATGGCTTCGGTGACCGGATGCTCCACCTGAAGACGGGTGTTCATCTCGATGAAATAGAACTCGCCATTCTCGTAGAGGAACTCGATGGTGCCCGCACCGCGATAGCCCATATCGGCCATGGCATTGGCGCAGATCATGCCGATGCGCTCACGCGCGTCCGCATTGAGGGCGGGTGAGTTGGCTTCTTCCCATACCTTCTGGTGGCGGCGCTGCAGCGAGCAGTCGCGTTCGCCCAGATGCACAGCCTTGCCCATGCCGTCGCCCATGACCTGAACTTCGATATGGCGTGGCTTCTGCAGGTATTTTTCGATGTAAACAGCATCGTCGCCAAAGGCTGCACCGGCTTCGGTGCGGGCTGTCGACAGTGCGATGGACAGTTCGTCCTCGCTGAGCGCAACCTTCATGCCGCGTCCACCACCGCCAGCTGAAGCCTTGATGATAACGGGATAGCCGATTTCGGCAGCAACGCGTGCGGCTTCCTTGTCATCGGTCACTCCGCCATCGGAGCCGGGAACAACAGGAATGCCCAGACGCTTTGCGGTGCGCTTGGCTTCGATCTTGTCACCCATGATGCGGATATGCGCGGCGGTGGGGCCAATGAAGGTGATGTTGTGCGCTTCAAGGATTTCCGCGAACTTGGCGTTCTCSGASAGGAAGCCGTAGCCGGGGTGGATGGCATCGGCACCGGTGATTTCGCAGGCGGCAACGATCTGGTGAATATTCAGATAGCTATCGCGCGAAGGGGGCGGTCCAATGCAGACGCTTTCATCCGCAAGACGTACATGCATGGCGTCGGCGTCGGCGGTCGAATGAACCGCGACAGTCTGAATGCCCAGCTCCTTGCAGGCGCGCAGGACGCGCAGGGCAATTTCGCCGCGGTTGGCTATGAGAATTTTCTGAAACATCACGCTCTCGATTTATTCGATCACAACTAGCAATTCGCCATATTCAACCGGCTGGCTGTCCTCAATGAGAATAGCCGTAACGGTACCGGCGCGAGGCGATGGAATCTGGTTCATCGTCTTCATCGCTTCGATGATCATCAGCGTCTGGCCTTCCTTGACCTTGGTGCCAACCTCGATGAAGGCGCGGGCACCCGGTGCAGGGGAAAGGTAGGCTGTACCGACCATGGGCGAAGGAACAGCGTTCTTCGATGGATCGCCAGCGGGCTTGGCTGCCTCAATGGGTGCTGCGGCGGCAATCGGTGCTGCGGCGGCTGGAGCCTGTGCATAGACTGCCTGCGGTGCTGCCTGCATTGTGATCTGGCGCGATACGCGGATACGCAGGTCGCCCTGTTCGATCTCGATATCGGTGAGATCCGTCTCGTTCAGAATTTCTGCGAGATCGCGGATCATAACCTTGTCGATCCCGGTGTTTCTGCTAGCCATGCTTTTTCAAGCCCCTTATTTCTGTTCGGCAGCCCTTGTTATTGCGGTGCCGCTGCTTTGACGAGTGCGCGCAGGCCCATCACATAGCCGTCCACCCCAAAGCCACATATCACCCCTTTGGCCAAAGGGGAAACGTAGGAGTGATGGCGAAATGACTCGCGCGCGTGAATATTGGACAGATGAACTTCCACCAGCGTGACCGCGGCCGCGCGGATGGCGTCATGCAATGCGATTGATGTATGTGTATAGGCGGCTGGATTGATCAGGACAGCGGCTTTTTTCTCGCCTGCCTCCTGAATCCAGGTGACCAGATCACCCTCTTGATTGGATTGGCGAAACTCGATCTCAACGCCGAGTTTTTCACCCTCAGTGCGGCAGAGAGCCTCAATATCGCTCAATGTGGAAGCGCCATAGATTCCCGGCTCACGCTTTCCCAGCATGTTCAGGTTCGGGCCATTGAGGACAAAGATCAGCTGTTTCATACCATACCGGACATATTGACGGGTTTCGGGACCCGATGACGGGTCCCATATAAACGGCTTATCGGCAAGCGAAAAGCCTGCAAAGTCACTTGATTGCTTGTCCACAACGGGTTTTTGCAATCATTGGCATATGAACAGCGCTATTTGTTGCGAATATGGCTGATTTTTTCAGCCAGAGCATCCACACCAAGAGCGCCGGGAACCACTTCGTTACCGATGATATAGGACGGCGTGCCGTTGATGTTCAGGCTGTTGGCTAGGTCATAGTTCTGCTGAAATGCCTGAGCGATTTCAGGTGACTTCATCTTTTCGCGGATCTGTTTTTCGTTGCCGCCAAGCTTGATGGCGATCTGCATGGCGGAATCCTCCGTCGCGCGGCCATCACGGCCAAGCAGGTCGCGGTGGAATTCCAGATATTTTTCAGGCATCAGCGCCTTGAAGGCTTTCGCCACGATGTGCGCGCGGGTGGAATCGGCGCCGAGGATCGGGAACTCCTTCATCACGAAGCGCAGTTTCGTGTCGCTCTTCAGCAGCGCATCCATGTCGGGCAGGGCGCGTTTGCAATAGCCGCAATTGTAATCGAAGAACTCAACCACCGTGACATCACCCTTGGGATTACCGAAGACTGCATCGGCGGGCGAATTGAAAAGCTTGTCGCTGTTCTGGCTGATGATCTGTCCCTGCGCCTGCTGCTGTGTCGCTTCCTGCTTGGCAGTGAGAGCCGCCTGTGCTTCGAGCAGCACTTCCGGATTCTTGATCAGGTAATCCTTGATGATCGCTTCGATTTCAGCGCGATTGACGTTTGAAGACATGGCAGGCTGCGACGTGGCAGCGGTGCTGGTCTGGGCCAGAACAGCCTGTTGGCTGAAACCGAGCGCAACGAGGGCGGCGAGGCCTGCGGATGCACCTACCAGAGCGACTTTTTTCATATTGTCATGTCCTTGTTTGTATCGATGTCGGCAAAGCAGCTTCAGTCTTCTGATTTGCGCTTGGAATTGATGATATCCTGGGCGCGAACCCAGTCTGGTGATCCGTTGGGAAGGGCTCTCTGGGCCCGTATGGCAAAAATTTGCGCTTCCTGAATCTTGCCGGAGTAGTATTTTTGTTCTGCTGAAGCGAGGTCCGAACGCGGGCCATCGCCGAGCTGGCCATAGGCTTGGGCAAGATAACCGTATCCATCGGGGAATTCGCGGTCACGGTCGATACCGGCCTGAATTTCCTTGATCGACGCTTTCAGATTGGCAGGCTTGCCGCTGAGCATAAGCGCCCGGCCATAGCTCATCCGGATAAGGCTTGATTTGCGTGGATCGAGGGCTCCGGCCTTTTTATAGGCCTCTGCCGCTTCCGTCACCTTGCTCTGTTTGAGCAGAATTTCGCCGCGCATTTCGTGAAAATATGGGTTTTTGGGTTGTTCGCGGATCAGCGCGTCGATTTTCCCGAGCGCTTCCTGCGACGACCCGTTGAGATAGGTTGCAATGGCGTTGCCGTAGCGCGCACCTATGTTGTTGGGGTCTTTGCGGAAGCTTTGCAGTACGCTGGCACCGCCACCGGTATAGGCCGCGATCTTGCCGCGCATCAGGTCGTGACGCTGCTGCAGGGCAGGACTATCAGCCTTGTCGAAATAGGGGCTGGCGCGGGCGAGCGTTTCCAGATTGGCGATGCGCTCGCGCGGCAGAGGATGGCTGATGCGATAGGGGTCTGTGCGCGTGCCCGTCAATGACAGGGCGTTCGAGAAGCGTTCAAACGTTACCAGCATGCCCTTGGCTGATTGCCCGGTATTGGCGAGGTAAGTGATCGCGGACCGGTCTGCCGCCATCTCTTCCGTACGTTGATAGCTGAGGAGGCTGCGCATGGCGACTTCCGTGCCACCCATGGCAACACCGGCACCCGCCTGCGCCACACTGCCTTGCTTGGTTGCAGCACCAGCAACGGCGGCGCCAAGGCCAAGCAGCCCTGCGACAACGGCCATCGTCTTGGCGCGTGCCAATTGCTCACGCAACTGGAACTGGTGGCCACCGGCCAGATGCCCGGTTTCATGGGCCAGAACGCCGATGATTTCATTGGGCGTTTCCGCCTGAAGAAGAGCACCCGTATTGATGAAGATGCGGCGGCCATCGACAAATGCATTGAAACTGTTGTTGTTGACCAGAACGATGCGAATAGCGTGCTTGCCAAGACCCGCTGCATTGATGATCGGGGTGGCATAGTCAGTTACAAGCGCTTCGATTTCCGCGTCGCGGACAATGGGCACGTTGGATTGTGCGGCGGCAATGTCAGTCTGAACGAGACTGATAGCTCCCGCGACCAGTGCAGCACCTGCGCTGCGCGCCATGGCAGTAAACGATTGACGTGAAATGATCTGTCGAACTGTCATCATGGCTTATTCGTATCGAAGTCAGTCTCTTATTGAAAGAGAAGCAAATCGCGTTCCCTTAATTGTGAAAATGCAGATTAATCAGGCAAATCTGCGGCTTCCGCAGAGGATACAGGGAGTCTTGATAAAGAAGAACCGGCAATGATGCCGGTTCTTCAACTCAGTTATCCACGCGTTTTTCAGGCTCAGAAGAAACCCTTCTTCTGCCACCAGCCGCGTTTCGGCGACGCTTCACCGTCTTTCTTGTCCTTGGTGGAGCTGGAGGTGACGACCGGCGCAGCATTTTCCACTTTTGGCTCAGGCTTTGGCGCAGCAACGGGTTCCGGTGCAGGTTCAACCTCAACCGGCGCGCTTGCCGGTGCTTCCACTGCAACTACCTCCGCAACGGTTTCCTCGACAACAGCCTTCTTGGCCGACTTGCGAGGGGCGCGTTTTGGCTTTGCCGGTGCTTCAGCCTCGACAGATACAACTTCCGCTACAGTTTCAGCGGGTTCGGCTCCAGCCTTGGCGCGCGGCTTGCGAGGGGCGCGCTTTGGTTTTGCTGGCGCTTCTTCCGCATCCGCAACAACCTCAACGATTGTGCTTTCGACGAAAACAGCCTCTTCGACAGCCGTTGCCTTGGTTTCAACCGTGGCAGGCTTGCTGAAATCCGGCAGCGGAATGCTTACGAAAACAGGTTCTGCATCAGGCACGGACTTGGCGGCGATTTGATGATCATCGCCATCCTCCGGACGGCGATTTTTGCGACCACCACGACGGCCCCGGCGGCGCTTCTTGCGGCGTTCGTTCTCTTCTTCGCGTGCCTTGGCAGCGGCGGCATCCTCGCCTTCAACGGCAGGAACATCCGCATCGTCACTATCGGTGTCACTGCGTACAGCCTGGCCGGGTTCACCGGCAGCGACGTCCTGACGATCACGACCGCCACGCCGACGACGCTTGCGCCGACGCTTGCGGGACGATTCGTCATTGTCGCCAGTGCGAGCGGTTTCGCCGGCCTGCGCTTCGCTTTCGGCTTCATCATCGATTTCTTCGATGACCGGATCGGTCTCGTCAAAATCATCAATAATGCCGAGTGCTGGCGTTTCCGTCAGCGGAACAATTGGACCAAGCGCAATGGAGCCCTTGTCGATGGCGAAATGCTGGGCGCCAACGCTATCATCCGCCTCAATGCTGATTGTCAGACCGAAACGGGTTTCGAGATCGGCAAGGTTCTGGCGCTTGTGGTTGAGAACATAAAGCGCCGTGGCCACAGTGGTGCGAACGATGATGTTGTTCTGCGAATGACGCAGCAGATATTCCTCAATCGAGCGCATGACATGCAGCGCAATCGACGAGGCGGAACGCACATGACCGGTACCGCCGCAATGCGCGCAGACCTGTGTCGTGCTTTCCAGAACACTGGCACGAATGCGCTGGCGCGACATTTCGAGCAGGCCGAAATGCGAGATACGACCAACCTGAATGCGGGCGCGATCGTCTTTCAGACAATCCTTCATCCGCTTTTCCACCGCACGGTTGTTGCGGTTTTCTTCCATGTCGATGAAGTCGACAACGATCAGACCGGCGAGATCGCGCAGACGCAATTGCCGCGCAACTTCATCCGCCGCTTCAAGATTCGTCTGTAATGCGGTGTCTTCAATCGAGTGTTCGCGTGTCGAGCGCCCGGAGTTAACGTCGATCGCCACCAGCGCTTCGGTCTGGTTGATGATAATATAGCCACCGGATTTCAGCGTGACCTGCGGCTGCAACATGCGGTCGAGCTGTGCCTCGATACCATTGCGCGCAAAGATCGGCGTTAACTCGCGATAGGGCTGCACCACCTTGGCATGGCTCGGCATGAGCATGCGCATGAAGTCTTTTGCCTCGCGGTAACCGTTTTCACCGGCAACGAGGATTTCCGTGATGTCTTTATTATAAAGATCGCGGATTGAGCGCTTGATCAGGCTGCCTTCCTCATAGACGAGGGTCGGCGCACTGGAGGCAAGGGTAAGGCTGCGGACATTTTCCCACAGGCGCATCAGATATTCGTAGTCGCGCTTGACCTCGGGCTTGGTGCGCATGGCACCGGCGGTGCGCAGGATCACGCCCATGCCCTTGGGCACTTCGAGATCCTTGACGATGTCTTTCAGGCGCTTGCGGTCCTGAATGCTGGTGATCTTGCGCGAGATGCCACCGCCACGGGCAGTGTTTGGCATCAGGACTGAATAGCGACCGGCAAGTGACAGGTAAGTGGTCAGGGCCGCGCCCTTGTTGCCGCGTTCTTCCTTGACGACCTGCACCAGCAGAATCTGGCGGCGCTTGATAACGTCCTGAATGTTGTACTGGCGGCGCTGGAAGCGCTGATGCGTCGGAACTTCTTCCATGGCATCTTCGGCACCGATGGAATCGACTTCGTCAAGCTCGTCATGCGGCTCTTCCTTGTCGTCCTGCGAACGGCGCTTGGATTTGCGCGTGTGATTATCGCTCTCGTCAGCCTTTTCTTCAGCGTCGGTAGCTTCGTCCGTCTCAACAATGATGGCTTCGGAAATGACATCAGCGTCTATGGCAGCAGCCAGAGTCTGGCCGCCATTGTCTTCGGAAGAGGGGTTTTCGTCCGATCCGCCTTGTTCCGACGATTCGTGCGCGTCACCGGCTTCGTCAGCGGATGCGTTCTCTTCGTCTGCGGCATCGAGCTTGACCGCATCGTCGCCCTGACGGGTGCCACGACGGCTGCGGCCCCGGCGATTGCGCTGGCCGCGATCATTGCGATCACGGCTGCGCTGCTCGCCGGCAGCTTCCTCATGGTCTTCGTCCTGGCTGGCTGCCTCGGCTTCCGCCTCGATCAGCGCCTGACGGTCTGCAACAGGGATCTGGTAATAATCAGGGTGGATTTCGCTGAACGCAAGAAAGCCATGGCGATTGCCGCCATATTCAACGAATGCTGCCTGAAGCGATGGTTCTACACGTGTGACACGCGCCAGATAGATATTGCCTTTGATCTGTTTCTTGTGTTCCGACTCAAAGTCAAATTCTTCAATTCGGTTGCCGCGAACCACGACAACGCGCGTTTCCTCCTGGTGGGAGGCGTCGATTAGCATTTTGTCCGACATTATAATTCTTCTCCCCGGCTGAAACGCTCAAAACGCGGTGCAACCGGGACGCCCGTAGGGGTGCCGGAGCCGCGTTTTCACATTTGCCGGATATATTAAGGTTCGCAGAAACAGACAGACACGGCATCACGCGGGGTTGCGTTTCAGCACCCGCGGCTTTCAAGCCGATTATAGTCACGTCTGTATCAAACATCTCTGTTCCTGACGAAACGACCTCACGAATGGCACGCCTTGAAGCAGTGCCGACACTTTAACACCCCCGAAAGGGCTGGCTCGACGCGCCTTGTCTGCGCTATCTGCCGTTCACAAAAAGCGCTGGCCGACATTTTCTGTCTGCTCACGCCAAATTCTTTTCCGGTTACCTACAGCGAAATTCGCCCTTGCTGCTCCATGTCTCTGTCTTCAGTGTCAGCAGGTCATTTGCCGTGACACGAAGGAGCCTGATTCCGGAGGGCAGGAAGTAACCCACCTTTGCTTTTAGGAGGTGTGTCGCGTTATGACAAGGCCTTCTTCATAATCGTGTCATCAGGGTGGCACAGAAGTGGCGGCCAAGATGGCGGGACAAGTCAGTTAATAAGACTAAATTAACCACGACGCGTTACCTATCATTCACATATAATGTGGCTAAAGCGATGTAACAATCGTGCTCCGTCTGATACGAAATAGCACCAGAGGGGATGATGTCCGGCGCGTGCCGACGTCGATCTGCAATGAAATGAATGTGATCTGCCGGGTATTTGTTACTGTCTTTTTGGGTTTGCTTGCATTTGTGCAGGCGAGCGAGAAAGCCAGTGCCGCCAATGAACTTGCCGCCTTGACCTATCAGGCTGCAGGCGACGAGTTGCGGACCCGTGTTGTCATCAATTTCGATCGTGAACCCGAAGTATCCACTTTAATGCTGGATCAGCCGCACCGTCTGGTGATTGACCTGCCCAAAGCCGTGTTTGCCTTTGACAAGAAGTCGCTTGAGCCGCGCGGTCTTATTGATGACGTGCGCTATGGCATGATTGATGATGCCCGTTCGCGGCTTATTTTTACGGTGAAAGGCCCATTCAGTGTCGAGCGGGTCGATGTTCTGAAGAATGATAACAGCCCCGGTTATCGCCTTGTGGCCGACCTTGTGGCGTCTTCTGACCGCGAGTTTGCCGAAGCCATCAAAAACCAGAATGCAACAACCGCTTCCACGCAGATGGCGCCGAAGGGTGATCGTCTTGCAAGCGCTGCGCCCAATGAGGTCAGCAAAACGCCTAAACCCTTCACCGTTGTGGTGGATGCGGGGCATGGCGGTATCGATAGTGGTGCGGAAAGCACCGGCGGTATCATGGAAAAGGACGTTACGCTGATGTTTGCGCGGGAATTGCGCGACCAGTTGCGCAAGATTCCCGGCCTGCGGATCGAAATGACGCGGGACAGCGATGAATTCCTGCGCCTGACCGAACGGGTGCGGATTGCCCGCCAGTACGAAGCCGATCTGTTTATCTCCGTTCATGCCGATACGATCAACCAGCGCAGCATTCGCGGCGCGACTGTCTATACGGTTTCCGACAAGGCTTCCGACGCGGCATCGCGCGCCATGGCCGACCGCGAAAACAAGGCGGATGCGGTGGCGGGTGTCACCTTTGATAATGAGACGCCTGAGATCGCCGATATTCTGATGGACCTCACACGGCGCGAGACGCACACATTCTCCTTGAGCTTTGCCAAAGGCGTGGTGCGTGCGCTGAAGGGCGATGTGAACATGATCAACAATCCGCATCGCTTTGCCGGGTTCCAGGTGCTGCGTGCGCCGGATGTGCCTTCGGTGCTGGTGGAAATCGGCTACCTGTCCAATGAAGAAGATGCAAAACTGATGCAGGACCCCGCATGGCGCAGCCACGTGGCCGAGCGCCTTGCCACTGCCGTTGGTGAATTTTCCGGAAAAAAGACAGCAGGCGCACTGAACTGACAGTTTCCGACCGCCGGTTGAGTTGTAACGTTTAGTATATTCACGCGTGCGTTGCCGAAACTCCACAATTGGTATTTAAATTGTGCGCAGAACCGGGTTGTCCTTGCCTTTGTCACATTTGTCGCTCAATTGCGTCACTGAGTTTGCCGGGCGTTGTGTATTCCGGTTTGAAGTGCCGGGGAACGGTTTCCCGGGGTGCAATCTGCATTGATAAAGATCGTGCATCGATTATCGACATGCCAATGGATGAAACGGGTTCCGGATACAAATGATACGCTTGATCGGATATTTTTTCGGAATCGGCACCGTCATGGCGCTTCTGGCGGCAGGCGGCGCGGCGCTTTATGTGGTCAATGTATCGAAAGACCTGCCTGACTACGAAGTTCTGGCCAAGTATGAGCCGCCTGTCATGACGCGCATTCACGCGTCTGATGGCGCGCTGATGGCAGAATTCGCACGGCAGCGCCGGCTTTATCTGCCTATTCAGGCCATTCCTGATCGTGTGAAAGCTGCCTTTATTTCAGCGGAAGACAAGAATTTCTACCAGCACCCCGGTGTTGATATCAGTGGCCTTGCGCGTGCTGTCATCGTCAATATTCAGAACTGGGGCTCACGCCGTCCGGTTGGTGCATCGACAATTACCCAGCAGGTCGCCAAGAACTTCCTGCTTTCTTCCGATCAGACGATGGGCCGCAAGGTCAAGGAAGCCATCCTGTCCTTCCGCATCGAGCAGGCCTATTCCAAGGACCGCATCCTTGAGCTTTATCTGAACGAAATTTTCTTTGGCCTGAACTCCTATGGTATTGCTGGCGCGGCGCTGACCTATTTCAACAAATCGGTCAATGAACTTACCGTTGCAGAAGCTGCCTATCTCGCCGCGCTTCCCAAGGGGCCATCCAATTACCATCCCTTCCGCCAGACCGAGCGGGCGATTGAACGCCGCAACTGGGTGATCGATCGTATGGCCGAAAACGGCTATGTCACCGCCGAAGAGGCGAAGACAGCAAAAGCTGAGCCGCTTGGTGTGACGCCGCGCCATACGGGCAATTATCTTTTCGCATCTGAATATTTCACCGAAGAAGTTCGCCGCCAGATTATCGGCAAATATGGCGAGAACGCTCTTTATGAGGGCGGTCTGTCGGTGCGCACAACGCTTGATCCGAAAATGCAGGTGCAGGCGCGTGCCGCCCTGCAGCATGGCCTGTTCAAATATGATGAGGCCAAGGGCTATCGCGGCCCATACAAGACCATCTCGACCATTGGCGACTGGGGTATTCCTCTGGCAGAAATCAAGCCTTTTTCCGATGTTCCCGACTGGCAGCTTGCGGTCATTCTTGAAGTGACGCCCACCGAGGCCACGATTGGTCTTCAGCCGGAGCGTAACGATGCAAACGGTCTGGTACCCGAGCGCAAGAAGGGTACGATTGCGGCGGCTGATATCAAATGGGCCATGAACCTCTATAAGGATGGCAGGCGCACGCCGGTAAAATCGCTGGAAGGCGTGTTCAAGCCGGGTGATGTTGTGTTCGTGCAGAAGAAAGAGGGCAGCGATACGGCCTTCGATCTGCATCAGGTGCCGGGGATTGAAGGCGCCATGGTTGCCATGGACCCGCATACGGGCCGTGTTCTGGCGATGGTTGGCGGCTTCTCCTTTGCCGAATCCGAATTCAACCGTGCAACGCAGGCGATGCGTCAGCCCGGCTCGTCCTTCAAGCCATTCGTCTATTCAGCGGCGCTTGATAATGGCTATACACCCGCATCCGTGGTGCTTGACGGTCCGATCTCCATTGATCAGGGCGGCAGCCTCGGTGTGTGGGCGCCAAAGAACTACGGCGGCAACTTTGCCGGACCATCGACCTTGCGCTACGGTATTGAACAGTCACGTAACCTGATGACCGTGCGTCTGGCGCAGGATATGGGTATGAAGCTTGTGGCTGAGTATGCCGAACGTTTTGGCATTTATGACAAGATGCTGCCGGTTCTGGCCATGGCGCTCGGATCGGGCGAGACGACCGTGATGCGCATGGTGACCGGTTATTCGATCATCGCCAATGGCGGTCGCAAGATCACACCATCGATCATCGACCGTATTCAGGACCGTTACGGCAAGACCATCTTCAAGCATGATGAGCGCAAGTGCGAAACCTGTACGGCGGAAGACTGGAAGAACCAGCCGGAGCCGGAACTGGTTGATGACCGTGATCAGGTGCTTGACCCGATGACCGCCTATCAGATCACATCGATGATGGAAGGCGTTATCCAGCGTGGTACGGCAACGATCCTGAAAAGCCTGAACCGTCCTATCGCCGGTAAAACAGGTACGACAAATGATGAAAAGGATGCCTGGTTCATGGGCTTCACGCCTGATCTGGTGATTGGCCTTTATCTTGGCTATGACACACCGACGGCGATGGGCCATGGCGGCACTGGTGGCGGGCTTGCCGCGCCGGTGGCCAAGGATTTCTTTGCAGCTGCCATGCAGGGCCAGCGTTCGGTTGACTTTCGCGTGCCCGAGGGCATGACTGTTGTCGCTATCGATCGCAAGACGGGTATGCGCGCTAGCGAAGGCCAGCCCAATGTGATCATGGAAGCCTTCAAGCCGGGCACAGGTCCTGCGGACAGCTACTCCGTCATCGGCATGGGTACGTTCTCGGAAGGTGCGCCGGTTGAGGTGCAGTCACCGAACGTCAACAGGGCCATTCAGGGCGGCGGCGGCGGGCTTTTCTAACAGCCTCAAACCCGGATAATTCGTAAAGCTTCAAGACTTTACATCGCGCGGACCAGTGAATATGGTCCGCCGCAATTCGAAAACAACGATAAATGCAGAAGGAACGGACAGCCAATGCGCGCTGAAATCGAGACGCTGGTCGATGAGATCAAGCAGGCCATAAGCCTGCTGAGGAGGCATCTTTGACTGGGATACGTCAATCAAACGCCTTGGCTATCTGAACCAGCTTGCCGAAGACCCCGCACTGTGGAATGACGCGCAGGAAGCCCAGAAGCTCATGCGCGAGCGCCAGCAGCTGGAAGACGGCATCAACTCCATCCGCACACTCAGCCAGTCGCTCGAAGACAATATCGAGCTGATCGCCATGGGTGATGAGGAGGGCGACAAGTCCATCGTTGCCGAGGCGGAAGAGGCCATTCGCGCCATCAAGGTGGAAGTCGACCGGCGCCAGATCGATACACTTCTGTCCGGTGAAGCCGATGCCAATGACACCTATGTCGAAGTGCATTCGGGTGCTGGCGGCACGGAGAGCCAGGACTGGGCGTCGATGCTTTTGCGCATGTACACGCGCTGGGCCGATCGCAAGGGCATGAAGGTCGAACTGCTCGAAATCCATGACGGTGAAGAAGCCGGCATCAAGTCCGCCACCATCCTGATCAAGGGGCACAATGCCTATGGTCTGATGAAGACAGAATCGGGCGTGCATCGTCTGGTACGCATTTCGCCTTACGACTCCAATGCGCGGCGGCACACATCGTTTTCCAGTATCTGGGTTTACCCGGTTGTCGACGACAATATCGAGATCGCGGTGACAGAAGCCGATGTTCGCATTGATACCTACCGCGCTTCCGGTGCCGGGGGGCAGCACGTCAACACGACAGACTCCGCCGTGCGTATCACGCATATCGCCACGGGTATCGTCGTCCAGTGTCAGGCGGAACGCTCCCAGCACAAGAACCGCGCCACGGCGTGGTCCATGTTGCGCGCGCGTCTCTATGAAGCCGAACTGGAAAAGCGCGAGCAGGCAGCCGACGCCATCTCCGCATCCAAGACCGATATTGGCTGGGGCCACCAGATCCGCTCCTACGTCCTGCAGCCCTATCAGCTGGTCAAGGATTTGCGGACGGGTGTTGAAAGCACCAGCCCGCAGGACGTGCTCGACGGCGATGTTGATATGTTCATGGAAGCAGCGCTGGCACACCGCGTGCACGGCACCGATGCGGACGTGCAGGATATCGCCTAAAAGTTCTGGCACATTGCCAAATCAGAAAACCGGCAGGATATCTTCCTGCCGGTTTTTTTACGCTTACTATCCAACACGTTTTAATATTTGTGTGTGATTGCGATACACTTCGCCGGGTAAGTTCGCTCATATTACGAAATTACAAATAAGTTGGATATTGCAGCTACGGGTCTCTCTAGATAGGTTCGCCGCGTCCGGGGTGGACTATCAATATTTGGGGGGAATATGAAGCGTATCGCAATCGGTCTTATGTCGTTGTTCGTCACTGCCTGTGCCACAACGAGTGAAATGCCATTGGCACAGAACATGGTGAGGTTGGACACACAAGCGAGTGGACTTTTGTTTGTAGGCAGCGCTCCCAGCATGACCATGAAGAAGGCAGCTGAAGCAACTTTAAGGCGGGGCTATACGCACTTCCGTCTGGAACAAGCCTCGACTTCACAAGGACAGAGACTTGCTGGTGTCCAAACCTATGGTTCAGGCACAGCAAGCGCAAATGTTTACGGTAACACTGCTTACGGCACCTATGCGGGCCAGGGGTTCGCAACTCCGGTTTATGCACCAACTGCCAATGTTGGAGTTACGGTTGTTATGTTCCGGGCAAATGAAGGTGGTGCGCGTGGGGCGTTTGATGCAGCGGACGTGCTGAAGAAACAAGGAAAAATCTAGACCATTGGCTTAAAGCGCCGTAGCGACCTCGCGGCCAATTGTGAGAAAACCGGCAGGATTGATGGCGCTGCCGTTTCTGCGTACTTCATAGTGCAAATGCGGGCCGGTGGAGCGGCCCGTGCTGCCGACCTTGCCGACAATATCGCCGATGCTGATCTTCTGGCCGACGCTGACGAGAATCTGGCTCATATGGCCATAGCGGGTCGACAGGCCGTTTCCATGGTCGATCTCGACCATATTGCCATAACCGCCATTATAACCTGCCTCGGTGACTGTACCATTGGCTGTTGCATGTACTGACGAGCCTGATATGGCGCGGAAATCCATGCCGGAATGAAACGCCATGGAGCCGATGATCGGGTCCTTGCGCACGCCAAAAGTGCTGGACACGGGCATGCCCGGAACCGGATTGGAAATGGGAATGGTTTTGGCGAGGCTTTTGGCGCTTTCCAGCCGTTCCAGCGCCTGATCGAGGTCATTCAGCTTGGCATCAAAGGGAGCAACACTACCGGCGGGAATGAAGGGGCCACCCACATCTGACTTTTCATCGAAAACCGGTTTGACGCCGGTGGCTGCCAAGGCTTCCATGATCTTGTCGGCATTTTCATAGGCTGTATTGGACAGCGTCTGCATCTGCGCGATCTGTTTGGCTTCGATGTCCGTGAGCGATGTATTGACTGATTTCAGCAGAAGTTCCGCCTTGTCGACACTTTTCACCGGCTTTTCGCTGCGTGGTGCAGGCTTGTGCGAGACCGGCGTTGGTCCCGTAATGATGGGATCGATGCCATAGAACGCTTCGTCATCCTGCGATTTCACGACGTCCTGCCCGTTGCTGTCCATCGGCGCGTTGTCTTCCACAACCGGTGGAATGGCAGCACCCGCATGTTCGGCGCGCTCCAGCATGGGTGCGAGCTTGTCATGCCGCTCAGCCAGTGATTTCTGGCGGCGGATCAGTTCGGATACTTTGGTTTCCATAAGCTGCTGGTCGAGCATCTGGCGGCTGGTGACCTGATCAAGCTGGGTGCGCAGATTGGCAATGCGGTCCTCATAGGCCTGCTGCAACCGTGCCTGACGGGCAACGCTGCCGTTGATCAGATCATCCCGGAAAACCAGATAGGACGTGGCAATCAGATAGGTTCCCGCCAGCGCGAAGGCGAGGGTACCGCCAAGAATGGCTGCCCAGGGCCGCAGGGTAAAATGACGAATAGTTTCGCCCCGCGCGATGATGACCGTGTGGGGTTCTTTCTGATTGCTGAAGATGGGGGAATGTTTTGCCTTCTTCATGGCCGCTTTGCTCGTCATTTTTTAGCTTCAGTTCTTGACGGGCATTACACTCCGTTATGGTTAACAAACCCTAACGGAGTAGCATTTTTCCATTCATTTCAAGGACAAGATGACCTAGAGCGCTTTGGTGGCCGCGAGAACTTCGGCTGCGTGGCCCGGAACCTTCACCTTGTTCCAGATCTTTGCGATCTTGCCGTTCGAATCGATCAGGAAGGTCGTGCGTTCAACGCCCATATATTTGCGGCCATACATGCTCTTTTCAGCCCAGACGCCATAGGCTTCCAGAATGGTCTTTTCCTCGTCGGCAACAAGATCAACCTTCAGATCATACTTTGTCTTGAACTTGTCGTGCTTCTTGGTTGGATCGGGGGACATGCCGATGACTTTCGCGCCAAGCTTTTCAAATTCGGGCTTCAGTCCGGAAAACTCGATGGCTTCCTGAGTGCAACCACTTGTATCGTCCTTTGGATAAAAATACAGGACAACAGGTTTTCCGCGCAATTCCGCCAGCGAAAGCGTGCCGCCACCGTCACGGGGAAGGGTAAAGTCCGGAGCGGGATTGCCGATTTCCAGAGTTGTCATAGGAATGCCTTTCTTTCATCATTGAATGCGAGCCTCACTTGGGCAACTATAAGAGAGGCAAGGGAATCGTCTACGGTTTCCCACATGATTCCTCAATTGGCTTGGGAATTTGACAGAGAAACCGAAAAGAGTCCGTTTTACAAAGCGCGACTTCCTGAAATTTCATCATTACCCGTCTGCGGTCGAGCAGGGCGAGGTGCCGGTAGCTATGCCTGCCCGCCGCTCGCGGTTTCGATTCGTCTGTGGCGCATTGGCGTCATTCCTGCTTCTTCTTGTGGTTCTCGCCGGAATAGCCTTTGTGGTGTTGCGTGTCGGCATTGGCGGCGAAGCGCTCACCCAGCGCGCGCAGACTGCGCTCAAATCCGTTGTCGGCCCCGATACCGATGCCACGATCCAATCGGCTCAAATCTCGCTTGATCAACGCAGGCACGTCGCGCTTGAAGCGCGCAATGTCAACATTTCCGACGTCAAACGCGGTGTGGAGATAAAGAATATCCGCTCGGTGCGCATCGGTCTGGCCACGCTGCCGCTTTTACAGGGCAATGTGCAGGTACAGAGTCTTGGGCTTGATGGGGCGCAGATCAAGGTTGCCAGTCAGGAGCCTTTCGACTTCATGTCGATTGTGCCGCAGGATGATCGCGGTCTTGTTAATCTTGATGGCATTTCGGAGCTGCTTTTTACCGGGTTGCAGAATGCTGTTTCCTTGCTGGATCAGCGCGAAACCCGTGACATCACAGTCTCCGATACGACCTTTGATTTCACCGTTGCCGGTCAGCCGGAAAGCCTGCGCATTATCAATCTGGAACTGGCTGAAACGGGCGGTCCCGTCGCGATCAAGGGAACAGTCGAATGGCGGGGCAAGGTGATCGATGTGTCGGCGCAGGTCAAACGCGCAGCCATCGGTGCCAAGATCGATTCATTCTCACTGGCGATCAGCAAGATTCCGCTCATTGGCACGCACGGCATAGCGCCTGTACCGGATGCCGATGGCATAAAGCCCGATGGTTCGTATTTTGCCTATAACAACGAAGCTGAAATCAAGCTAGACGGGGTTGCCGGTGCGCCGACCGTGCCGATGCGGGTTTGGGGTTCGCTCAATGTGAGCGAAGGTCCCGTCAGTATCAGCAATGTTTCGGACATGGGCGCCAGCACCCAGATCAATTTCGAACATGTGTTCGGCACGAAAAAGGTCGAGATTACACCGTCTAGCATCCATTTCGGTGGTTTCAAGGGCGTTGTTGAAGGTGCCATCGGGCCAGAGCCATTGCCTGACGATGCAACAGCTGTGGGAGAGGTCGCGAATCCCGGATATCGTTTTGAGCTGCTCACGCAGGAAGCCAGTTCCGCGCCGCAGGATTCCACAGAGCCACCGCTTGTGTTCAATGCGCGAGTGACCGGACGATACGCGCCGGGTGAGAAAAAACTGGACCTGTCCGAGATCGCCGTGCGCAGCGATGGCGAGAACGAACTTTACGGGCAGGGCAGTGCAACCTTCGGCAAGGGATCGCCAGCCATGACGCTTGCGCTGCGTGTACCAAAGATGCCGTCAGCGCAGGTCAAGCAGCTATGGCCGATCTGGATTGCCACCGGTGCGCGTCGCTGGGTTCTCGATAATATCGTGGGCGGCGAGGTAAAGGACAGCCGTATCGACGTTATTTTTGCCGCTGGCCGTTTCGATGGTCCCGGCAAACCACCGCCCTTGACGGCCGATGAAGTGCAGGTTGATTTCAACGTAAAGGATACGCGCTTCGACATTGTTGGAGATTTGCCGCCTATCCGCGATGCTGATGGGGCTATCAGCGTGCGCGGCGCCTATACGACCATCAAGCTGCTGAAAGGTTCGGCCTTTACGCCCGGCAACCGCGAGGCGCGCATTGTTGATGGTACGCTGATCATTCCATGGGGTCCGCAACGTCCGGTGCTTTCAGAGCTTGATCTGAACATTGCCGGTGATGCCTCTGCTATTGCCGAGATCGCCGGTTTTAAGCCGATCAATGCGGTGAAGGGTGTGCCCTTTACGCCAGATGATATTAGCGGCGATGTCAAAACCCATGTTCTTGTGACATTTCCGGTGACACGCCACGCGCCGCAGGGAAGTTTACAATGGTCAGCCGCGATCGATCTGAATGGCGTGAACCTTTCCAAGAAGTTCGATGGCCAGACGATCACCAATGCCAACGGCACGCTTAACGTCAATGACACCGAGGCGAATATTGACGTCAAGGCGCAGCTGAATGGTGTTCCAGCCAATATTACACTGTTTGAACCGCTCGGCAGCAATCCTGCCAAGCGCAGGCAATCGGTCTCGCTGCAACTGGACGATAAAACGCGCAATACGCTATTCCCAAGCCTTGATCCGTTTATTTCGGGGCCAATTACTGTCGATATCGATAAATCGGCTGATGGCGGTCAGGTTGCTACTGCTGACCTGAGCAAAGCCGAAGTGAAGCTGGCACAGCTTGGCTGGACCAAAGGCGCCGGGGTGAAAGCCACGGCGAAATTCGGCCTGCAGCAGGATGCGGACAATATCAGCATCAAAAATCTCGATATCTCCGGCGAAACCTTCCGGTTGCGCGGAGACATATCCGTGGTCAAAGGCGACCTTGCCAGTGCGGATTTCAGTCAGGTCAGCCTCAACCGCACCGATGATATTGCCGTCAAGGTATCGCGCACCAGCTATGGCTACCGGGCGGATGTCAAAGGCAAGTCATTTGACGCGCGCTCCCTGCTCAATCAGGTGACCGACAAGAAGCAGAGCGGCGATAACAGCGACAAGAAACGTGTTCTCGTCAATGCGGATATTGATGATGTTCAAGGCTTCTTTTCGGAAAGCTTTGGCAATGTATCACTGTCCTATGAGAGCGTCGGTTCCAATGTTTCCGGTCTGGCTTTCAACGCGGTAACGAAATCCGGCCAGAAGGTCATCGCCACGGACAGTTCGGAAAGTGGCGCGCGTTCCGTCAACCTTCAGTCGAAGGATGCAGGGGCCGTGCTGCGCTTTACCGGCTTCTACGACAAGATGCAGGGCGGCAGCATCACCGTCACGCTCGATTCCAAAGGCGATGGCCCATTGCGCGGGCAGATCGATGCGCGAGATTTCACCCTCGTCAATGAACCGAGATTGGCGAGCCTCGTTTCTTCGTCGCCAAACGGTACCAGCCTTAACGACGCGGTGAAGAAGAATATCGATGTGTCGACGGTTACTTTCGAGCGGGGCTTTTCCCAGATCGAAAAGGGCAAGAATTATATCAATCTCGCCAATGGCGTTGTACGCGGTTCGACTATTGGGACGACGTTCCAAGGTGTATTGAGTGATCCTCAGGGCAATATGGCTCTGACAGGCACGTTCATGCCCGCCTATGGCATTAATCGCATCTTTGGCGAACTGCCGGTGCTCGGCCTGCTGCTCGGCAATGGCCGGGATCGCGGCCTGATCGGCATTACCTATAAGCTGCAGGGCCCAATCAAACAGCCACAGATTATCGTCAATCCGATTTCGGTGATTGCTCCGGGGATATTCAGGTCGATATTTGAGTTTCAGTGAGGAAAACCACGACCATTGTGGGTGGCTTTTGTTGTGGGAGCGGGGTTGTGGTTCGTGGTTCGACAAGCTCGCCATGAGGGAGAGTGTGGATATAACGATAATCGCAAGTGTTGCAGAATAGTGCTCCCTGCAACCTCACCATCTCCGTCATCCTCGGGCTTGACCCGAGGACCCATAATTTAAAAGCGCCAAGCATCCAAGTTCGTTCAATCTCCTTAACCGTGGGTCCTCGGGTCAAGCCCGAGGATGACGGAGATGGAAGTATCCCGCGAAAGATATCTCCCTCATGGTTGTTATATCGAACCACGAACCACACAAAATCGGCCTGTTATGCAGGGCGGACCAGAATGTGTTTCTTCTTGCCCAGTGACAGCTTGATCACACCATCACCTGTCACATCAACCGTTGAAACCTGCGCCTTTTCATCGGAAACACTGGCATCGTTGACACGGACAGCACCGCCCTGAATGTGGCGGCGGGCTTCACCGTTTGAACTGGCAAGACCAGCCTTCACAAGCAGTGTCAGGATACCGATACCGTCATCAAGTTCGCCCGTGGCAATATCGATGGATGGCAGGTTGGCGGCCAATGCGCCTTCTTCGAAGGTTGTGCGGGCGGTTTCGGCGGCCATCGTTGCGGCTTCGCGGCCGTGCACGATAGCGGTTGCTTCCGTTGCGAGGATTTTCTTGGCTTCGTTGATTTCCGAGCCGCCGAGTGCTTCCAGCCGGGCAATTTCATCGAGCGAAAGGCGTGTGAAAATCTTCAGGAATTTACCGACGTCGGCATCCTCCGTGTTGCGCCAGTACTGCCAGAAATCATAGGGGCTGAAGGCGTCCTCATTGAGCCACACGGCGCCAGAGGCTGACTTGCCCATCTTGGCACCCGAACTGGTGGTCAGCAGCGGGGTGGTCAAAGCGTAGAGCTGCGGGGTTCCCATGCGGTGGCCAAGATCAACGCCGTTGATGATGTTGCCCCATTGATCCGAGCCGCCCATCTGCAACACGCAGCCATGACGACGGTTGAGTTCAACGAAGTCGTAGCCCTGCATGATCATGTAGTTGAATTCGAGGAAGGAGAGGGATTGCTCCCGATCCAGCCGCAGCTTGACGCTGTCGAAGGACAACATCCGATTGACAGAGAAATGGCGGCCGACATCGCGCAGGAATTCCACATAGCCAAGACCCATCAGCCAATCGGCGTTGTTGACCAGAAACGCATCGGTCGGGCCATCGCCAAAACGCAGAATGCGCGCGAAAATCCGCTTGATGCCCTCAATGTTCGTGTTGATCGCCTCGGGTGTCAGCAGCTTGCGCTGTTCATCGCGGAAAGAGGGGTCGCCGACCATGGAAGTACCGCCGCCCATCAGGGCAATGGGGCGGTGTCCGGTTTCCTGCAGCCAATACAGCATGGTCGCAGAAATAAGGTTGCCAATGTGCAGGCTCGTGGCCGTCGCATCATATCCAACATAGGCAGTCACTGTCTCCTTGGCGAAAAGCGCATCCAGACCAGCCTCGTCGGAGACCTGATGGATGAAGCCGCGCGTGGAAAGCGTGTGCATAAAGTCGGATTTGAAGGCAGACATGATTTTTCCTGAAACTTTTACGTAGGGAAGCATCCGGCATGAAGAAACGTGCCGAACAAGACGTGGCCGTTTAACATCATTCCGAACCGAATCACAAGAAAGGGTGTGACGTGACAGCGATAAGGCGGGCAATTGGCCTGATGAGCGGAACATCCATGGATGGAATCGACATCGCGCTCCTCGAAACCGATGGCAAAAACGAGGTTCGGCGCGGTCCGTCAGGCTTTGTCGCCTATGAGTCGGCATTCCGCCGCCGCATCGAAGCGGGGCTTGGTGAAGCAAAATCCATTCGCACGCGCAATGAACGGCCCGGCAGTCTCGCAGCAATTGAACAGGAATTGACCAGGCGGCATGGCGAGGCGGTTCTCGGCTTTCTCTCCGATCACAAGCTAAGCGCCGATGCCATTGATATTATTGGGTTTCATGGCCAGACAGTTTTGCATCGGCCGCTGGAGAAACTGACGGTACAGTTGGGGGATGGCAAGTTGCTGGCTGATCTGACCGCTATTCCTGTCGTCTACGACATGCGCGCCAATGACATGGTGCATGGCGGGCAAGGCGCGCCGCTGGTGCCCGTCTATCATCAGGCGCTCGCTGCACGGGTTCCTGCCGAGCTTGGCAAGGGCAGGCCGGTCGTCTTTGTCAATATTGGCGGTATTTCCAATGTGACGATTATATCGGGGACCGCCGATCCGATCGCCTTTGATACGGGTCCCGGTAACACGCTGATCGACCAATGGGTGCAGGACAAGGCGGGAATCGCCTATGATTCCGGTGGAACAATTGCCAGCGAAGGTCAGGTGCTGACCGAGGCCGTGGGGCGTTATATGGCCAAGCCGTTCTTTGTTCTGAAACCGCCAAAGTCGCTCGACCGCAATGATTTCACGCTCGAAGATCTGGGCAATCCCGAGCTTGCGGATGGCGCGCGCACGCTCGCCAAGGTCACCGCCGATGCAATCCTCGAAGCCAGCGCCTATGCGCCTGACAAGCCCGCGCTGTGGGTGATCTGCGGCGGCGGTCGCAAGAATGCGACTATCATGGCTGATCTGACTGATGGGGCAGCCAAGACCGGTGCAGCGGTTATCGCAGCTGAGGAATTGGGTCTCAACGGCGATTCGATGGAAGCGGAGGCCTGGGCCTATCTCGCCGTGCGCGCCGTTGATGGCTTGCCGCTGACGTTTCCGACGACAACGGGGTGTGATGTGGCGGTGCCGGGTGGAGTGGTTGTTGGGAGTAGGAAGTAGATTGCACGAACCACGCACCGGCAGCGCTCACCCCCCTCTGCCCTGTCGGGCATCTCCCCCACAAGGGGGAGATCACATTGACATCAGCGCCTTTGCACAACCGGAAATGTTTCAGATTGTGCAAAGGCCGTATTGAAGGCTGATCTCCCCCCTTGTGGGGGAGATGTCCGACAGGACAGAGGGGGGTGAATACACCTACCAACATTGCAGTTGCTGCACAAGCTTCCCCATCACCACACCCGCTTTCGCGTCTGGCTATTGAAAAGGTGGGAAAGACGGGCGATCCATAAGGGGAACGCGGGTGTCTTGGTATTGGTAGTGTAATCAATGCGTTCCCCAGAGATTTTCCTGTTTCAACCAAGAAAACTCCCGGATCACCCGTCCCGATGACTGGTTTTACCCTTGTGAGATAAAACCTTTCCCCTGCGGTTGGGTTCTCCCCGCAGACAAAATCACCGATCCTTTCCTGACTTCAGAAGGTTTCCGGAGCATTCCCGCCGGAAAGGACACCATCAGAATAAGCGAGGTGAGATGGTGTTGGATAAGTTGGCATGATTTTTTTAAATTGATGGCTGCAGCAACATCGTGCGTGGTTCGACAAGCTCACCATGAGGGAGAGGGAGGGTTGCAATGCTAATCGCAGAGATTGCAGCGCAAGGGTTGCAGAACTTGGCTCCCTTTCATCACTCCTCCCCTCATGGTGAGCTTGTCGAACCACGAACCACGAACCACTTTCATACAGAACTTGCTCAAAACAAAAATCCTCGGGTTTGGGCCCGAGGATTTGCAATGCAGCAAGAATGCCCTAAGCCGTTAGCGCAGGCGCTTTGGCTTGGCTTCGACCAGTTCGCCATTCAGACGGCGGTCGAGATAATCGGAGCATTCTACGATGACTTCATCGGTCATGCCGGTGAAGAAGTGATTGGCGCCGACCATCGTTTTCTGGGTGATGGTGATGCCCTTCTGTGTTTTCAGCTTGTCAACCAGACCCTGAACGTCCTTGGCCGGGGCAACCTTGTCCTGATCGCCATGCAGTATCAGACCCGATGAGGGGCAGGGTGCGAGGAACGAGAAATCATAGGTGTTGGGCTGGGGAGCAACGGAAATAAAGCCTTCGATCTCCGGACGGCGCATCAGAAGCTGCATACCGATCCACGCACCGAAGGAATAACCGGCGACCCAGCAGGTTTTCGAATCAGGGTGCAGCGACTGAACCCAATCAAGCGCACCGGCGGCGTCGGACAGTTCGCCCGAACCATGATCGAATTCGCCCTGGCTGCGACCAATGCCACGGAAGTTGAACCGCAATGTCGTAAAACCGCGCTGCTGGAACATGTAGAACAAATCGTAGACGATCTTGTTGTTCATGGTGCCGCCAAATTGTGGATGCGGGTGCAGCACGATGGCTATTGGCGCATTTTTTTCCATCGAAGGCTGATAACGGCCCTCAAGACGGCCCGCAGGTCCATTGAAAATTACTTCAGGCATGTGTACTCCACTCTTCGCCACAGGGTTCCTGTTTATCAGCCGGACTTGACGGCGATCAACAGCACCCATAAAACCAGTTTAGAACCGTTCAAAACTGGTGTAGAATTTGTCTCGAAGCGGCTTAATAGGCTGGTCCGAGGTTGAATTTCAAGAAAATTGCGCTTTTCGCCAGCGCATAGTTCAAAAGAACAGGATTTGCGACAGGTATGGCCCAAAAACGCGCCTATATCGACTACAATGCCAGTGCACCGCTGCTTGCGGTGGCGCGCGACGCTGTGGTCGATGCTTTGGCGCAGACGGGCAATCCATCGTCTGTTCATCAGGAAGGCCGTGCTTCAAAAGCAATTCTTGAAAGCGCCCGCCGCGAAGTGGCCGCTCTCGTCAATGCCAAACCTGATCATGTGTTCTTTACATCGGGTGCCACCGAGGCCGCGTCAACCCTGCTCACCCCGCATTATGTGATGGGACGGGCACCGGTACGGCTTTCGCGGCTTTATGTCAGTGCCAGCGAGCATCCATGTGTGCTGGCAGGCGGTCAGTTCGCGCCGGAGCAGATTGAAACGGTTTCCGTTGATAGCAATGGCCTGCTTGACCTTGGCCAACTGCGCGCACGTCTCGCTGCCCATGACAAGAGCGAGGGCCTGCCATTGGTTGCCGTACAGGCTGCCAACAATGAAACCGGCGTTTTGCAGCCCATTGGCGAAATCGGCAGGATTGTCAAAGAGTTAGGAGGATTTCTTGTGGTGGATGCCGTGCAGGCAGCAGGGCGGATTCCTCTCGATATCACAACGGCTTCTGCTGATTATCTCATTTTGTCATCACACAAGATCGGCGGCCCCAAGGGCGTTGGCGCAATTATCGCTGTTTCCGATCTGGTCATGCCCAAAGCACTCGTGCGCGGCGGTGGACAGGAAAAGGGGCATCGCGCCGGAACGGAAGCCTTGCCCATCCTCTCAGGTTTTGGCGCAGCGGCGCGGTTTGCCCGCGAGCAGCTTGAATCCGGTGGCTGGGGGCTTACCAACCGGCAGCGCATCGAGGACGGTATCCGGTCAATAGCACCCGATGCGGTTATCTATGGCGATACGGTCGACAGGCTTGCGAATACGACCTTCTTCAGTCTTGCAGATATGAAGGCGGAAACCGTTCAAATCGCTTTCGATCTGGCGGGAATTGCGCTATCGGCAGGATCTGCCTGTTCTTCGGGAAAAGTTGGACCAAGCCATGTGCTTGCGGCCATGGGTTTTGGTAATGGAACAGGCGGCCTGCGGGTCTCCACATCGCCTGAAACCACGCAGGACGAGATAGCGCTTTTTCTGGATGCGCTGACAAAAATTGTTGCGCGGCGCGACCGGTCGAAGCTGGCTGCTGCCGATGCGGCGTAAAATATTGCGATTATTGGCAACAACTTGCCGATAATTACAAAATATCCGGTGATTACCGGTGTTAAATCGTGCGTTAGCACACTACATTGAGGCAAATATTCAAGACGACACACGCCTTGACGTTTGCAACTGCGGGACCTTGAATCCCGCGAGGATGGAGAACGCCAATGCCTGCCGTGCAGGAAACTATTGATCAGGTCCGCACCCTGGATGTGGACCAGTACAAGTATGGCTTTGAGACCCTTATCGAAATGGATAAGGCGCCAAAGGGCCTTAGCGAAGATATTATCCGCTTTATTTCGGCCAAGAAAAACGAGCCGGAGTGGATGCTGGAATGGCGTCTGAAAGCCTATGAACGCTGGCTGACCATGGAAGAGCCCACATGGGCGCGGGTGAATTATCCGAAGATCGACTTCCAGGACATGGTTTATTACGCTGGACCAAAAAACCAGACCGGCCCGACATCGCTTGCCGAGGTCGATCCTGAGCTGCTGCGCACCTATGAAAAGCTGGGTATTCCGCTGAAAGAGCAGGAAATCCTCGCAGGCGTGCGCAAAATGGGCGAGCCGAGCCCTTCCGATGAGGAAGAAGCCAGCGATAATGTTTATAAGTCAGGCCGTGTGGCTGTGGATGCGGTGTTTGACAGCGTGTCCGTTGTCACGACCTTCAAGGCGGAACTGGCCAAAGCGGGCGTCATCTTCTGTTCGATCTCCGAGGCAATCCGCGAACATCCGGAATTGATCAAAAAGTATCTGGCTTCCGTTGTGCCGGTCTCTGATAATTTCTATGCGACGCTGAATTCGGCCGTCTTTACCGATGGTTCGTTTGTTTACGTGCCGAAGGGTGTTCGCTGCCCGATGGAACTTTCGACCTATTTCCGTATCAATGAGCGGGATACCGGCCAGTTTGAACGCACGCTGATCATTGCCGAAGAGGGCGCCTATGTGTCCTATCTCGAAGGCTGCACGGCACCACAGCGCGACGAGAACCAGCTGCATGCGGCAGTTGTGGAATTGATTGCACTTGATGATGCCGAGATCAAATATTCGACCGTGCAGAACTGGTTCCCCGGTGATGCGGAAGGCAAGGGCGGCATTTACAACTTCGTGACCAAGCGTGGCGATTGCCGTGGCAAGAACTCCAAGATTTCGTGGACACAGGTTGAAACCGGCTCGGCGATCACATGGAAATATCCATCGGTGATCCTGCGCGGCGACAATTCACGCGGCGAATTCTATTCCATCGCGGTTTCCAATGGTCATCAGCAGATCGACAGCGGCACCAAGATGCTGCACCTCGGCAAAAACACGTCGAGCCGCATCATCTCCAAGGGTATTTCGGCTGGTAAGTCGAACAACACCTATCGCGGTCAGGTTTCGGCCCATCGCAAGGCGGAGAATGCGCGTAACTTCACCCAGTGTGACTCGCTGCTGATCGGCAATGATTGCGGTGCGCATACGGTGCCTTACATCGAGGCAAAGAACGCCACGGCCCAGTTCGAACACGAAGCGACGACCTCAAAAATTTCCGAAGATGCGCTGTTCTATGTGATGCAGCGCGGCATTCCGGAAGAGGAGGCTATTGCGTTGATCGTCAATGGCTTCGTCAAGGAAGTCATTCAGGAACTGCCGATGGAATTTGCCGTGGAAGCGCAGAAACTGATCGGCATTAGCCTTGAGGGCTCAGTCGGATAGCCATGTGGCGGCCAAGGGCCAGCCATTCGCCAAACAAGATCATATTAGGGATCGCCAAGGCTGATCCCATGGAATTCAAAGGGTAATACAATGCTCGAGATCATCAACCTTCATGCGAAGATCGCAGATACGGACACCGAAATCATTCGCGGCCTGAACCTTACGGTCAAGGCGGGCGAAGTGGCGGCGATCATGGGGCCGAACGGGTCCGGCAAGTCGACGCTGTCCTATATTCTTGCGGGCCGTGAAGACTACGAAGTCACGTCGGGCGACATTCTTTACAATGGCGAATCCATTCTGGAACTCGATCCGTCCGAGCGTGCGGCCAAGGGCATTTTCCTGGCATTCCAGTATCCGATGGAAATACCTGGCGTTGCGACGATGGAATTCCTGAAAGTGGCGATGAACTCGCAGCGCAAGGCGCGCGGGGAAGAGCCACTAAAAATTCCTGATTTCATCGCCCGCGTTAAAACCGCGGCAGCATCGCTCGATATGGATATCGCCATGCTGAAGCGTCCGCTCAATGTCGGTTTCTCCGGCGGCGAAAAGAAGCGGGCGGAAATCCTGCAGATGAAACTGCTGGAGCCAAAGCTTTGTGTGCTCGATGAGACCGATTCCGGCCTCGACATCGACGCGCTGAAGATCGTTTCCGATGGCGTCAATGCACTGCGCTCGCCTGACCGTGCGGTGATTGTCATCACCCACTATCAGCGTCTGCTCGATTATATCGTTCCTGATAGTGTCCATGTCCTTTACAAGGGACAGGTCATCAAGTCGGGCGACAAGAACCTTGCCCTCCATCTTGAAGAGAACGGCTATGCCGATATCATCGGCGAGGCAGCCTGAGGAGCGACGTTATGAATGTTCATACAGGACGCCAGCCGACAACCGCAGAAGCGGCGCTGGTCGACTCGTTCGTCGACCGGATGGGCGAATTGCCGGGCGATGCGGAAATCGTCAGCGCGCGTGACAATGCCATCGAGGCATTGAAGACGCAGGGCCTACCGTCGCGCCGCGTCGAAAGCTGGCACTATACCGATCTGCGCACCTTGCTGCGTAGCGTTGCTGCCTATGATGGCGCGGCTGGTACCAATGCCTTGCCGGCCGTTATTCAGGGATCAGCTGTTGCCACCGTTTCCAACGGCGTTGCACTGAATGCGCCGCGGATTGAAGGTGTCGAATTCACCAAATACAGCGAAAGACTGGCGGATGGATCGGCGATCCGTGATCTTGCCATTCGTGGTGGTGACGATGCAATCGGCCAGATCAATGCCGCTTACGTGACCGATGGCTGGTCAGTGAACTTTGCCGACGGTGTTGAGCTTGAAGCGCCGCTGGAACTGCAGAATGCGCAGGTGCGTGGGCAGGGCCATGTGCGGTTTGCCGTCAAGTTCGGCAAGGGCAGCAAGGCAACCATTATCGAGCGTCAGACTGGCGGCGAGGGTGAGGGCTTTTCAACGTCCGTCAGCAATATCACTGTTGCCGATGATGCAGAGATTGTCTGGATCATCCTGCGCGAACAGGGCGTTGAAGCCACACAGCTTGCCCAGTTCACCGCGACCATCGGTACCAATGCCAAGCTGACGGTTTATATCGTCAATGCGGGCGGCAAGCTGGTGCGTCAGGAAGTGCATGTGTTGTCCAAGGGCGAAGGCTCGGATTTCCAGTTGCGCGGTGTCAATCTGCTGGGTGGCGACAGCCATACGGATGTGACCATGACGCTCGGTCATCTCGTCGAAAACACCACGTCGGTGCAGATCATCCGCAATGTGGTGACAGATCGCGCGCGCGGTGTCTTTCAGGGTCAGATCAAGGTTAACCGGATCGCCCAGAAGACCGATGCGCGCATGGCCTGCAACACGCTGCTTCTGTCCGATGATGGTGAATTTGATGCCAAGCCGGAACTCGAAATCTTTGCCGATGATGTGGCTTGCGGCCATGGTGCAACGGTGACGGAAATCGACAGCAACCACCTGTTCTATCTGCAGGCGCGCGGCATCCCCGAAAGTGATGCACGCGGCCTGCTGATCAAGGCATTCGTGGCTGAAATCATCGAAGAACTGGAAAGCGAACCGCTGGTCGAAGCTCTGGAAGCTATTCTCGACAAGTGGCTGGCTGCTCATGTCTGATTGTTCGCCTGCCGGTTGATCCGGCGGGCATTCAACATTTGACCCAAACGCAGGAAAGCGCGGGCACTATGGATACGAAGATCATTCAAGCCGGTTATGACGTCGAGGCGATCCGCCGCGACTTTCCCATCCTGTCGCGTGAAGTCTACGGCAAACCGCTTGTCTATCTCGACAATGGCGCTTCGGCACAGAAGCCGCAGGCGGTTATTGATGCGATCACCCACACCTATTCGAATGAATATGCCAATGTGCATCGCGGCCTGCATTTCCTGTCGAACGCCACTACGGACGCCTATGAAAAGGCGCGTGAAAGCGTTCGCCGTTTTCTGAATGCCGCTTCCGTTGACGAGATCGTTTTCACCAAGTCCGCTACCGAGGCGATCAATACGGTCGCCTATGGCTATGGCATGCCCAATATTGGCGAGGGCGACGAGATCGTCCTGTCGATTATGGAGCACCATTCCAACATCGTGCCGTGGCACTTTATCCGTGAACGGCAGGGTGCAAAACTGGTCTGGGTACCTGTTGATGAGCAGGGTGCGTTCCATATCGAGGAATTCGAGGCGCGGCTGACTGATCGCACCAAGCTGGTTGCCATTACCCATATGTCCAACGTGCTTGGCACGGTGACGCCGATCAAGGAAATCGTTCGCATCGCCCATGCGCGCGGCATTCCGGTGCTTGTCGATGGCAGTCAGGGCGCGGTGCATCTGCCTGTTGATGTGCAGGATCTCGGCTGCGACTGGTATATTTTCACTGGCCACAAGATTTATGGCCCATCCGGCATCGGCGTGCTCTATGGCCGCAAGGAAAAGCTGGAAGCCATGCGCCCCTTCCAGGGCGGCGGCGAGATGATTGAAGAGGTGACTGAGGATATTGTCACCTATAACCATCCACCGCACCGCTTCGAGGCTGGCACACCGCCGATTGCTCAGGCGATTGGTCTTGGGGCAGCCATTGAATATGTGGAAAAGATTGGCCGCGCCGCCATTCTCGCCCATGAGGAAGATTTGCGCGATTATGCGCATGAGCGGCTGCGCCAGATCAATTCGCTGCGTATTTTCGGCGATGCCAAGGGCAAGGGCGCGATCATCTCCTTCGAACTTGCTGGCATTCACGCCCATGACGTGTCGATGGTCATCGACCGGGCGGGTGTTGCGGTGCGCGCAGGCACACATTGTGCCCAGCCGCTCTTGAAACGTTTCGGCGTAACATCCACATGCCGTGCATCGTTTGCGATGTATAATACAAGAGACGAGATCGATGTTCTCGCCGATGCGCTGGAAAAAGCGCGGAAATTCTTTGGGTGAAAACGATGACCGATAAAGTCGAGACACTGGAAAAAGACGAAACTGTGAAGCCGGAAGCACCTGTAGAGACTTCCGAGGTAAGCGGTGCTGTTTCTGCGTCTGCTATTCCAGCCGATGAACTGGCACGCATGACCGATGATGTTATCGGCGCGCTGAAGACGGTCTATGACCCGGAAATCCCCGCTGATATCTATGAGCTGGGCCTTGTCTATAAGATCGATATCGAGGACGACCGGTCCGTAAAGATCGAAATGACCCTGACAGCGCCGGGCTGCCCGGTTGCCGGTGAAATGCCGGGCTGGGTGCAAGATGCGGTAAGCTCGGTCGAAGGCGTCAGTTTTGTTGACGTGAGCATGACTTTCGATCCGCCATGGACGCCCGACCGTATGTCGGAAGAAGCGCAGGTCGCCGTCGGCTGGTACTGATCCAGTCGCGCGCATCTCAGATATTAATCTAAGGTCTTACGTCTAAAGTCTAATTGCCAGAAGTCCGGTAGCCAAGCATGATATGGTTGTCCGCTCTGCACCGTTTGGTGCAGACAGTTTAACCGTTTATGTCCCGGATGCCATTGATGATACATAATGTCATCGAATATGTGGTGGGGCATCACCCAGCGCTTGAATTTGTTTTATTATGATTTTTGATTTGCCTATTGCCATATGGATTGTGCGTTTTGGCACAGCGGGCGTTATTTTCTTCGCGCTGAAGGCCGCTTGGCACTGGCATTCATCGACCGAGATTCTCACACGAGCTGATATTGCCGGATTGCTTGATGGTCGGTCTGCCATGAGTTGTGCAGCCGAATCCGTGCTGGAACAGGCAGAACAGAACGCAAAAGGCTCCATGGCTGCGGCGCTGGCATGCCTGCTGGTCGCCATTGTCAGCATTGTCAGTTATTTCTAAGGCCGTCAGGGCGCTTCACACGCTTCAGGCACGCTTTGATCCAGTGGCTTCTCGAATTTCTGCAGGGTGCCGTCGAGAATGGACAGTGGCACGAAGGGAACGCCCTGAATGGCCGCATTTGCCAGTCGCAGCCGATAGCAACCGTTATAAACTGTGCGCTTACCGTCCTTCTGGGTCGATTCAATCGCCAATGGCAGGCTCCAATAGGTGGAACCGGCTGCGCCCTCGCTTTCAACCTTGCCAAGGCGCAGGACCACTGAAACGGTGTTTTCATAGCCAGCCTGGAATTGCGGGAAAGCCTGTGTGTGGCCTTCCTCGGCATAGTAGCTATAGGCGCGGGCATATTCCTGCCGGTTGATGGCGTTATAATAGGATTTGACCAGCTGTTCGGGCGTGCTGCGGTCGTCAAGATAGTCAGGCACAGACTGGTTCGGGGCCTCGGCCTTGGCAGCCGGGGCTTCCTTGGTGGCAGGGGTTTCTGGCGCGGCCTCTGTGGGTGCTGCGGGCTTAGCCCCCGTTTCCTGCTTTGGCGGTTCGGGCTTTTTGGCCTCCTGGGCCAGCGCAGGTGTCAAGCTCAGCGCCAGACCGGCGACGCTACAGAGAATGAGATGGCGGTAATTCATGATTTCTGCCTTCTGCATGCGGGTTTGTGGGACGTGGGTGAGTTTGAACACTTGCGGTGACGACTATGTAACACTAACTATGGTATTGACTGATCGTTGTACGATCTGAACCAAGAGAGATTAGAAATGGGTCGTTTTTCTGTCATGACGTTGACTGATGCTGCAGCATCCCGCGTGAGCGAGATTGTAGCGACGCGCGAAAATGCGCTCGGTATTCGCGTCGGCATCAAGAAGGGCGGCTGCGCGGGTATGGAATATACCATTGATCTCGTTACAGAAGCCAAGCCCGGCGATGATATTGTCGAAAAGGATGGCTCGAAGGTATTTGTAGCACCGGAAGCCGTGCTTTATCTCTTGGGCACGCAGATGGATTTTGAAGTAACGACTCTGCGCACGGGCTTTGTCTTCAATAATCCCAATCAGACATCAGCCTGCGGCTGCGGCGAATCGGTCGAGCTGACCCCTGCCAAGCCGGAAGCTTTGGCTTCAGCCACTTCCTGAGTTATACCGCCTCACTTGCGTCATGGCAGCGCAATTTTCGGCGTGACGCCCGTCTTTGCGCCTGCAATACTCAAGCCATGGACAATGATGCGATTCACGACCTGTTTTCCGGCCTCGGGCCCGTCACCATCAAACGCATGTTTGGCGGCAAGGGCATCTATCATCACGGGCTGGTTTTCGCGCTTGAGGTTGCCGACGAAATCCTCTTGAAGGCTGACAAGGTCTCTGCACCGGATTTTGAGGCCGCCGGTTGCCGGCGGTGGACCTACGAAGGCAAATCAAAAACTGTCGAAATGCCTTATTGGTCAATCCCTGCCGATGCGTTTGATGACCCTGACATCATGACCGAATGGGCGCGCAAGGCCTATGAGGCCTCGCTGCGTGCGGTGAAGTAACAGGACCTGTCAGCAGAATGGCCCGACCCGTTGATTAAAGCTCCCTCCGTAAGAGGGGGCTCAGGCGTCTTGACGGATCAATTCCAGCGCATGAATGGTCGGGAGCGTAAGCTTCGCGGGGAGGTTATCGAGAGGAAACCAGTCGATACCGCCATGTTTGTCCGGTTCAAGCAGCTGCATTTCGCCGGAAAATGTTTCGGCAAGGAACAGGACGCCAAACCAGTGCTGGCGCTCATCGTGGAAAAGCTGCTCGCTAAGGCCAAGCTGGCGGATGGAGCCAGCCTCAAGGCTGGTCTCCTCAAAGGCTTCGCGTCTGATTGCCTGTTCGGCGGTCTCCAGAAAATCGATCTTGCCGCCGGGGATACCCCAGGCGCCGATCTCGGGGCTTTTCTTGCGTTGTAACAAGAGGATATGGCCGTCCCTTAAGAAGACGATTCCACATCCAACGCCCGGTGCATTCACGATCGAGCCCTCAGATTTTTGTATCGATCAGCATGAAGGCAGGGATTTCATCGCCAAAACCAACCGGTGATGGATCATTGTCATTTCGGTCGCGGCGATGATCGCGGCGCGGTTCCTGTTCACGGCGCGGTTGTTCCTGCGGGGCAGCAGGACGGGCACGGCGCTGTTCATTGTCGGCCTTGATGGCAGCTTTTTGCGGCTTCTCGGCGGTCTTCTTGACCGGTACTTCAACGGCGTCAGGCTGTTCGCCGGTTTCCTTGGCGCGTTCGGCGGCGGCGATGATGTCGATTTCCGACTGCGGGCGTTCGCGTTCGCGGCCCTCATTGCGCGGCTTGCGCTTGGTTTCACTCTTGCCGCGGGCATTGCGGCCACGGCGTGGTGCTTCGTCGGTTTCTTCCGAAACGGGCAGGGTGGCAAGATCGCCATCATACCAGTTGATATCTTCGCCGATCAGTTTTTCAATGGACGCAAGATGTTTTACGTCGGCTGGCGTGACCAGCGTAAAAGCCTTGCCGGAACGTCCGGCGCGGCCCGTGCGACCGATGCGGTGTACATAATCTTCCGAATGAATAGGCACGTCGAAATTGAAGACATGGCTCACGTCAGGAATATCAAGACCGCGTGCCGCCACATCGGAGGCCACGAGAATCTTCAGTTTGCCGTCCTTGAAATTGGCCAGCATCGTCGTGCGGGCGCGCTGATCCATGTCGCCATGCAGGGCACCGGCATCGAACTCATGCTTGACCAGCGAGCGGAACAGTTCGGAAACGTCTTTCTTGCGATTGCAGAAAATGATCGCGTTTTTCAGGCCATCTTCTTCAGCGCGGATCAGATCGCGCAGCTTGGCGCGCTTTTCCCAATCTTTTTTGCCTGATTTGACCAGTTGCTGCTCAACCGTCTTGGCTGTGGTCGCGGCCTTGGCGACTTCAACACGCACGGGCGCATGCAGGAACTGTTCCGTCAGCTTGGTAATCTCTGGCGGCATGGTGGCCGAGAAGAACAATGTCTGGCGGGTGAAGGGGATCAGCTTGCAGATACGCTCAATATCGGGAATGAAACCCATATCGAGCATACGGTCGGCTTCGTCGATGACGAGAATATCAACACCGGTCAGAAGCAGCTTGCCGCGCTCGAAATGGTCGAGCAGGCGGCCGGGCGTGGCAATGAGCACATCGGCGCCGCGTTCAAGCTTGCGCAACTGGTCATCAAAGGAAACGCCGCCAATCAGCAGCGCGACATTGAGCCGGTGGTTCTTGCCATATTTGACAAAGTTTTCCTCGACCTGCGCGGCAAGCTCGCGTGTTGGCTCAAGGATCAGCGTGCGGGGCATACGCGCGCGGGCGCGGCCCTGTTCAAGCAATGTGAGCATCGGCAGCACAAAGGAAGCAGTCTTGCCTGTTCCGGTCTGGGCGATGCCGAGAACATCCTTGCGCTGCAGCGCGTGCGGGATCGCCCCAGCCTGAATCGGAGTGGGGATGGTGTATCCTGCTGCTTCCACAGCATCGAGCACTTTCGGCGAAAGGCCCAGATCAGCGAACGTGGTCAATGGAGATTTAACTTTCTATCTGCAGTCGATGCCGCACATGTCCGTTATTTTGCCAATGGAATGGGGTGCTTTTCATTGCACAATGTCTTGCAGGAATGGCGTTACGGCCCATACCAACAAAAGTCAACTCTTGCATCCCTTGAGATTTAAGAGTCTGTTACAATTGTGCATCACTTTAGTCTAATGTTGTCAATAAAGGAACTGTTCTTTGAGAATCCGTTCATTCCATGAATGGTTCTTGTCAAACAGAATGGTTGCACGCAACTGGGATGCTTCTTCGACTGTCACCGAAAGCACCGACTTTACTTCCGTGTGATC
The DNA here is from genome assembly GCF_052113785.1 of Phyllobacterium sp. TAF24. Lineage (NCBI taxonomy): Bacteria > Pseudomonadati > Pseudomonadota > Alphaproteobacteria > Hyphomicrobiales > Phyllobacteriaceae > Phyllobacterium > Phyllobacterium sp. TAF24. The sequence goes on along the minus strand of NZ_JBFRDN010000007.1, from coordinate 20,487 downwards.
AGCGACAGCGTTGACCGGCCGCTTTTCCGGTTCAAGGATGTCGAGCCGTACCGTGACCTTGTTTGACAGGAGCGCACCGCGCCAGCGGCGCGGGCGGAACGGGGAAACCGGGGTGAGGGCGAGCAGCCGTGCATCAAGTGGCAGGATGGGGCCCTGAGCTGACAGATTGTAAGCGGTGGAGCCGGCTGGGGTTGCCACCATCACGCCATCGCAGATCAGTTCTTCAAGCCGGACCTGATCGTCAACGGTGATCTTGATCTTGGCTGCCTGATAGGACTGTCGCAGCAGATAGACATCATTGAGCGCAAAGGAGGTCACTGTGCCCTCTTCAAGCGATTCTGCAACCATCTTCAGCGGGCGGATCGTTTCGGCCTGTGCGGCCTCCACACGCTCTTTCAGGTCGGTCTCGCTATACTCGTTCATGAGGAAGCCGACAGAGCCCCTGTTCATGCCATAGGTCATCTTGCCCTGGTTCATGTGGTTCTGCAGGGTCTGCAGCATGAAACCATCACCGCCCAGCGCGACGATGACATCGGCATCCTTCGGTGCGGTCTGGCCGTAAAGCTTGACGAGATTGTGCATAGCCTCGTCGGATTCCGGTGTTCCGGAGGAAAGAAAAGCGAAGGTTTCAATATTCCGGTTCATGGCTGCCTGCGTGTCCGAGCATCTCAAGGACGTATCGCCTAGCACGGCGCGATTGATCTGGCAAAATGCTGCTCAATCAAAAAAAGCGGGAAAATTGCATAAAGTGCTGTTTTTCCATTTTACATCCGGGATGTTTGTGCTAATCGGACGCCGCTGCCCTTGTAGCTCAGTTGGTAGAGCATCTGATTTGTAATCAGAGGGTCGGGAGTTCGAGTCTCTCCGGGGGCACCATTTTTCTTTTAGCGATTCTTAAGTTGTTGACTGTCCAGCACCTTTTTAAAGGTGCGGGGCAATGCGTTCTCAATCTGGTCCGCAATGCGCTTCGAAGACTTAATTCGACGCATCTTTCGATCCACGGCATTCACCGCCATGGAGAGTTGTACCAAATTCAGAATGGAGCTTCTGACCGGCTGATATAGTGCTTCTGCACTTTGACATCATGCATTTTGACACCAGTCTTAGGCGGATTACAATTCTTGCGCCAAGCCGCCAGCACTTCGTCGGAAGTCCATATTTCGATCATATTTACTCTGGTTGGATCAATTGGGTCAGCGCTGATTGATAAATCGATGCAGCCCGGATAAGCCCGCGCCCTGTGAACAAGATCGGCGAAAGCGTCTACATATGATTGGCGAAGTTTGGGTGAAACGGAATAGTGGCCTGCGATAATGAGCATCTTGGTCTCCTCTTGAGTATGTCCTTGTAAGGAAGACGCGTGGAGAGCGATAAAACCGACAGCCAAAGGTAATTTTTCTCCCTTATGGGCAGTTACTGCACACTTAGTCGATGCAGCCAATGTAGGGCCGGAGATTGCAAATATTCGGATGGCTCACGCGTGTGGCCCGTCAGCTACCTGTTGCGTTGCAGATTTGCCGCCCAGTTGTGCCAATAGGCGGCAACCTCTGAGGTTTGTTTCACGATATGGTCATGCGAGGGCCCGGCTTTCCATAAATCCAGTCGGTAGATATCAGCTGGGACGGATGTTTCATTGCCATCGGAGTCATTTCCCGCCTGCATGTTGCGTGCATAATAGCGTGCCCGATACGAACCGGCAGGAATAGGGAATTCATGGCCGCTGTCTGCTGCCCATTCGAGAAGCGTGCCCGTATCAGTTGAGGATAATAACGAAACTTCAACAATCTCGTCCCAAGACGCGTCAATGCCGGGTTCCGCTTCAAAGAGGTTGATTGTTAGTCCAACTTCGCCTGTGTGTGTGCCAGTTATCAAGAAAAGCAAGTTGGGAGCGCTCGCGCCACATATTCCATTGCTTTGACCGCGAAAACAATTGTCGATATCCCCATCAAACGTTGCCCCAAATTCAAAATACATCTGTCCGTAATAGACATTCATGTTTTGCGAGAAGAGCTGCGTCACCGATATCCGCCTTTCATACAATCATTGTATCGACAGGACTTTGACATAGCAGGCGGAACACAAATAGCTGCATTCCTGTCCCAACCTGTCCACGATGCGATAAAGGAACTTCGGGGTGAATTGAGGGGAAGGGCAGCGGAAAACAAGCACGCGGCTTAATGTAGTGCTTGCAGCGTTGGCATCGGGTAAGAGAATGTGACTGTTTGTAAGAAGTCTGATCGCATGTGTTTTTAAGACATTGAGCTATTGCAGGGAGCATGTGATGGGCGAAGGCGTATTGATAATTTCGTTTGTGCTGTTTTGGTTATCCTTGGTCTCGTTGTTTGTCGTATTTTTTGTTCGCATAGTTCGGCGAAACGGATTGTTTCCAACGAATATGCCTTCATGGAATCCGTTTGCTAGCACTGAAAAAAATGCAGCTATCTATCGTGAACAGAATAAACGTCAATTGATGGCCTTCAAGGAAATTGGAAAATATTATTCAACGCAATTTGGAAAGTTTCATATGATGGCAGTGGCGTGTTTGGCGGTCACGACATTTGCTTCATTGATTTGGATGCTTATAGAACGCAAGCATGGATAAGACTTCTCGTCTGGAGAGATACTTTTGGTTGACATTGCTGTTGTTGGTGTTCGCCGGGACAATGTTCGTTATGCGCGGGTGTTGGGTCGTGAACGACCATATCGATAAATGTATGGACCAGACGTCTGGACATTACATCGAGGACGATCAACTAAGAGCCGAACAATGTTCAAACCCGCCTTGATTTTTAAACCCACCATCGGATGGCTGTTTGTATCAGCTATGATCTTGGGAATTGTAGTGTTTGCAATCAACGGTAGCTGAAGGTACCTTAACACACGTGTTATCTCAAGTTCAAATATATATTATACAAATATACTTTGACAATACCTACAAATATATGTCTATTATTTGCGTAATAGGGGGAAAGAAAATGAAAGTAATCATTTCGTCAATATTTATAGTTTCGATGTTTTTAAGCTCCGTTTCAATGGCGGGGCCGTGCAATAATCCGGGTGATACTGCATCCGACGGATCTCGCTGTGGCGGTCGGGCAGCATCTGAGAAGCCCGGCGGAAAATAAAGCACGATGTTGTCCTTTTGCTTTGAGACGACCGACAGCTGGTTGTGAGAACGGAACTTGTTTCTCCTTGCCAGTGCATTCATTCCTTTCGCCTCACAATGGCCCTAAACGGATTCTTAACCGTCAGTTGTGGGGTGCCTGCGAAGCATTGGTCAAACAGCTTGGCAGGAACAGTTAAGGAGAGAGTAATGCACAAGGTTCTGGTAATGGCAGGAGCAGCGGCTCTGATGGTGGTTTCTTCAGCGCCATCATACGCACAATCCATCGAAATTGGTCCGGGCGGGGTTCGGCTTGTTGAACCTCAGATGGAACGTTCTTATCGGCGCATCAGCAACATAAGCGAGAGAACAGCCGTGCGGATCGCGCGTGCGGAGGGGCTTCGCGATGTTGACGATGTTACGAGAACGCGGTCGCGGTTCATAATTGAGGGAACCGACTATCGAGGGGATGATATTAAAGTCTCCGTCGATCGTCGAACCGGAGAAGTAATCTCGGTCGATTAAATCGGCCGCGCTATATCAGCCCCACTTTCCTGCGGATTGTGGGGCTTTTCATTTCTGGAAGATGGAATGTTGGTTCGCTCAACTAAGATGAGGCCCGGCAGTAACGGGGGAAGGGTTGCCGGACCTCATGTTGTACCCTGGAGAGCGACAACAGAGAAAACGTGATGCTTCGATATGGCGATTTCAAGATGCGCCCAACAATCAGGGCTTGTTCTATTGTCATCGTTTCAGAGAAAATGCCTGTCAGATCCCGATCGTGCGAATTAGCTGAGTTCTTGGGCGAGTCCGATGAGAAGTTTTCCGGGCCCGCGGATATAGCAGAGCCGATACACGTCTTTATACTGCACGACTTCGCCGACGACCTGTGCACCGCGCTTGCGGAGCCTTTCGAGCGTGTCGTCAATGTCATCTACGGTGAACATGACGCGCAGGTAGCCCAAGGCATTGACCGGGGCGTTTCGATGATCTGCGATGACAGGTGGCGTGAGGAAACGGGATAGCTCCAATCGGCTGTGGCCATCAGGCGTACGCATCATGGCAATCTCGACGCGCTGATCGCCCAGTCCGGTGACACGCCCGGCCCATTCTCCTTCGATCATGGCCCGTCCTTCAAGCTCAAGGCCAAGCTCGCGAAAGAAATCAATCGTCTCTTCGAGGTCATCGACGACGATTCCTATATTGTCCATCCGTTTCAGCGCCATGTGTCCAACCTTTCCAATCCACAAGGTGTCATCTACGGCCACGAGGGCCCCCGCATCTTCCGAAGCAGGGCCTCATTGCCATGGCGAGTCAAGCGTGAATAATGCGCTCAGGGGTGTCCGCTTGGCGCGCCGACATGATGTTCTTAATTCTCATCCATGCCTTTTGCCGAGGACGAAGACGCCATCATCGGGTCTTCCCGCACAGCCTCAATGAGGAAATCAAGGGCGATCCGGACGCGCTGGGGCATGTTTCGGCGGGTTGAATAGACAACGCAGATCGGCAGGCGGCTTGGTGGAAAATCGGGCATGACATTGACAAGTCTGCCGTCTTCCAGATCACGGGAGACAAGGATGTGGGAAAGCACCGCAAGCCCGCCTCCAGCCAGAACCGCGCGATGAACCGCGACAGAGTTGTTTGCAATGATGCGGGGGGCAATTGGCACGGCAATGTCATTGGCGCCACTGGAGAACGACCAAACCCGTCCATCCCCGCTGCGGCTATAGGAGATGCAATCATGTGCGTCGATGTCTCCCGGCGTTTCCGGGGCCACTCGCCCTTTTAGATAGTGCGGTGCTGCGACAAGAAAGGCGGTTGTCCATCCGATCCTGCGACAGATCAGGTTACCGTCTGCCACCGGACCAAGGCGAACTTCAAGGTCAATTCCTTCCCCAACCAAATCTGATGGTTCCTCGCGCAAGATCAGTTCCACGGAAAGGTTCGGATGACGTTCGATCAACCCGGCCAGCCTGTCACTTGCATAAAGCCCGAGTGGCGTAGGAAGGGAGAGGCGGACTTTCCCGGATATGGCTGACTTCTCCGTGCAGCTTGCCTCGCCGAGAGCGTCAACCGCTTCGACAACCCTTAATGCCATCGGGATCATCTGCTCACCTTCGACGGTCAGCGTCATTGCAGTTGTGGTGCGATGCAGAAGGCGTGTGTTCAGATGCGCTTCCAGCGCCGATATCTGGCGGGACACGGCGGGCTGCGTCAAATCAAGGTTTGCTGCTGCGGCTGAAAACGAGCCGGTCTCAGTCACCCGAAGGAATGTTCTCAACGCAGATACGATGTCCATCGTCACCCTCATACTTTTCGACATAAGCCTTATGTCTGCAACTTATACGTGAATGGCTTTACAGTCCAGAAATTAAGGATATAAATTATCCATAAGGATATTAAATGTCCTTAATTATGGAGAAAGCAATGACGTCGCGCCTGAACTATGCTCAACAATCGCCTGAACTGTTCAAAAAGCTTTTGGACCTCAGCATGGCCCTGAAAGACAGTGCCATCGAGCAGACTATCCACGATCTCATCCATATCCGGGCGTCACAGATCAATGGCTGTGGGTTTTGCCTCGATATGCATGTCAAGGAAGCAAAAATTCACGGAGAGAGTGAACTGCGCCTCCATCACGTTGCAATCTGGCGAGAGTCGACCCTTTTCGTCCCGCGTGAACGCGCTGCTCTTGCCTGGACTGAAGCGCTCACGACCTTGACGGAGAGCGGTATTCCCGATGAGCTTTATGAGCGAGTGCGTGGACAGCTATCTGAAAAGGAAGTTTCCGATCTGACCTTCTCGATCATGGTCATCAATGCATGGAACCGCGTCAACGTCGCGTTCAAGACTGTCCCGGGTTCGGCCGACAAAGCTTACGGCCTCGACAAAGCCGGTTTGAACTAAAGCCTCCTTCAAACAGTCACAAATACATGCGGGCACAGAGCCCTTTGAACGGAGAAGTCATATGAAAATCGTTATTATTGGTGGAACCGGCCTTATCGGTTCCAAGACAGTTGAACGCCTGCGCAAGCAAGGACATGAGGTGATTGCCGCATCTCCCAACACAGGCGTCAATACCATCACAGGCGAGGGGCTGAACGAAGCGCTTTCCGGTGCGCAGGTCGTCATTGATCTGGCCAATTCGCCATCCTTCGAAGACAAGGCCGTGCTGGAGTTTTTTGAAACTTCAGGGCGTAACCTGATTGCGGCGGAAAAATCCGCTGCGGTCAGACATCATATCGCGCTCTCTGTCGTTGGCACAGAACGTCTGCAGGAAAGCGGCTACTTCCGTGCAAAGCTTGCTCAGGAAAATCTGATCAGGGCCGCAGGCATTCCCTATACGATTGTTCATTCCACACAGTTCATGGAATTCCTCAGTGGCATCGCTCAGTCCGGGACAGTGGGTGACGAGGTGCATCTGTCTCCGGCCTATGTGCAGCCGATCGCTTCCGATGACGTTGCCGATGTTATGGCCGATATCGCACTTGCCCAACCGCTCAACGGGACGCTTGAGATTGCTGGCCCGGAGCGTTCGCGGCTGAGCGATCTGGTCGAACGATACCTCAAGGCGATGGGCGATTCCCGCAAAGTCCAGCCTGATCCGGAGGCTCGCTATTTTGGTGCGCGTCTGGAGGAAGGTTCACTGGTCTCCGACAATAATCCCCGGCTTGGCCGGATTACGTTCGAGCAGTGGTTTGCCACCAGCCGGAAATCGTAAAAGACATTTATCCCACCCAAACAAAGGATTTTGAAATGTTAAGATCAATCATCACCGGCTTTGCTGTTGCGACCGTGGTTTTGGGCGCGCCGGTAATCTCTGCCACCGCAAGCGAAAACACCGCTAAAGTCACGCTCGTCTATGAGCATGAACTGCCGAACGTTCCCGGCAAGAGCATCAAGGGCATACTGGTCGAATACGGACCTGGCGGCTCGTCCGAGGCCCACACGCATCCGACCTCAGCTTTCATCTATGCCACCGTTCTGGAAGGCTCCATCCGCAGTCAGGTCAATGATGGTCCGGTGAAAGTCTACCATGCCGGCGAGAATTTTTCGGAAATGCCGGGTGATCGCCATGGTGTCAGTGCCAATGGCAGTAAGACAAAACCGGCCAAGCTTCTGGCGGTCTTCGTTGTCGATACGAAAGAAAAGGGCCTGACCTTTCCGATCAAGAAGTAAGTCAGAAATGAAAACCGGGTGTCGTTCATTGCACCCGGTTTTGCCATGCAGTGCCAATGAGACATGCCATGTTCAATGATCATCTTCCCTTGCCGCTTATCCTGATCGACCTTTTCGGCGTTGCGGGGGTCGTCGTTTGGCTTTTGCAGGGTCGCGGCCGCCCGACGGCGCGGCTTGTCGTCCAGATTGTTTTCTTCGTCGTTATGACTGCCATACTTGGCTTCAATGGGATTCTGCCGCATCGGTTCACGGAGAAACACCTGCAAGGCGTGGCGGCATTTCTGGCCATGTCCGCGCAGATTCTCTGGTGGACACACCTAGCCTGGGCGATGATTGGATTTGTTCGTATCTATATTGTTGTGGAGCGGAGGCCGCAGGAAGCACGCCTGTTGCAGGATCTGATCGTTGCGGCAGTCTATCTCGGGGTTTTCCTATCCATTTTGGCCTTCGTCTTTGACGTGCCTATCGGTACGCTCGTCGCAACTTCAGGCGTGGTTGCCATTATTTTTGGTCTCGCGCTACAGAACACGCTTGGTGATGTGTTTTCCGGCATTGCGCTAACGCTGGGACGGCCCTTCGTTATCGGTGACTGGATTTTGCTGGGTGATGGCACGGAGGGACGCGTCACCGAAAACAACTGGCGCTCCACCTATCTTTTAACCGGCTCACACAACGTTATCATTCTGCCAAACAGCGTGTTGGCCAAGGTCGGACTGACCAATCTCAGCCGTCCCGATGAGGCCTATCAGATGGTATTGACGGTGCGTATTGCCGCAACAGACAGGCCGCAAGTTATTGAGAATGTCATGCAAGCTGCCTTGCAAGGCTGCACGCAAATCATCAAGGACCCGCCGCCAATCGTCGCCCTCAAAACAATCGATGCGATTGCAATCGAAGCGGAGCTATTCTTTCGCGTGCCTAGCCCGGCCAATAGAACGCCCGCGAAAAATGAGGTGATTGATCTGGTCTATCGCCAATGTGAGGCCAGCGGCCTTTCTCTGGCGATGCCGCCGCAGAGTTATCTGTTCCAGACGCCCGCTGCGCAGCATGCGCTGCCTGCGGCCGCCCCTTCACCCCGCGCGGTCTAACACCCATTCGAAGCTACTCTTCCAGAGTTTGGACGGTATCTCCTGAGACAGGGTTTCCGTCAGTTGAGCCAGATTGACACTGCGCAACCGCTCACGCCACGCTTCATCGGCCTCCCACATGATGCGGGCAACGGCGCATGGGCTGCTTTCGCAATAGCCTTGCGGGCGGCAAGGGTTGTTGGCGCGAATATTGTTGCAGACAAAGGTTCTGGTCTTGCCCTCTACCGCCTCGACAATGTCGAGGAAGCTGAGTTCAGCTGGAGACTTTGCCAATCTGTATCCACCTGACGGACCAAGCGTCGTGTGGACGAGACCTGCCTGCGATAAGCTCTGTAGCGCTTTTGAGAGGTATTCTTTCGGTAACCCGTGGAACTCGGCGAGTGCTTTGGTTGACAGATAGCGGCCGTCAGGCAGACCTGCGAGGATGGCACAACAATGCAACGCCCATTCGACTTGGCTTTTCAGGATCATGAATTCATTCCATAGCCGAACACAATCGGCATTTTATTAAGGACAATAAATATCCCTATTTAATCGCCATGTAAACACGCAAATGCCAGCGGAAAGACCGCGATCAATGTTGCTGGCATCAATTGCACGATCTATCGTCGCGCTGTTCGTTTGATCGGGAGGCATGACATGACATCAACAGGGCGTCCGCCCTTTATTGCGCACTGGTCCGATATCGAGCGGCCGGATGAAGATCACTACAAGGGCGATGATGAACTGCTCGCCGTGGATGCATCATTCGGGCAGCAGTTCGGGCTTGGCAGAATTGGTATCCACCATCAGCGGTTGCTGCCCGGACGGCGCACATCGTTCCCGCATGCCGAAAGCGCAGAGGAAGAATTTGTCTATGTAATCCACGGTACACCTGACGTGTGGATTGATGGGGTATTGCATCGGTTGAAGCCCGGTGATGGTGTCGGTTTTCCCGCAGGGACGGGGATTTGTCACAGCTTTCTCAACAATACTGAGGAAGAGGTGCGTTTGCTGGTTGTGGGGGAAACACCAAAGCCGGAGAATCTCATCTACTATCCCCGTAACCCAGAACGAAAGCCGCTTCGTTCCGATTGGTGGGAGAATCCGCCAGAGCGAACAATGGGTGATCACGACGGATTAACGGACAAGCGGCGGGTCTTGAAAGCGGCCAAGCAAGCCAAACCGGATTAGGAGTGGTCGCCAATGTCTGAGGATGAGCCGCAGGACCGCGCGCCGGTGATCGATGTTGCGCTGGTGAGAAGGCTGGTTGCCACGCAATTTCCGCAATGGGCTGCTCTACCGGTTAAACCTGTCGAGCATGGCGGATGGGACAACCGCACGTTTCATCTTGGCGATGCAATGACGGTGCGGTTGCCGAGCAGCAGGGATTATGCGGAACAAGTCCAGAAGGAACAGTTCTGGCTGCCAAAGCTGGCGGCGCATTTGCCCCTGCCGATCCCGGCGCCGTTGGCCATGGGAATCCCTGACGATAACTATCCATGGCACTGGTCCGTTTATAAATGGCTTGAGGGGGAGGTTGCCAAACCGGAACGTATTGGCGATCTCAAACAGTTTGCTATCGATCTGGCGGCGTTTCTCGCCGTTTTGCAAAGAGCCGATGCAACAGATGGGCCCGCACCCGGGGCGCACAACTTTTATCGTGGTGGGTCCTTGACCATTTATGACGGGCAAACCCGGCAAGCTATTGTGGCGTTGCGGGGCAAGATCGACACCGATGCGGCCACCGCCGCCTGGGATGCTGCGCTTGATGCAACATGGCACGGTGCGCCTGTATGGTTTCATGGGGATATCAGCTTCGGTAATCTTCTGGTCAAGAATGGCACGCTGAGCGCAGTCATTGATTTCGGCACATCAGGTGTAGGTGATCCGTCCTGCGATCTGGCCATCGCCTGGACGTTCTTTCACGGCGAGAGCCGAGGGGCATTTCGCGCTGCTTTGCCACTTGACGAGGCAACATGGGTGCGGGGGCGTGGCTGGACATTGTGGAAGGCATTGATTGTCTATGCCGGACTTGCCGGTACCAATCCGCTTGAAGCAGAGAATTCCCGCAAGGTTCTCGAAGAAGTCCTTGCTGATTATGAGCTTTCGACAAAAAATCCGTAAAATTGGCAATAGGCGAAACGGCGGAAAATCATTCTAATATTTCACTAACCAACGCAGCGTTTTTCCTACTAAATGATCATATGGGAGCCGTGGTATTTCAATTTTACTTATAGTACGGTTCGCTCGTCCTTGGGGACAATTGAAGAAAAATGAGGGGAAAAAACATGCCGTTAAAAAGAATAATGCAAGCTGCGTTACTGGGTGTTGCTTTGGGCGCACCGGCAGCTTTGGCTGACGATCTGAAAATCGCAGTCGCCGGTCCGATGACCGGACAGCTTGCCAATATCGGTGATCAATTCAAACAGGGTGCACAGGCGGCAGCCGCTGCAATCAATGAAAAGGGCGGTGTCAAAGGTCGCCAGATCAAACTGGTGTTCGAAGATGACGTCTGCGATCCAAAACAGGCTGTATCGATTGCCAATCGCATTGTTGCGGAAGGCATCAAGTTTGTTGACGGTCATGCCTGCTCGGGCTCCAGCATTCCCGCTTCGGCTGTATATGCGGAAGCCGGTGTGCTGATGATGACGCCAGCATCATCCAATCCTGATCTGACCGAAGCAGCCGCGAAAAAAGGCTGGTCGACGATCATGCGCCTTTACACGCGTGACGATGGTCAGGGCGAATTTGTCGGACCGTGGATTGCCAAGACGTACAAGGGCAAGCGCGTCGTCATCCTGCATGACAAGGGAGCCTACGGCAAAGGCCTTGCCGATGCGGTGAAGGGCAAGATGAACGAGAGCGGACTGAAGGAAGTCCTCTATGAAGGCATCAATGCTGGTGACAAGGACTATTCGGCGCTGATTACCAAGCTGAAGGAAGCAAAGGCAGACTTTGTTTATTTCGGCGGTTATCATCCGGAAGCCGGTCTCATCCTGCGTCAGGCAGCAGATCAGAACGTCAAGTTCCAGCTGATGATGGGTGACTCCATTGCTTCGCCTGAGTTCTGGGCGGTGGCAGGAAAGACTGGCGAAGGCGTGATGTTCACGTTCCCGGCAAATCCGCAGGCACGTCCTGAGGCAAAGGCAGCAGTCGAGAAAATCAAGGCCAGTGGCTTCACGCCTGATGGTTTCACGCTTTTCTCCTATGCTGTTGTTGAAGCTATCGCCCAGGGCGTGGAACGCGCCGGCAGCGACGATGCGGTGAAGGTTGCCGCCGCACTCAAGGATGGAAAGCCTGTTAACACCGTTGTTGGTGCTGTTGTTTTTGATGAGAAGGGCGACATCAAGGATGCCAAGTATGACATCAATGTCTGGCATGATGGCGCGTACACGGCGATGAAGCCATAAGCCATTCGTAACATCATTGTTTCGATAAACAGAACGGGCGCTCATGGCGCCCGTTTCGTTTGATTGATGATTGAGGCGGGTTGCCCGCGATCCACGCTGTAAATCTACATGCCGCAGCTTTGCATCTGCGCCGCATATTTGCTTGCCATAGCAGCGGTACGGCGCGCGACCCGGTCGATATCAGGTTTGTTTCTCCATGTGCCCCGTGCGTAGTCCTTGGGACCGGCATAATAGGCGACGTAGAGATTGTAGGGGTCGTTGAGCGCAATGCCATTCTTCTGGTGGCTTTGTGCATGGTACCAGCCGACGAAATAGACAGCGTCGGCGAAACTTGTCCGTCCGCTGCCATACCGGCCGGTGCTGCGCTGGAATTCGGCCCATGTCCCGTCGAGCGCCTGGGAATAGCCATATGCGCTGGATGGGCGTGTCCATGGAATAAAGCCAAGCAATTTGGTCCGCGGGGGTCTTGCGCGCGCCTGGAAGCCGGATTCCGTATTGATCGTTGCCATAAGAATAGGAACCGGCACGCCATATTGAGCTTCCGCTCCCTTGGCGTAGGAATACCAATTGTTGAAAAAGCCGTCCTTTTGATCGAACACGGCACAAACATTGTTGGTCTGAGTGGGCGCTGAGGCGCAGCCTGTCAGCAACAACAAAGCAATCATCATCACGCGGCGCATGGGCAAGTCCTTTGTCTTCCCCAATCACCTAGTCCTCAAATCCTAACGGAATCTTACCAAATGGGTTGTGAGGACCACCGGCTTCGATCAAATTTGATGTGATAATTTATTGATCCGCCAGTAAAGCGGCGTGATGCGACGGGTAGCGGTTACAAACAGGCTTGCCTTCGCGCTGCGCCGGTAGCACGTTTGATCACGCGAATCTGTCCTTGTGGCGGAGGCTCGCTTGTCAATTATCCGAAGGCTTTCCCATGCGTGTCACCAATCATCCGGCCGGAACTGTGCACCGCCTTGATATCAACAGCGTGCATCTTCGCAATAATGTTCTGGGCGATCCGACCGATCGAATTGTCGATGTCTATGTGCCTGCCGGCCATGATGGCGCGGGCCTGCCACTGCTTGTCGATCTGGTTGGTTTCACGGCTGGCGGTCCTGCGCATACCAACTGGAAGGGGTTTGGCGAGAATGTGCCGGAGCGGCTCGACCGGTTGATTGGTTGTGGTGAGATGCCGCCTGTGGTCGTTGCATTCCCTGACTGTTTTACCCGTCTGGGTGGCAACCAGTACATAAACAGTGCGGCAATGGGCAATTGGGAAGATTTCCTCATTGATGAGATGTTGCCGAAGGTCGAAGGCCAGTTTCGCTGCGGTGGTTTTGGCAAGCGTGGGGTTTTCGGTAAAAGCTCCGGTGGCTATGGCACGCATGTGCACGCAATGCGCCGGCCTGACGTCTGGTCGGCGGCGGCCAGCCATTCCGGCGATGCGGGGTTTGAACAGCTCTATCTCGCGGAGTTCCCCGGTGTGTTGCGGGCTTTGGCTGAACACGACCTGTCCATCGAAGCCTGGATAAAGGCTTTCGAGGCGAAGCCGAAGAAAAGTGACAATGACACATTGGTGATCATGACACTGGCTCAAGCCGCAACATTTGACCCTGACCCGGCTGCGTTTCTTGGATTGCGTCTACCCATCGATCTGGAAACCTGTGAACTTATCGAGGAGCGGTGGGCCAACTGGCTGGCCTGGGACCCGGCACAGTTGGCGGAAACGCATGGCCATAATCTCAAGAAACTGAAAGCGGTCTATTTCGATTGCGGCACCAAGGATCAGTACAACATCCTTTACGGCTCACGCCGCATCCATCGCACGCTTGACCGACTTGGCATCAGCCATCGCTATGAGGAGTTCGATGACAATCATACGGCTGTGGATTATCGCATGGACATAAGTCTGCCGTTTATCGCCAAGGCCTTGAGTTGACGCTTTGCACGTCCCAAATAGGAGAGGCTTGACCACCAACCAACTTGGAGAGCAGGTAATAATGTCAAGCCTCTGCTGGAAATCCAGCGATGACTGAACCGCGGAATCAAATAAAAGTTCCGGTTGGGAATGTCATAATCAGGATTTCATGCAATGTTCCTGCAATCTAAACTAGTGAAAACCCAACTTGCCGTGCCCGCCAGGATTTGATGTCTGCTCTTCCTTCTGCTTTTTCTGGTGAAAAGCCTCCTTGCCTGGCGCGAGAAGCAAGCCAGTTGAATTAACACCGCGTGAAGCAATATGACTGCGACAAAAATGGAATACAGATTGACGATCCAAAATAGGGGGATTTTCAAATGACAATCCCCAGAAATTCATGGCTCTATGCGGCGCTTTCCCTTTCGCTCTGGCCGCTGTTCTACATTGTCGGTCTCATCGGCACTTATGTAGCCTTCCAGACCCAATCGCCGCTGCTGTGGTTCAATGTGGTTTATTTTTCCGTGGTGGCGTTGATCGCCGTATTCGAACGCATCATGCCCTATGAGGAGACATGGCTGAAACGGGATGGCGAGACGTTCAATGATATCGCCCATACAATGCTGACAAAGGGCGCTGTGCAGATCGCTGCTGCCATTGGAGCATCGTTCCCCATGGCCGTGGCCATCATTGCCCAGCCGGTTCTCGCAACATCCGTGCATATATGGCCAAGCGACTGGCCGCTGGCGATTCAGGTCGTTCTCGGGCTGATTATTGCGGAATTCGGGCTCTATATTGCGCATCGATTGGCTCACGAGAAACTTGCACTCTGGCGGTTTCACGCGCTGCACCACAGTGTCGAGCGTCTGTGGGTCGTCAATACGGGGCGGTTCCACGTGATCGACTCGCTGTTCAAGATCGTGCTCAGCCAGATACCGCTCTATCTGCTAGGTGCGCCATTGCCAGTGTTCCTCTGGATCAGCGCCGTTACTGCGTTCACCGGTCTTTTGACCCATTGCAATGTGGATGTACGAACCGGACCCCTCGACTGGTTCTTGAGCACGCCGCGTCTGCATCGCTGGCACCACTCGAAGGAACTCTCTGAGGGAAACACCAATTATGGTGAGAATCTAGTGCTTTGGGACCAGATACTCGGAACTTACTTTAACCCTCCACGCCCCTCACCAGTGGACATCGGCATCAGTGGCCGTGTCGCCAAGAGTTTCCTTGGCCAGCTTGCTCAACCCTTTTCAGCAAAAGGCGTCCGGCAAATCCTTGGCTATGCTCCGCGAAAGAGCGAAGAGGTAACCGTTCAACCTGCCGTGGCAGAGATAGCGGTCGGGGACAAGGATTGATGTGGTCGTAGCAGGCGTCAGTGGCGCAGGTCGAGGCCCATTCGCGGACCCAGCACGGTATAAAGGCCGGTGTTTCTGAACTGAGCGGGGGTAAATCCGTCAGTCGTGTATTTCTTGAAACAGCCATCAACGAATTCTTCCAAATTCAATACAGTTGATGGGTTGTGGAGATGGCCAGCCGGTCTGAACTCGTATGAGCCATTCGGATTATCAATGCGTTTTGCGAGTTCCGGGTAAAGAGGCCAAACGATGTTGTTGGCAAAATAATCGGGCACGGTGGCGTCCGTGTCCATATCCCCGGTAATCTCCAGTCCGGATGCCTCGATCAGTTTACGAGCCACATCATTAATCACCTGTATTTTGGGATGATTGGATGTGTACATGAATGGGCCGGTTTTCTCCCATTTTGCAAAATCTGCTTCAAGATCAAGGTTGTGATTGCGAGCCGTGCGCAAGAACTCTTCGCGGCCCAGATCATAGGCGTCAAAATAGCCGAGGCGGCCGTAAGTCAAAGCGTTGAAACGTTCGGCAGTGTCTTCCACCGACATCTCATGGGCAAAACCCAGTGCGACTATGCGTGAGTTATATGCGCCAAGGCAGGAGCTGGCGATGCGACCGTCAATGCCAAAATAGGCGATATCCGGATGATATCCGGCAAACACAATGCTTGGCCACATGACGGAGCGGTTAATCTTCAGGACCTGTTGGTGAATTGCCTGATAGCTGCCAATTTCGGAGAAGGACAAGCTTAGATCAAACCCGTCAAACATCTCTTTGATCTGTGTCGGATCAAGGCCATAAATATCAGCAACGCTGAAATGTTGAACATAAGTATCGGGTGATAATGCCTGAACAGCATTCGCAATACCAAGTGCAGCACAGTTTCCAACGACAGCTACGCGTACGGTCATTCGACTTCAGCTCCTAAAATGCCAGTCTTTCCTCATCGCAAAGAACGCCCGCAACATTTGCGTATTCCCGTGCCGTCTCTTCGGCCAATTCCTTGTTGGCACTGCGCGGAGCGGGCTTGGACCGAGGTTTCTGGGAATCGTCGTTGCCAAGATAATGTTTTGCAAACATTGCCATGACGCGTGCCACGCCTTCAGAACGAACAAGACGAAAATCATCTTCATAGTATTGGGCTTGCGACGGGTGGGCGTGAACCATTTCARATGATGGGAAATACGAGACGAAATCGTGGTCTCTAGCCGTTTCTTCGGCGACAACCCTGAGAGCAGATTTGGTATAGGTGTTTGAAAGAAGGACGTGTTGCTTTTCGTAGGTTGCAATCATCGATACCGGGGAAACCGTCAGGATTACCTCGACCGTCGGATTGACGAGCCGCAAATCCTTCAAAAACGCATTCAACAACTCGTTCATTTCATGGACACGGGCGTTGTGGAACTCGTAGCGATCATTCCAGTCCGGGCAGTCAACGGCGCCGGGAACAACCGGGATAGCGGCTTTGTCGCCTTTTGCCAGCCAGCCTTCGGTCAGACCGAAGGTGAAAAGGAAGACTTCACACTCTTCAAAAACCCTGCGAACGGCGCGAAGATGCGATTTTTGCAGATCGAGCAACTCTTCCAGAGTTTCAAAACCTTCTTCCCGTACCRCAGGCCGGAACGGGTCCATATACCGGCCCTGTGAATTGACCCAGTAATTGATTTCCGGTTTGAAGGTCCCGTAGGCTCTCCCCATCAGCTGGTGGAGCTGCAAAACCGTGTATACATTGCCATAGGCGGCGGAGAACTGCCCGTAGAGCGGGTTCTCTTCCTGACCCTTCGGAGGATCTTCGGTCTTGAGATAGGAGTAGCCCTGATCCATTAGCGAGGCCGCAATCCGCTGGGCGAAACAACTGCCCGCTGTGGCGACCCGTGTGGTTCGCTGCAGTTTGACGGGTGTATCAACAATTGGATCGATTTCGTCCCAGGTGTGCGAGCTTATCGCGCGGCGCCAATATTGGTGGTCAGGTAAATCACGGTACGGATGCGACATGAATCTTCCTCCAACACACGGTTAAGCTAATTCATACTAAAGTATATGACAATGGATAACCCCTGTTACGTTCAGTGTATTCTGCCAATTTTGTCTATTCGCGATTTGATGATTAACGCGTTAGCAAGTAAAAACCGTAAATTGTCTTTAATTGTCGTAATTTGTACTAACTTTTCTGCCCGTGGATTGTCATGTCGAACTGTACAACATTGGAATAGATTGGTGTGCCTACATCCATTCCATAGCGCGAGCGCATGACCTTACCTTCGACATGAAAGACAATCGCATTCTTGTCGTGGGTGGAAAGGCTGGCCTGGAAACTGGCAGGGCTGCTTTTGCCGCGTGCGGTCAATATGCCATCGACATTGGCCGTGCTGGGGCCGGTCTGGGTGATTTGTGTCGACTTGAACGTCACTTTTGGAAAATTCTGCGAATCAAACACTGCGTCGGAGCGCAGGAAACTCTCAATGCGGGCCTGACCAGTGCTGACGCTCTCAGGAAAGAGCGTGAATTCGATGGTCGACCGGCTGATGTCGCTGTTGTTAAGGGCAAACACGCCGGAGAACTTTTTGAAGTTACCCGATATGCCGCCGCCGCCGATTTGGGCGACAACAAACCCGATACGGGAAGCGGCATCTATCTGATAGCGGCCCGCCACCTCCGACAGGGTGTCTGCATTGGCCATGGCGGGCACTATAGCGATGAACAAAGCCACCGCAGTCCTTGCTATGCCTGAAGCAAATTTCTTGGCGTTTTTCATGATCTGATATCCTTTTGTGCGGCGATGCGGATGCGAGAATGCCAACCGAGCATGCGCCGCAAGACAGCGTCTTTCTTCCAGAAATGGTGATGAAAGGCCGCCAATATGTGTGCGGCGGCTATGAATGCGGAGAGATAGGCCAGCCAGGCGTGGCTGGCTGTCCAGAATGCTTCCGCCTGATCTGATATTGTCAGAGGTAGCGACGGTATGACGACGAGATTGAAGGCAAAGGTGGGTATCTGCAGCGGTGAACTCGACGCCAGTGCCCAGCCAGTCAATGGAATGAGGAAGAGCGCGAGATAAAGGATGCCATGCGCCATATGCGCTGCCAAACGTTCAATGCGGCTCATATCAACCGGATCGCGCGGGCGCGGATTTGCCATTCGCCAGAGCAGCCGGAATGCTGAAAGGCCAAGAATGAGAAATCCGAAGGACTTGTGCCATTGAAAAAGGCTGAACTGCAGCGCGAAATCGCTGGTTCGAACCATCAGATAGCCGAGCAGAATCTGCCCTATGAAGATGATGGCAATGATCCAATGGAATAGGATCGTCACCAGCCCATAAGATTCCGTATTATTTCGCAGCATCGGTACACTCCGTCAGGAGGGCACCACTTATTCAAGTGCGTGCCCTGACGTGGAATGAACACCGCAGCAGCGAAAAATATTCAGATCGATGATTCTTTTTTAATCGGCCTTGGCAGTCAGGAAACGCTGAGCTGCATAAAGCGATATAGCCGCCGCATTGGAAACGTTAAGTGACTTGATCGCACCGGGCATGTCGAGCCGGGCGAGGTGGGTCACTGTTTCACGCGTCTTTTGGCGCAGGCCTTTGCCTTCTGCACCGAGAACCAGAGCGATGCGATCACCTGCCATGGTTTTTTCCAGCTCCAGCGGGCCTTCCGAATCAAGCCCGATCGTGGCGAAGCCAAGTTCGTGCAGTTCGTCGATCGCTTCGGCGAGATTGCGCACCTCAATATGCGGAATAAGTTCAAGTGCGCCGGAGGCAGCCTTGGCCAATACACCCGATTCCTGCGGGCTGTGACGCGCTGTCGTTACAATGGCACCGGCACCGAAAGCCACGGCAGAGCGCATGATGGCGCCGACATTGTGCGGATCGGTGACCTGATCGAGAATCAGCAGGAGCTTGCTGTCTTTGAGCGCCTTCAGCGACTGGGCCTTTAGCGGTTTGACCTCGATCATCACACCCTGATGCACGGCTTCCGAACCGGTCTCCCGGTCGATAGCACGCGGATCGACAATATCGACATCAAAGGGCAGGGCGTCCGAATCGGCAATTTCCAGCCGGTCGAGGGCATTTTTTGTCACAAGCATGCGCTTGATCTGGCGATTTGGGTTATCCAGCGCCGCGCGCACCGTGTGCAGGCCATAAAGGCGCACCAGTCCTTCCGGCGCCTGCGTGCCTTCCGTCGCTGGCCGTGTGGGGCGCTGCGCTTGTGGCGGGCCTCCTGCCTTCTTGTCGCGGAACTGGCGACGCAGCGTGGCATAGTGGGAATCTTTGGGTGTGTGGGATGGTTTATCTTCGCTCATGGCGCAACCTATAACCTTTCAGCTCGCCCGGCGATATATGCTTATTGGCGAAAATGCGGGCATTTCGGTTTTCTGCGCTGCAACGGCATGAACCGGCGCCCCGGAGCATTGATTTTCACAGGGCCCGTCATTTTCTTCTGCAGACTGTTGACACCACGAAAGCTAGTCGGCATAAGGCCACCCGCAAGCCGCCGCTGGAAAACAAATTCGGCAGACGGTTTGCAGAGTGCCTGATGGCGCGGTTCCACGGCAGTGACCGGAGGAGTGCCCGAGTGGTTAAAGGGGACGGACTGTAAATCCGTTAGCTTGGCTTACGTTGGTTCGAATCCAACCTCCTCCACCACTGCCGGAACCGCCCGCCTGGCGCACGCCGCCAAGACCTGAAATGGTTTTGGTATGGCTTGTGCGCTGTGATGAGTGTTACTGTTGTCCTTGTGCGTCATGAATGCACGGCACAGTAAGGTGTGCGGGTATAGCTCAGTGGTAGAGCAGCAGCCTTCCAAGCTGAATATGCGGGTTCGATTCCCGCTACCCGCTCCAGATTTACAAGAGCACCGCGTGCACGCGTGAGCGTGTATTGGTGCTCTTCGATTTTTGTCTTGAGCATTGCACGCCGCTCATGTGTCCCCATATGAACGAGCATGATCAGGACAAAGCTAACCCGGATTGATCGTAACTGATCGGGCGGGCGACTGAGCTGACGGACGGCGTGCTGTCTCGTCTGAGCTACAAACATGGTACCGGCCCTAGACCGGTTGTGATGACGAGAGAACGACAGCTATGGCTAAGAGCAAGTTTGAACGTAACAAGCCGCACGTCAACATCGGCACGATTGGTCACGTTGACCATGGCAAGACGTCGTTGACAGCAGCGATTACGAAGTATTTTGGTGAGTACAAGCCTTACGACCAGATCGATGCAGCGCCTGAAGAAAAGGCCCGCGGTATCACGATCTCGACGGCACACGTTGAGTATGAGACGCCAGCGCGTCACTATGCACACGTTGATTGCCCCGGCCACGCTGACTATGTGAAGAACATGATCACCGGCGCCGCGCAGATGGACGGCGCGATCCTGGTTGTGTCGGCTGCCGACGGCCCGATGCCACAGACCCGCGAGCACATCCTGCTTGCCCGTCAGGTTGGTGTTCCTG
>NZ_JBFRDN010000006.1:37500-196831 GCF_052113785.1 Phyllobacterium sp. TAF24 | reverse complement strand
GGACGGCATAAAGAAGAGCCAGGCGTTCCCAAGCCATGTGCATGAAAATTGCCACGATGAGTCCGGCTTTCAGGACCATAAAAAGCAGTATCAACGACCATCTGAGATAGCCATGAATACCAATATAGTCGACCATGTAAGAACAGATGCTCAGGACAAAAAGTAATCCCCATACCACGAGATAGAGCTTGATCGGGTGCTCCTGATGCGCCTCGCTATGAATTGCTGGTCCTGTTGTGTTGGTTGTAGATTGTGTCATCGTGCTGACCTCACCACAGATAGAAAAAAGCAAAGATGAATACCCAGACCAGATCGACGAAATGCCAGTAGAGACCGGTGATTTCGACGATCTCGTAATGGCCTTTTCTGCTGGTGAAAAAACCACGTTTTTCGGTGTCGAAATCTCCCCGCCAGACCTTGCGGGCAATGATGACAAGAAAGATGACGCCAATCGTGACGTGGGTTCCATGGAATCCCGTAATCATGAAAAAGGTTGAGCCGAATTGCGCCGCTCCCCATGGATTCTCCCATGGGCGCACGCCTTCCGTAATGAGCTTTGTCCATTCGAACGCCTGCATGCCGACGAACATGACCCCGAACAGAGCCGTCAGCAGCATCAGGATTGCCGTTTTGCGCCGGTCGCGCCGATATCCGTAGTTGACGGCCATCGCCATGGTTCCGCTGCTGCTGATAAGCACAAAAGTCATGATGGCGATCAGGATAAGGGGGACTTCCTGCCCGCCGATGTTCAGGGCAAAGACTTCGCTGGGATTGGGCCAGGCAACGGGCGTGGACATGCGCGCCGTCATATAGGCAAGCAGAAAGCATCCGAAGACAAAAGTATCACTGAGCAGAAATATCCACATCATGGCTTTGCCCCAGGAAACATTCTTGAACGTTCGCTGGTCTGAAGCCCAGTCCGAAGCAAAACCGCGCATACCCTCTGGTAATGGAAGCGGCGCTTTGGTTTCAGTCTGTGTGACTTGAGACATCATTGATCTCCTAGGTCAGCAGTTGTCGGCAGATATCGACAAAATCATTCGCCCAACCCGCGAACAGGGCAAAAAGAACAAGCCAGACCAAAAGCATGAAATGCCAGTACATTGCGCACAGCTCGATACTGAGGTGGACCTGTTGCGCCGTCTTGCCTTGCAATACTTTGCCAGTTGTCCGGCCGAGCACCAGAAGTCCGCCGAGAATGTGCAGGCCATGCATGCCGGTGATCATGTAGAAGAAGCTGTTGGCAGGATTGTCGGCGAGCAGGTAACCCGCAGATACAAGTTCCCGCCAGGCGAAAACCTGTCCGACAAGAAAGCCGATACCAGTGATTAAACTCGCCAGAAGCGCGAATTTCATCGTTTCGTCATCGCCTTGTTGCGCCAGTGATTTTGCCAGCTCCAGCGTAATGCTGCTGACCACGAGTGCAGCCGTATTGACCCAGAGCACCCTTGGTATGGGGATTGCCCACCAATCGTCTGATCCCATGCGTATGAAATATGCGCTGATGAAGAGGGTGAATAATGCACCCACGACAGCGAGAAATACACCGAGACCAATCTTTTCGGTCGCTATCGATGACCGGGTGAAGTGGGAAAAGCTACTGACCTTTTCCGCTTCAAGCCAAGGTTTTGATGTCAGGCGCTGCTGTGCCATCCACCAGATGATGATGGACGCAAGCAAAGCAAGAAAGATCAGGACCGCACTCATGTCGAATGCTCTTTGGATCGTCTTTCAGGATCCGGCTGGTTCTGCGGGATGAAATCCTCCGGCGCACCGGGAACACTGTAGTCGTAGGCCCAACGATAGACGACCGGCAGATCCTTGCCCCAGTTTCCGTGTGGTGGCGGGGTTGTTGGTGTCTGCCATTCGAGCGTTGTCGCCCGCCAGGGATTACCGCCCGAGTCTTTGCCCCTACGAAGGCTCCAGGCTGCGTTGAACAGGAACAGGATTTGAGCTGCCCCGACGGTCCACGCCATCAGCGTGATGAAAATATTCAGATCATGCGCCGATGTTGGATTAACAACGGTTTCGCCCAATTCGTAATAGCGCCGCGGCGCTCCCAGCAAGCCGAGATAGTGCATGGGGAAGAAAATCAGATAGGCACCAAGGAAGGTCACCCAGAAGTGTATCCTGCCCATGGTCTCATCCAGCATTCGCCCGGTGATCTTGGGATACCAGTGATAAATGGCGCCGAAGATCACCATGATCGGTGCAACGCCCATCACCATGTGAAAATGCGCAACCACGAACATCGTATCAGAGAGCGGAACGTCCACGACAACGTTGCCGAGGAACAAGCCGGTCAGGCCGCCATTCACGAACGTGACGATAAAGCCGAGTGCAAACAGCATCGGGATCGTCAGATGGATATCGCCGCGCCAAAGTGTGAGCACCCAATTATAGACTTTGATGGCGGTAGGCACCGCAATGATGAGGGTTGTCGTGGCAAAGAAGAAGCCGAACTTCGGGTTCATGCCGCTCACATACATATGGTGCGCCCATACGACAAAGCTCAAGGCACCGATTACCACGATTGCCCAGACCATCATGCGATAGCCGAAGATGTTCTTCCGGGCGTGGGTACTGATCAGATCTGATACGATACCGAAGGCCGGTAGCGCCACGATATAGACTTCGGGGTGGCCAAAGAACCAGAACAGGTGCTGGAAGAGAATGGGACTGCCTCCGCCATGTTTGAGCTGCTCTCCCATTTCCACGATTGCAGGCATGAAGAAGCTGGTTCCGAGAATGCGATCAAACAACATCATGACTGAGGCAACGAAGAGAGCAGGAAAGGCCAGCAACGCCATAACCGTTGCAGTAAAAATGCCCCAGATCGTCAGGGGCATGCGCATTAACGTCATCCCGCGCGCGCGGCCCTGCAGTACGGTGACCACATAGTTCAATCCACCCATGGTGAAGCCGATGATGAATAGAATGAGTGAGGTCAGCATCAATATGATGCCCCAATCATTGCCGCCCGGGGTGCCTGAGAGCACGGCCTGAGGCGGATAGAGCGTCCAGCCAGCGCCGGTTGGACCGCCCGGCGCGAAGAACCCCGCAACGAGAACAAGTACGGCGAGCAGATAGAGCCAGTAACTCAACATGTTTGCATAGGGGAACACCATATCCCTTGCACCGAGCATTAACGGGATCAGGTAATTACCGAAGCCTCCCAGAAACAGTGCAGTCAGCAGATAGATCACCATGATCATGCCGTGCATGGTGATGAACTGATAATAGTGTTCCGCATCGATGAAGGCGAAATAGCCGGGGAAGGCGAGTTGCAATCGCATCAGCCATGAGAGCACCAGTGCTACCAGACCGATCGATATGGCGGTCAATGAATATTGGATGGCTATGACCTTGGCGTCCTGGCTGAAGACATAGGTCGTCCACCAGCTATGCGAGTGGTAAAGCTCGACATCTTCGACTTCCGCTGCCGGAATGGTGTCGTCAATGCTGGATGGGATATTGACCATCGAATGCCCTCCCTTTGGTTACTCTCCTCCCGAAGAGTTACGCCGCCTCACTGTGTCGTCTTAACTTCTCCCGACGCCATCATCTGCGTGAATGTGTGTTGTTGCTCCAGCCACGTCTGATAGTCGGCCTCGGTGTCGACCACGACGGTCCCGCGCATCTGGGGATGTCCGACGCCGCACAATTCCGCGCAAAGGACTTCGAAGGTACCGGTCCGTGTGGGGTTAAACCAGAAATAGGTGACCATACCGGGAACCATGTCCATCTTTGCCCGGAATTCAGGGACGTAAAAGTCGTGCAGGACGTCGACGGAGCGTAGAAGCATCTTCACCGGTTTGCCTATTGGCACATGCAACTCGCCGCCTTCAACAATGAT
This sequence comes from Phyllobacterium sp. TAF24, assembly GCF_052113785.1. NCBI lineage: Bacteria > Pseudomonadati > Pseudomonadota > Alphaproteobacteria > Hyphomicrobiales > Phyllobacteriaceae > Phyllobacterium > Phyllobacterium sp. TAF24. The sequence goes on along the minus strand of NZ_JBFRDN010000006.1, from coordinate 192,975 downwards.
GTCGTCCAGACCCGCCGCATCGTTCTTCTTTACACCCAAAGGGTTGTCACTGCTGACGTCGCGGGTGTCTGATGTGCCAAGCTGACCATTAGCGCCCGGGAGGCGAAAGCTCCATTGCCACTGCTGGCCAACGACCTCAACATTGGTGGCGTCCTGCGGAACGGTGACGAATTGATTCCAGACAAACAGGCCCGGAGCCAGCATGGCCACGACCCCGATGGTGGTAACCGTGGCGAGCCAGAATTCCAGTTTTCTATTTTCGGGCTCGTAGTGAGCACGATTTCCCGGCTTGTGCCGAAAGCGGAAAACGCAATAGGCAACAAACAGCACCACCGCGACAAATACAAAACCGGTAATCCAGAATGTAATGATGATTGTATTGTCGATGTAGTTCCAGTTGGACGCAATTGGCGTCCACCACCAAGGACTCAACAGATGAAAGAGAACTGAAGCAACCGCAATGACAACCAGAACAAGTACGACCGCCATTTCTTGTCCCCTCCCTGCCAGAATTGGCTGTGGACATGAATTCGCAACGCGCAGTGTTTTTAGAATAGCATTTCGTGCAGGAGAAATACAGGCAATCTAATTTTGGTGAACAGCTATCAGCAAGAACGACGGATTCACATGGCCAGTTTATACTGGTTGCTGGAGGATTTGATCCTTTCGGGGCAGATATGGACGCCCCGCTTCCTGGAATCTAACACCGGTTGCTAGGCCTTGGAGGGGCGCGCCGCCAGACGCAGGACGGCGGCAATGGCACCTTCAAGAATGTCATCAGACAGTGCGGGATCATCGACAGCGCGCGCTAGCTGAAGCGATCCCACGACCAGTGCAAACATAGCGCGAGCCGTTTGATGGGCATCGTCGGGGTCATGCCCGGGCAACTGCCGTGCAATCACTTCGATCACCGCATTGAATCGCGTGGTGTAAGCATGCCTGATTTCGGGAGATTGCCTGCTAATCTCTGGTAGAAGTGCGGCGGATGGGCAGCCATGCCCCCGATCATCGCGATGGCTTGGGCTTAGATACTGCCGCAACACTGCTTCAAGCCCGTGTTCGCTGATATTTCGCGATATGGCTTGGAGCTGTGCATCAAGAGTTTGTTCAACACATTCCCTCACCAAATCATTCTTCGACGAGAAATGCGTGTAGAACGCCCCGTTTGTCAGACCGGCATCGGCCATGATCGCTGCGAGCCCAACTGCGGATACTCCCTGATCTCTGAACTGCTTCGAAGCCACCTCGGTGATCTGCTGCCGGGTGCTTTCCTTATGTCCTTTTTCATAGCGCATGCCGATCTCCCAATCCGGTTGTTTTAGCTTATTGCATTATGATCGTAATGTGATATTATAGTCGTAATGCAATCGCAGTTCAAGCAGCTTTACCCATTGCTGCGTTTTGACCCCAAAAGGAGGGTTTTATCATGACACGTCTACTTCTCGTTACAGCCGTTGCGGTTACTCTTGCTGCCTGCTCTACATCAGGCGGACCATCACGCTTAGCAAGTTACAAGGCGAACACCGGGTACGCTTTCAAGACAGACATCGACAATGGGAAAGTTTCGTCGACGAGCAAAGCGCCAGCAAATGGCCCCCGCCTCGGTTTTACCGGTTTCTCGGGCACGCAGATAATTGGTGGTATAAACTGAGCGAGTGAGCGATGTCCTGTAAACGAAAGGCTCTGTACATTCCCAACTAACGATCGAGAGGTGAACAGATTAGGCATGACAGCGGCTGACTCCCTGATTGCCTCGAAGTTTGAAGGCTGAAGGCTGAAGGCTCATGTATTTTCAATACAAATTTGAAAATGTTTGACGTGAAAATATATGTCGTTCAGTTGACTTAAGCAGGTAGAACCGGGACAGAAATAGGCAACGGTTAGACATTTATTGAACAAGCTGAGGAGTCACGCATGTCCCGAAATACATATTATGCACCCCATGGCGGACATCCCCAGCAAAACCAGCTGCTTACAGGGCGGGCTGTTTTCACCGAGGCATATGCGGTCATTCCTGGTGGCGTGATGCAGGATATCGTCACCAGCGCTTTGCCATTTTGGGACAAAACCCGTTGCTGGATCATCGCCCGGCCTCTGTCCGGCTTTGCCGAGACTTTCTCACAATACATTATGGAAGTTGCGCCCGGGGGAGGCAGCACCCGTCCTGAGCTGGATAAAGGTGCCGAGGGTGTACTCTTCATTGTGGAAGGCGAGTTGCAGCTGACGCTCGCCGGTGAGATTCACGTCATGCGGCCGGGAGGCTATGCATTTATTCCTCCGGCGACGGATTGGTCAGTTCTGAACGTGACCAGTGCCTTCGCGCGCTTTCATTGGATTCGCAAATCCTACGAGGCTGTCGATGGCATCGATATTCCAACACCACTGGTTCTTAATGAACACGATATCGAGCCTTCTGTAATGCCTGATACGGAGGGCCGGTGGGCAACCACCCGCTTTGTGGACCCGGCGGACATGCGCCACGATATGCACGTCACCATTGTCACGCTTCAACCAGGAGCCGTCATTCCGTTTGCTGAGACACATGTGATGGAACATGGTCTCTACGTGCTTGAAGGTAAGGCGGTTTATCGCCTCAATCAGGATTGGGTTGAGGTCGAAGCCGGTGATTTCATGTGGCTGCGTGCCTTCTGCCCACAGGCGTGCTATGCAGGAGGTCCTAATCCATTCCGCTATCTGCTCTATAAGGATGTCAACCGTCACATGAAACTTACGTTTCATCGGAACGCTTGAAGCGGTTCTGCATCAATAAAATATTGAAGCTGTTTCGCCCATGCTTGCGGAAATCAGAGCCTAGCATCCCCGCGGCGGAAGACGCACAATCAATGTGGCAGTGGCAACACTGAGGAGGGACTGGCCGTGGAGGAGTATGCGCCAGTTTTCTCTTGATTACAGACATTTGTAAACTCAAAACAGGCAGCCATGCGACTCGCCAAAACAGGCGGTCATGCAGCAACCGGAGACTCGGCGTGAGCCAGGGGAGGAATTATGCTCGAAAAGCTTTTCAAGCTGAGAGAACACAACACAACGGCGCGCATCGAGATGCTCGCCGGACTGACGACATTCCTGACGATGTCGTACATCATCTTTGTCAATCCAGAAATCCTGTCATCGACGGGTATGGACCGCAATGCGATCTTCGTTGCGACCTGTATCGCAGCGGCTCTCGGGTCGCTGGTCATGGCGCTCGTGGCCAACTGGCCCATCGGCATGGCGCCGGGGATGGGGCTCAACGCCTTCTTCGCCTTCACCGTGGTGGCTGCGATGGGCTTCACCTGGCAGCAGGCGCTGGGTGCTGTTTTCATTTCAGGATGTATTTTCCTCGTGCTCACCGTCACGGGCGTGCGCAGCTGGCTTGTCGCCGGAATTCCCAAATCGCTGCGCAGTTCCATTGCGGCGGGCATCGGGCTTTTCCTTGCATTCATTGCACTGAAAAACTCAGGGATCATTGTCGCAAACCCTGCAACATTTATCGGATTGGGTCATCTGGGCAGCACGCCTGCCTTGTTCGCAATTCTGGGTTTCTTCATCATCGCTGTTCTTGATGCGCTTAAAATACGCGGTGCAATCCTGATCGGAATTCTAGTTGTCACCGTCCTGTCCATGCTGGTTGGCGCAAGCGAGTTCAAGGGCGTATTCTCTGCACCGCCAAGTCTCGCTCCGACATTCCTGCAGCTCGATATTATGGGCGCGCTACACACGGGTCTGTTGCAGGTCATTCTGGTGTTTGTCCTTGTCGAGGTGTTCGATGCGACGGGTACGCTGATCGGTGTGAGCAAACGGGCTGGCCTCATTGAAGAGGGTAAACCCAATCGTCTGGGCCGCGCTCTATTTGCCGACAGTACGGCTATCGTTGCAGGTTCGCTACTCGGTACCAGCAGCACGACGGCCTATGTGGAAAGCGCATCCGGCGTTCAGGCTGGAGGACGAACAGGATTGACAGCACTCACCATCGCCATCCTGTTTCTGGCTGCGCTCTTCATCGCACCGCTGGCTGGTTCTGTTCCGGGTTATGCGACGGCACCAGCCTTGCTGTATGTTGCCGGTCTCATGATGCGCGAACTTATCGACATCGAATGGGCTGACATTACGGAGTCGACTCCGGCAGCGCTGACTGCGCTGATGATCCCGTTCACCTATTCGATCGCCAATGGTCTGGCTTTTGGTTTCATCAGTTATGTGGTGCTGAAAACCTTCACCGGACGGGTCAAGGACGTGCATCTGGCAACCTGGCTTGTCGCGATCCTCTTTGTCGTTCGCTACACGCTGTTTCCTGTGTGAAAATCGGGCCTGGATGCATCGCGCATCCGGGCCCTTCTGTTTCCAAACCGGAGTAAAGGACCCATCAATGACTGAGGAAAGCTCGACAGGCGGAATTATCGACGCATTGCTCGATGCCATGGAACATCAGATTATTCCAATGACCGAAGAGGGTGTGGCGGCAGGCAACAAGATCTTCGGCGCCGCAGTGCTGCGAAAATCAGACCTGTCGGTTGTGCTGGCCGAAACCAACAATGAAACTGAGAACCCACTTTGGCATGGTGAGGTTCATACGTTGAAACGCTTCTATGAGGTGAATGAAGACAAGCGGCCTGATCCCAAGGAGTTGATCTTTCTGTCGACCCACGAACCCTGTTCCATGTGCCTTTCAGCCATTACTTGGGCTGGGTTCGACAATTTCTATTACTTTTTCAGCCATGAGGATTCGCGCGACGCTTTCGCCATCCCGCATGATCTGAAGATATTAAAGGAAGTCTTCACGTTGGAACCGGGCGGCTATAACAAGGAGAACGCATTCTGGAAGAGTTATGCCATCCACGCGTTGATTGCGGCGCAGGCCGAGCCGGAGCGAGGCAGATTGCAGGCTCGCGCTGCCAAGATCAGCAAAAAATATGCTGATCTCTCCGACCAGTACCAGTCCAGCAAGGACCAGAACTCAATCCCTTTGAACTGATGATTTGGCTGACGCTTGCTTGAAGCGTCAGCCATCAATTTTCAACGGATAATGAATGGCTCGCTGTAGAAATATTCCTGCAGATTGATGCCGTCACCACCGCGATCCACGACGACAAAATCAGAGATGCTGCCAAGCGGTGTCAGGATTCCGTGCCAGATATTGCGATGGATATTCACGCCCTGTCCCGGCTGGGTCACAAAGGCGATGGGGTTTCCGGCGCCTGCCGCCTCATTGGGAGCTACTACAACCAGAAATGGATGGGTCGACAGGGGCATGAAGGCCTGACTGCCAAGGGGATGCCGTTCTACCATGGCGAGCTTCAACGGCAATTCATAAGGCTTGCCGCGCAGGAGGCTGATCATGACGCGGGCATTTTCACCCGATGTTTCGACCTTCGCCAGATCATGATAGCGGTCGCACATGCCGTGGTTGATGGGGAAACTCGATGATCCCGGTACCTCAATCACGTCCCCGAACGGCGCGAAAACCTCGCGGGACAGGGGTTGAACCAAAATCTCGCGCATGGGCTGTGACATGTTCACTCCTCAATTTGGCAGCAAAGCTCGCAGACGAAGCAGGGCAATCCTCTCCACCTGTTGGCAGGCTGTGTTGAATTCGGTCTGCTGGTCGTTCTTGATCCGCGTCCGGAAGGCATCAAGGATTGCATCCTTGCTGTGATCCTTGACGGCGATGATGAAGGGGAAGCCAAAGGTCTCGACATAGAGCCCATTCAATGCTTCGAACTGCGCGCGTTCCGTATCGGTCAGCGCATCGAGACCAGCGGATGCCTGTTCCTGCGTCGAGCTTTCGGTAAGTCTTTTTGCTTGCGCCAGTTTTCCGGCCAGATCAGGGTGGGCCTTGAGCACCGCAAGTCGTTCATTCGGCGATGCGCTGCGGAATATACTGGTCAACACGCCGTGAAGCCCCGCAGCATTGTCGTGGCTATGGGAAAGTTCGCAGGCAAAGGCACGCTGTGCAATCCATTGCGAATGTTCGAATACGCCGCCGAAGCGATCGACAAATGCAGCTTCCATCAGAGCCGACGGGCGGAGCTCGGATGCCCGATAGGGATGGGTTTTTGCCCAGTGCCGGGCAATATCGATACGGCGGGCCAGCCAGACATGGCTGTGGCTCTGCACATAATCGATAAAGCGGGTAATGGCGGCTGTTCGTCCCGGTCTGCCGGCAAGACGGCAATGCAGGCCGATGCTCATCAATTTTGGAAATCCCGCTTCGCCTTCGGCATAAAGCGTATCGAAACTGTCTTTGAGGTAAGCGAAGAATTGCTCGCCGGAATTGAAGCCCTGCGGCGTGGCAAAGCGCATATCATTGGCGTCAAGCGTATAGGGGATGATCAGCTGGTGCCGGTCACCCATTTCGTGCCAATAGGGCAGATCGTCGGCATAGGAATCGGAAACATAATCAAATCCGCCTTCCTCGGTGGCAAGGTTCACAGTGTTGACGGAGCAGCGGCCAGTATACCAGCCTCTTGGGCGTTCGCCTGTGATGGCCGTATGTATACGGATGGCCTCGCGCATATGCTCACGCTCGGCGTCTTTTGTGTAGTCCTTGTATTCGATCCATTTGAGCCCGTGCGATGCGATCTCCCAGTTGGCATCCAGCATGGCTCGAACCTGCGCTGGCGAGCGCTGCAAAGCGGTGGCCACACCATAGACTGTCAGGGGGACATCCTTCCCGGTAAACAGGCGATGCAGGCGCCAGAAACCGGCACGGGCGCCATATTCGTAAATCGACTCCATGTTCCAGTGCCGCTGACCTTCCCAGGCCTGCGCCCCGACGATCTCCGAGAGGAAGGCTTCGGAAGCGGCATCGCCGTGCAGCACGCAATTCTCGCCGCCTTCCTCATAGTTGAGAACGAACTGGATGGCGATTTTCGCATTGTCAGGCCAATCGGCCTGTGGCGGGATTTCTCCGTATCCATGCAAGTCCCGGGGATATCTCATGGCAGCCACCTGTCCTCCACTATGCTGGTTCGATCCCCTGAATAATCAAATAAGCGGCAATTCATTCCCCCAGAAAATTTTGAAAGTCCTGTAATCAAGCGGTGCCTACTCCGCAGCGCCCGGGGCGGGCAAACTAAGCGATGCAAAAGTGGAAAGTCCGCCTTGGGAGGGAGGAACGCTCATGAGTCTTCAGAACGAAACATCAGGCCGTCTGACGACGCATGTGCTTGATACGGCAAGCGGAAAGCCTGCCGCTAATCTGCAAATCGATCTTCTTCGCCTTGAAAGTGACCGGTTTTCGACGCTGCTTAGCATACGTACCAATCAGGATGGACGCTGTGATGCGCCGCTTCTGGCCGGAGCAGAGATGCGTTCCGGCACTTATGAGTTGCGTTTCCATGTCGGCGCCTATCTCGGGGAACAGCAATCTGGGGATCGGGTGCCGTTTCTCGATGTGGTGCCGATACGCTTTGGCATCGGCGACGAGGAGGCTCACTACCACGTGCCCTTGCTCGTTGCGCCTTATGGCTACTCAACCTATCGCGGGAGCTGATCAGTTATGGAAGTACAGACCCGTAATAGCGTCCGTTTTCTGCTCAATGACAAGTTCGTTGAACTCAGCGACTTGCCTGCGACCCAAACGCTGCTTGATTTCCTGCGGATTGAGCGCCGACTGCGTGGGACAAAGGAAGGATGTGCCGAGGGCGATTGCGGCGCCTGCACGGTTCTCGTCGGGCGCTTGACCAATGGCCAGCTCACCTATGAATCGGTCAATGCCTGTATCCGTTTTGTCGGATCGCTCGATGCCTGCCACGTCGTAACCGTCGAGGCGCTTGCCGGCGCCGATGGCACCTTGCACCCGGTGCAGAAGGCGATGGTCGATACCCATGCCTCGCAATGTGGTTTTTGCACGCCGGGTTTTGTCATGTCTCTTTATGGACTGTGGATGCATAATCCCAATCCGGCTGTGCGAGACATTGAAAAGGCACTGCAGGGCAATCTCTGCCGCTGCACCGGCTATGCCGCAATCATCCGGGCGGCTGAAAGTGTATCGGCGCGGGGGAATGYGAACAATGATCCTCTGGTTGCCGAGCGCGCACGGATCATTGAACAGCTTCAAACGTTGAAGGACGGCAAACGCGTTGAGGTGGGTGTCGGCAAAGAGCGGCTCGTTCTTCCCGCTAATGTCGATGACTTTGCCACCTTTATGGAGGCTAATCCCGGCGCAACCATTATTGCCGGTTCCACCGATGTCGGGCTCTGGGTAACCAAGTTCATGCGGGAGATTGGACCCGTTGTCTTCACCTCTCATCTGGACGAATTGCGCCTCATCACGATGGATGATGAAGGTCTGAAGTTAGGGGCAGGCGTCAGCTATACCGATGCCTATCCCGTGATTACAAGAATCTTTCCCGATCTGACCGAATTGTGGAATCGCATCGGCGGCGAACAGGTGCGCAATATGGGAACTATTGGCGGCAATGTTGCCAACGGGTCACCCATCGGCGATACGCCGCCCGCGCTGATCGGGCTTGGCGCAAACGTCCTTTTGCGCAAGGGGCAGAACCGCCGTTCCGTGCCGATCGAAAAGTTCTTTATCGAATACGGCAAACAGGACCGCACGCCGGGAGAGTTCGTCGAGGCGATCCATATTCCGTATCTCAAGCAGGGTGAACTATTTGCCGTTTACAAAATATCGAAGCGGTTGGATGAGGATATTTCATCGGTTTGCGGTGCTTTCAAAGTTACCTTGGATTCACACGGCATAGTCGAGGCAGCAGTGATTGCCTTTGGCGGCATGGCGGGCACGCCAAAACGTGCCGCTACGGTCGAGCAGACGCTGATTGGTTCCCCATGGAACGACGAGACAATTGAACAGGCCATGGCGGCGTTTGCCACGGATTTCACCCCGTTGACTGATTGGCGCGCTTCGGCGGATTACCGGCTGCTGTCAGCAAGAAACCTATTGCGCCGCTTCTATCTGGAAACCACTGGCGAAGAGAATGTCAGGCTGAACCGCTATACAGCGGCTGTCGGCTAGGAGGGTATCATGAACTCAATCCAGCCGATTGCACGGATTAAAGGCGGTGTCCATGAGCATCAGCCGCATGAATCCGGGCACAAACACGTCTCAGGTTCTGCCGAGTATATCGACGATATGCCAGAACCTGCCGATACGTTGCATGCCTATCTCGGCCTGTCGCAACGCGCCCACGCGGAAATCGTATCGATTGATTTCGAAGCGGTCAGGGCATGTGAGGGGATTATCGATGTTCTGACGGTCGATGATATTCCCGGCCATAATGATGTGAGCCCGGCGGGCAAGCATGACGATCCGGTCTTTGCAGTGGGCAAAGTGGAATTTCACGGCCAGCCAATGTTCGCTGTGATTGCCGAGACGCGGCAGGCGGCGCGTTACGCCGCTTCAAAGGTCAAGGTGGAATATCGCGATCTCGAGCACGCCATTGACGTGCTTGAGGCGGAAAAGGCGGGATATCCGCTGGTTGTTGACCCGCTCAAACTTGAACGCGGTGATATTACCATCGGACTCGCGCAGGCAAAGAACCGCCTGAGTGGTGAAATGCGCATTGGCGGTCAGGATCACTTCTATCTCGAAGGTCACATTGCCTTTGCCATACCGGGAGAAGATGATGAGATAACGGTCTTCTCCTCCACCCAACATCCAAGCGAAACCCAACATATGGTTGGCCATGTGCTGGGCGTTCCCTCCAATGCAGTCACGGTGAATGTGCGGCGCATGGGCGGCGGCTTTGGTGGCAAGGAAACGCAAGCCAATCTCTTTGCAGCCGTTGCGGCGGTTGCTGCCAAAAAATACCGGCGGGCAGTAAAAATCAGACCGGACCGCGACGATGATATGATTGCTACGGGCAAACGGCATGATTTCCATGTGGCTTATGATCTCGGCTTTGATGATGAAGGCAGGATTGAAGCGGTAGACGCAACTTTTTCAGCGCGCTGCGGGTTTTCCGCCGACCTCTCCGGTCCTGTAACAGACCGGGCGCTGTTCCATGCCGACAATTGCTATTTCTATCCCAATGTCCGGCTGCGCTCGCGCCCGCTGAAAACCAATACCGTATCCAACACGGCATTCCGTGGTTTTGGTGGGCCGCAGGGAATGGTTGGTGGTGAACGGATGATTGAGGACATTGCCTATGCGCTGGGCAAGGATCCGCTGGATATCCGCAAAGCCAATTTCTATGGCGATGAAGGCCGGAACCTCACGCCCTACCATCAGACCGTTGAAGACAATATCATTCCTCAAATCGTGGCAGAGCTTGAGGCCTCGTCTGATTATGCGGCGCGGCGGGAAGCTGTTCTGGCGTTCAATCGGAAAAGCCGGATTATCAAGAGGGGCATCGCACTGACGCCGGTGAAATTCGGCATCTCCTTCACCAAGACCGAATATAATCAGGCCGGTGCGCTGGTCCATGTCTATACCGATGGATCGATCCACTTGAACCACGGTGGCACTGAAATGGGGCAGGGGCTCTACACCAAGGTGGCGCAGGTGGTTGCCGATGAATTTCAAGTCGATCTCAACCGCATCAAGGTCACTGCCACAACGACCGCGAAAGTACCCAACACTTCGGCGACTGCGGCGTCGTCGGGTTCCGATCTCAACGGAATGGCGGCAGCCAATGCGGCACAGCAGATCAAAGCGCGGCTGGTGGATTTCGCCGTTGAACACTATGGCGTTGCCAAGGATGAAGTGCTCTTCGAACCAAACACGGTTCGGGTTGGCAACCTGCTGGTGCCATTCCCCGACTTCATCAAGGCCGCCTATGGTGCACGCGTGCAGCTTTCGGCAGCGGGCTTCTACAAGACACCCAAAATCCACTGGAACCGTTCCGAGGGCCGGGGGCGACCATTTTACTATTTTGCCTATGGTGCCTCGGTGTCTGAGGTCAGCATCGATACGCTGACCGGCGAATATCAGGTTGATCGAACCGATATCCTGCATGATGTCGGCAAGTCGCTTAACCCATCGCTTGATCTCGGTCAGGTCGAGGGCGCCTTCGTGCAGGGCATGGGTTGGCTCACCACAGAGGAACTCTGGTGGGATGCCAAGGGGCGCCTGCGCACCCATGCACCATCCACCTACAAAATCCCGTTGGCTTCCGATCGCCCGCGTCAATTCAATGTGAATCTGGCAAGCTGGTCGGTTAATCGGGAGGAGACAATCCGCCGCTCCAAGGCGGTTGGCGAGCCGCCATTCATGCTGGCCATTTCGGTGCTTGAGGCGATCTCCATGGCCGTTGCCAGTGTTGCGGATTACAAGATTGCGCCGAGGCTGGATGCACCGGCAACGCCAGAGCGTGTGCTGATGGCTGTCGAGCGGCTGCGTGTCGCCCGAAACGGGAAGTGATTGTCCCATGCCGTCGAACCGCGATGATATCAGGGACTTTCTCAACCGGCGCAAACATGTGGTGTTGGTCGAGGTAAAAGCAGCAAGCGGTTCCACGCCGCGCGAGGCGGGTGCGTGGATGCTGGTTGCGGTCGACTGCATTTTCGGCACGATCGGCGGTGGTCAACTCGAATTTATGGCCATTGACCATGCCCGCAAACTGCTCAATCAGGGCGAGGCAGATGGTGACGATATTTCCATCCCGCTTGGGCCTGAGATCGGGCAGTGCTGTGGTGGGCGAGTTGCCCTTGGCTTCAAGCGGCTGGACCGGCAATTGCGGGCGACGCTTGTTGAGAAGGTCGATCTTGAGATCGCACAACGTCCGCATGTCTATGTCTTCGGCGCCGGTCATGTCGGTGACGCCTTGGCCATGGCCTTATCGCTGGCACCGCTGCGCATTGTTCTTGTGGACACGCGCGAGATCGAGCTTTCCGCCACGCGAGTTCCGGGTATCGAGACCTGTCTGACGGCCATGCCTGAGATGGTTGTGCGCGATGCCCCGGCAGGCAGTTCCTTTGTTGTCCTCACTCACGACCATGCACTTGATTTTCTGATCACCGCCGAAGCATTGGCGCGGGGTGATGCCGCCTATGTCGGCATGATCGGCTCGAAGACCAAAAAGGCTACATTCCGCAATTGGCTTGAGCGCGAGGTTGGCCGCCCGGAAATCTTTGACAGGCTGGTTTGTCCCGTGGGAGGAACTGCGGTCAAGGACAAACGCCCGGCGGTTATCGCTACGCTTGCTGCTGCTGAGATCATGACCTCAGCGCTCAACCATCAGTTTGGCCAGGACAACCTTTCAAAGCAAAAACTACGACTTCACGCCTGATCTACCATTTACTCGAGCATGGCGCTGATCAGGCGCTGGCAGCGCTCGGTCATGAAATCGATCATCAGGCGAACCTTGGGGTCCTGAAACCGCTTGTGTGGATAGATCGCCGCAAGCTGGATACTGACGGGCGGTGTATTTTGTAAAATCGGCACCAATGTCCCGTCATTCACATGGCTTTTAACCTCGAACAGCGGCTTGTTGATGATACCCCTGCCATCAAGCGCCCAGCGGGTCAGCACATCGCCGTCATCGGAATCATACGGGCCGCTGACCTCAAGCTTGCGCGGACCGTCAGGCGTTTGCAGCGTCCAGTAATATTCTTTGGAGCCGGGATAGCGTAGAAGCAGACAATCATGATGGGCCGATATCAGCTCATCCGGTGTTTCCGGGACACCGCGCTTTGCCAGATAATCAGGCGATGCACAGATCACCCGCTCGCAATTCATGATACCGCGCATGCGCAGATTGGAGTCTTCGAGGATACCGAGCTTGAAAGCCACATCGACGCCCTCGCTCATAATATCGATATTGTGATCCGACAGCCGCAATCGCACTTCGATATCAGGATATTTGTCATGAAATTCCGGGACACCCGATGCAATCAGCCGTCGTCCTATCCCGAGTGGTGCTGTGATGCGGATTGCACCTTTCGGCTTTTGCGAAAGGTCGGCAATAGCCGCTTCAGCTTCGTTGATTGCCTCGATGATCTTGACCGCCCCCTCGTAGAAGACGCGGCCATGTTCCGTGGGGGTCAGTTTGCGGGTTGTGCGATTGAAAAGGCGGACGCCGAGATAACGCTCGAGTTCCTTGATGCGATTGCTGGCGACAGCCGGGGACGCCCGCTGGTCCCGGCCGGCGGCAGAAAGGTTTCCCAGTTCGACCACGCGAACGAAAACACGAAGATTATCGAAATATGACATGGTTCCCACCACTGTCTTACACTGTTCATTGGTCTAGCATTTTATAGTTTTTTTTGAAAGAGATGGGCGATTTATGGCGTTTTCCTGCGGCTGAAGCTTTGGCACATACTCTTTTACATAAAAGGGAGAGCCGCATGTATGAATATGCCATAGCCTGGGAGTGGCTGAATTTCGCCGTCCGCTGGTTGCACGTTATCACTGGCATCGCGTGGATCGGCTCGTCATTCTATTTTGTGGCCCTTGATCTGGGGCTGCGGCAACGTCCTGATCTTCCCGTCGGCGCCCATGGCGAGGAATGGCAGGTCCATGGCGGTGGTTTCTATCATATCCAGAAATATCTGGTTGCGCCGGCACAGATGCCTGAGCATCTCACATGGTTCAAATGGGAATCCTATGCGACGTGGCTGTCCGGTTTTGCCATGCTTTGGATTGTCTATTATGCGGGTGCAGATCTCTATCTGATCGACCCGCATGTGCTTGATGTGTCGCGCCCCGTGGCGATTGCCATTTCCCTTGCCTCGATTTTCGGCGGCTGGGTGGTCTATGACACAATCTGCAAGTCGCCATTGGGGCGCAATGATACGCGACTGATGGTGCTTCTCTATTTCATCCTTGTCGGCATGGCTTGGGGTTACACCCAGCTTTTTACAGGACGTGCTGCCTTCCTGCATCTCGGCGCATTCACCGCGACGATCATGTCGGCCAATGTGTTTATGCTCATCATCCCCAACCAGAAGAAAGTGGTTGCAGATTTGATCGCGGGCAAGACGCCTGATCCGAAACTGGGCAAACAGGCCAAACAACGCTCCACCCACAATAATTATCTGACGTTGCCCGTTCTGTTCCTGATGCTCTCGAACCATTATCCCTTGGCGTTCGGCACGCAGTACAACTGGATCATCGCATCGCTGGTATTCCTGATGGGCGTTACGATCCGTCATTGGTTCAACACCCGCCATGCCCGCAAAGGTGATCCGACATGGACATGGCTGGTCACGGCAATCCTGTTCATTGTCATCATGTGGCTGTCGACGGTGCCGAAAATCCTGTCGGGCAATCCGGTGGAAAAAGTATCGGTAGTACAGCAGCCCTTCATCGCTTCGGCGGAGTTTCCGAAAGTCCGCGATACAGTGCTGGGGCGTTGCTCCATGTGCCACGCGAAGGAGCCGGGCTGGGAAGGTCTCATCGCACCGCCCAAGGGCGTGATGCTGGAGACAGATAGCCAGATCGCGGCCCATGCCCGCGAAATCTATCTTCAGGCAGGACGCTCCCATGCCATGCCGCCCGCCAATGTTACTGCGATTTCTGACGAAGAACGGCAATTGCTTGCCAAATGGTACGAAACCACAGTCAAGGGAGGAACAATCCAATGAGCCAATTGCTGTTACGCGGCCGCGTGCTGACCTTTACCGATGAGCCAAAGAGCATCGATGATCATGCGGCCTATTCCTATTTCGAGGATGGTGCCGTTCTCGTCAAAGATGGTAAAATTGCCGGTGTGGGTGACTATGCGGAGCTTGCGCGTGGTGCCGGACCGCAGGTGGAAATCGTTGATCATCGTCCGCATTTGATCCTCCCAGGTTTTATCGATACGCATCTGCACTTTCCGCAGACGCAGGCAATTGCCTCCTATGGCGCGCAGCTGCTGGAATGGCTCAACACCTATGTCTTTGTTGAAGAGCAGAAATTCTCATCCACAGCCCATGCGGATTTCATTGCCGGACGGTTCATGGATGAGCTTTTGCGCAATGGCACGACATCGGCCATGGCCTATTGCTCAGTGCATCGCGAAAGCGTGGATGCCTATTTCTCGGCGGCCGAAAAACGCAATATGCTGATGATCGGCGGCAAGGTCATGATGGACCGCAATGCGCCTGAGGGGCTGCGCGACACACCGCAATCGGGTTATGACGACACCAAAGATTTGATCGCCAAATGGCATGGCCGTGGCCGCGCGCACTATGCAATCAGCCCGCGCTTCGCCATCACGTCAACACCGGAGCAGATGGAGATCAGCCGGACTTTGGTACGTGAACATCCTGATTGTTATGTGCAGACGCATCTGTCGGAAAATCGCGATGAAGTCACCTACGCGACCTCACTCTATCCGTCAGCCAAGGACTATACGGACATCTATGCGAACTATGATCTGCTGGGTTCCAAGATGCTGCTCGGGCATTGCGTTTTTCTTTCAGATCGGGAAATTTCGGCACTCGCAGAGACCAGATCTGTGGCGGTTTTCTGCCCGACTTCCAATCTCTTCCTCGGCAGCGGTCTGTTTGACCGTGACCGCTTCAAGAAGCTCGGAGCCCGTTTTTCCGTAGCGACGGATGTGGGTGGTGGGACGAGTTTTTCCATGCTGGAAACAATGGCCGAAGCCTACAAGGTTCTGCATGTACAGGGACAGCGCCTTTCACCATTTGCATCCTATTACATGATGACCCTCGGCAATGCGCGGGCGCTTGGCCTTGAAGACCGGATTGGTTCGCTGCATGTGGGAGCCGATGCCGATATCACCATTCTTGATAGCCGGGCGAAACCCGCCATGGAATTGCGCATGCAAACGGCAACAACCCTTGCAGAGGAATTATTCATTCTTCAAACGATGGGGGACGATCGCTCGGTGAGTGAAGTTTATGTGGCGGGCAAACCTATGAAGAGCGGCCTTAACACGGCTGTAGCGCCCAATGCTGCAACGAGGTCCGTTGCCGACTTACAGCCCGCCTGACGATAGGTATTCAAGAGAGCCAGTCGTCGCCGATTGTGAGGATGACCTTGCCGATATTGGCGTTCGATTCCATCAATGCATGGGCGCGGCTGGCCTCAACCAGTGGAAACCGGGCGTGGATAAGCGGGCGACATTGGCCACTGGCGAGAAGCGGCCAAACATTGGCTTCAAGTGCCGCAGCAATTCGAGCCTTTGCTTCGAGTGACTGAGCGCGCAGGGTTGACCCCGTATGGGTCAGGCGCTTCATCATCAGGCGCATGAAGTCAACCTCGACCTTGGAGCCTTGCAGGAATGCAATGTTGACAATGCGTCCGCCGATGGCCGCGGCTTGATAGTTCTGTTCGATGTAAGCGCCGCCGACCATATCAAGAATGACGTTAGCGCCTTTGCTATCGGTCACCTTCTTGATCTCTGTCACCCAATCGGTGCTGCGATAATTAATGGCCGTATCTGCTCCAAGGTCGCGGCAGGCCGCGCATTTTTCATCCGTTCCAGCCGTCACGATCACATTGGCCCCAAATGCCTTGGCAAGCATGATTGCAGTGGTTCCGATACCTGAAGCGCCGCCATGGACCAGCAAGGTTTCACCCTGCTTTAGCCCTCCAAGTTCGAAAACATTGTGCCAGACGGTGAAGAATGTTTCCGGCAAAGCAGCCGCGTCAACGGGTGAAAACCCTTCGGGGGCAGGGAGTGTGCTGTTTCCGTCAACAGTCACATATTCAGCATAGCCACCACCCGGGGCCAGCGCACAGACCCTGTCTCCGATTTTCCACCTGTTGACGCCGCTTCCCAGCGCTGCGACCGTGCCGGAAACCTCAAGACCGGGCAGATCAGTGGCACCCTTCGGAGGCGGATAGGCACCGAGGCGTTGAAATATATCGGGCCGGTTGACCCCGGCCGCAGCGACGCGAATGAGGATTTCATTTCCCGCAGGGGCGGGAACGGGACGCTGTTCGGGCTTGAGGACTTCAGGGCCGCCCGGTTGGCTGATAGCGATGACCGTCATGTTTTGAGGTAGGTTCGTCATCGCATCTCCGGATTAGAACAGGAAATAGGCCCGAGGCACTTTGTTAGTCGAAGATGCCTTCGCTGTGCTTCTCCACATAGGCCGCAAGGCCAAGCGTATGATCACGGCAGAGCTTTTCAGCCAACTCCGTATCACGCTTTTCCAGCGCGGTGATAATCGCCAGATGGTCCTTGATCGACTGGGATGCCCGGTCATCGCGACCGATAGTGATTTTCCGAATTCCGCGCACATGCAGGAGAATGTTCTCGGTTGTTTCCCGTAGAATCTTTGAATCGGTCATCTGGATCAAAGTCTGGTGAAACTGCAGGTTGGCTTCGGAGTATTCACCAGGATAGTCTGCAGGTTTGTGGTCTTCGTGAAAATCCTCAAAGAGCTTGCGCAACCGGGCAATTTCCTTGCCGCTAGCATTGAGTGAAACGAGCCGGGCAGCCATGCCCTCAAGGGCAGCCCACATCTGGATCATTTCGATCACTTCGCGCTTGGTCTTACGCAGGACCATAATGCCGCGACGGGGGATGGATTTAACAAAACCCTGTTGCTCAAGCATGGCGATTGCTTCACGGATCGGCGTGCGGCTGACACCAAGCCGGTCAGCAAGCTGGCGCTCGTCAAGCCATTTGTCTTCCGTCGTGCCGTAGATATCCATATTCGCGATGGCCTGCTTCAGCGCACCATATATCCGCGTTTTGAAGTTCGGCTCTGCAGCGAACGGTTCAAGGACGAGATTGGGGGTGGCTTCATCGGCCATTGGCCAACGCATCTGGGTTCTAGGGCTCACGTCGGGTGATCTCCATGTTCATTTGGAATGTATAATACCATATCTAGTTCTTTGAAGTCATTTTACGAATTTTTGCAACCATTACTCGTCGGAAACACTGTTTGGAGCCGGGTTTGGTACTGGAATAATAATCTGCCGCCACACATGCGCGGATTGGTCGTGCCGCGCATGTTCACTTTAGATCGAACCGTTTATCTGGCGTTCGAGGCGCGTTGATAACGCTGATCGCCATTCAGAAGTTCAACCAATGTGGTTCCGAGACGCGCCGGAGTGGAAGCGATCCAGAGGCCAGCCGCTTCCATAGCGGCGAGTTTGTCTTCAGCACCGCCCTTGCCGCCCGAGATAATGGCACCCGCATGGCCCATGCGCCGGCCGGGAGGAGCCGTCCGGCCCGCGATAAATCCCACTGTTGGTTTCGATCGCCCTCGTTTTGCCTCATCGGCAAGAAACTGCGCAGCGTCCTCCTCGGCGGTGCCGCCAATTTCACCGATCATCACAATGGATTCCGTTGCAGGATCGGCGAGGAACATCTCCAGCACGTCGATAAATTCGGTACCCTTGATGGGATCACCGCCAATGCCGACAGCGGTTGTCTGGCCAAGGCCCTGTTGCGAGGTCTGGAATACGGCTTCGTAAGTCAGCGTGCCCGAACGTGACACGATACCAACAGATCCTTTGCGGAAGATGGACCCCGGCATGATGCCGATCTTGCATTCGTCAACGGTCATGATGCCGGGGCAGTTCGGGCCGATCAAACGTGATTTTGAACCAGATAAGGCGCGTTTGACGCGTTGCATGTCGAGAACCGGAATCCCCTCGGTGATGCAAACGATCAGCGGGATTTCCGCCTGAATGGCCTCGCAGATTGCATCCGCCGCACCAAAAGGCGGCACGTAGATCACCGATGCATCGGCGCCTGTTGCCTCGCGTGCTTCTGCCACCGTGTCGAATACAGGCAGGCCGAGATGCGATGTACCACCCTTGCCGGGGGAAGTGCCCCCAACCATTTTGGTGCCGTACTTGATTGCCTGCTCGCTGTGGAAGGTACCGGTTTTTCCGGTAAAGCCCTGGCAGAGGAGGCGGGTGTCCTTGTTGATCAAAATCGACATTAGTTTAAACCTCCAACAGCATTGACGATCTTCTGCGCAGCGTCGTCGAGATCGTCGGCAGAGATCACATTCAGCCCTGACGTCGCGATGATTTTCTTGCCTTCATTGACGTTGGTGCCTTCGAGGCGGACAACGAGCGGAACCTTCAGACCCACTTCCTTGACAGCGCTGATCACCCCTTCCGCGATGACATCGCAGCGCATGATGCCGCCGAAGATGTTGATGAGGATGCCTTTCACATTGGGATCGGCGGTTATGATCTTGAACGCAGCCGCCACCTTTTCAGCCGTCGCGCCACCCCCGACATCAAGAAAATTGGCTGGTTCCGCACCGTAGAACTTGATGATGTCCATGGTCGCCATGGCAAGTCCGGCGCCATTGACCATGCAACCGATGCTGCCATCCAGCGTGATATAAGAGAGGTCATATTTCGATGCTTCGATCTCCTTGGCATCTTCTTCGCTTTCATCGCGCATTGCGGCGATGTCAAGATGACGAGCGAGGGCATTGGAATCGAAACTGACCTTTGCGTCGAGGCATTTCAGCTGTCCGTCTTTCGAGACGATCAGCGGATTGATCTCGAGCATCTCCATATCCTTGGCGATGAAGGCTCCGTATAGTTTGGCAATGAGTGACTGCGCCTGTTTGGCAAGATCGCCGTCCAGTTCCAGCGCCTTGGCGACCGCACGGCCATGATGGGGCATGATGCCTGTCGCCGGGTCTACTGAAAAGGTCAGGATCTTTTCGGGTGTATCGTGAGCGATGGTTTCAATGTCCATTCCGCCTTCGGTGGAGACGACAAAGGAAACGCGGCTGGTTGCGCGGTCAACAAGAAGCGAGAGGTAAAACTCCTTCTCGATCTGCGACCCGTCTTCGACGTAGAGACGGTTGACCTGCTTGCCTGCCGGACCTGTCTGGACTGTCACCAATGTATTGCCAAGCATTTCGGCAGCGTATTCGCGCACCTCCGCGATGGAACGCGCTAGACGAACGCCGCCCTTGGCACCATCACCGAGTTCCTTGAATGAACCTTTGCCACGGCCGCCAGCGTGAATTTGCGATTTGACGACGAAAACAGGTCCGGGAAGTTTTGCGGCCATCTCACCGGCCTCGTCGATATCGGTGACCAGATAGCCCTCAGGTACGGGTACGCCGAAGGATTTGAGCACGTCCTTGGCCTGATACTCATGAATATGCATTGAGGAAACCTCCCCTTGAAAAATGCCTGAATTTTGAGTGGATTCCAGACCCCGGCTTATGCCGGAGCCTGGCGCGGGGAGGACTTAGAGAAGACCTGCGCCTCTCGCCCATTTGTACTTAGCTCCCAGCACTTCGACTGGAAGTTCAGTTGAATAGGCATAGGCAGGAATGCCATGCAGATAGAGATACTCGGCGGCTTCTTCGACTTCGACGTCGCCGGCAAGTGATGCAACCATTGGCTTTTCAATGCCCTTGGCCGCCATTTCTTCCTTCACCTCAACCATCAGTTTGGCAAAGACCATCGGCGGGGTGACGATGGTGTGCCAATAACCGAGGATCAGTGAATGGATGCGGTCGTCCTCAAGGCCGAGCTTGACCGTGTTCTTGTAGGTGAGGGGCGGTTCGCCGCCCGTGATGTCGACAGGATTTCCCGCCGCACCGAAGGGCGGAATAAATTTGCGGAAGGCCGCATCGAGATCATCTGGCATTGCCATCAGATTCAAGCCGTTATCAACGCAGGCATCAGAAAGCAGCACGCCGGAACCACCGGCGCCGGTGATGATGACAACATTTTCTCCCTTTGGTGTGGGCATGACAGGAATGCCGCGGGCGAATTCGAGAAGTTGGCGTAGTGAGCGTGCGCGGATGACGCCGACCTGTTTGAAAACGTCTTCATAAATCTTGTCGTTACCGGCAAGAGCGCCCGTATGGGATGATGCTGCCTTGGCACCAGCGGATGTGCGTCCTGCCTTGAGCACGACGATCGGCTTTTTCTTCGAGACGCGTTTTGCCGCTTCGGCAAAGGCCCGGCCGTCTTTCAGATCCTCGAGGTGCTGGGCGATGATCCGTGTATTGTCGTCCTGTTCGAAGAATGTGAGCAGATCGTCTTCGTCGATATCAGACTTGTTGCCGAGGCCGACAATTGCCGATACGCCCATTTTGGCCGAGCGTGAGAAACCGATGATCGCCATGCCGATGCCACCAGACTGCGACGACAATGCCGCCGAGCCCTTGACGTCATAGGCCGTGCAGAATGTCGCGCATAGATTTTCGGGCGTGTAGTAGAAGCCATAAATGTTCGGGCCCATGAGGCGGATATTGTATTTGCGGCCGATCTTGACGATTTCGTCCTGCAGCTCAGGTTCGCCCGCTTCGGCAAAGCCCGAGGGGATGAGGACAGCACCGGGGATTTTCTTTTCGCCGCATTCCGTTAATGCTCCTGCGACAAACTTGGCTGGAATGGCAAAGACCGCCGTATCGATATCGCCGGGTACATCCTTGACGCTTTTATACGTCTTGTAGCCAAGTATTTCTTGGGCTTTCGGATGGATGGGATAGATGTGCCCCTTATAGCCACCGTTGATGAGGTTCTTCATCACGGAATTGCCGATCTTGCCGTCCTCCGCCGATGCACCGATCACAGCGACGGCTTTCGGGCGCATGATGCGGTTCATGGATTTCAGGATTTCTTCCTGGCTCGGCCGGTGGCGTGGCTTTGTCTGGTTGTAGTCGATGACGATACGCACGTCTGCGGCGATAGCCCCTTCCTTCGTGGCAAAAACCGGATTGAGGTCAAGCTCGGAAATCTCGGGATAGTCGTCGACAAGCTTGGAAACGCGCACGATCAAGTCAGCGAGCGCTTCGCGGTTGACGGGTTCACCGCCGCGCACGCCCTTCAGCATTTCTGCTGCCTGAATGCTGTCGAGCATCGACAGAGCTTCGTCATTTGTCACTGGTGCCAGACGGAAGGTAATGTCCTTTAGAACTTCCACCAGAACGCCGCCGAGACCAAAGGCAACAAGCTTGCCGAAACTGTCGTCCGAGACTGCGCCGATAATGACCTCAAGACCGCCAGTCAGCATTTGCTGAACCTGTACACCGATGATTTCAGCATCGGCCTTATAGGCTTTGGCATTGGCAATGATCTTGTCGAAGGCAGCCTTTGCTTCTTCGGCGGATTTGACGCCGACGACAACGCCGCCAGCTTCCGTTTTGTGCAGGATATCAGGGGAAACGATTTTCATCACCACTGGATAGCCCATGCCCGTTGCAAGCGAGACAGCTTCCTCGGCGCTTCCGGCAACGCCTTCCTGCGGAACAGCAATGCCGTAGGCATCGCAAATAAGTTTGCCTTCTGGTGCGGTAAGCGCCTGACGGCCCTCGGCCCGCGCCGTTTCGAGTACGTTTCGGACAACGGTTTTGTCGAGCATGATTTCCTCCCTGGTGCTGCCTGCACTCCCCGTGCTGGCGGCGTTGATGTGGCTTGGATGACCAGCGGCGCGGCCGGTTGATTATCGTGCCCGCCATACTGGTATAATGTATTCCAGTAAAAATGCTGTCAAGTCCTGCTCGTGCTGCACATGGCTGTTCGCATTCGATAGGACTGATTATTCTGGTGTCAGTTGTTCGACCCTTTGGCCGGTAATCGACCTGCCCGCAGCGCGTTGAGATTCTCAATCGCGATACCGGGGCAGATAGGTTTTGCCGGGCTTTTGAATCCGATGCCGACAATGTCTTGTAGTTTGAGATGAGTGTCCGGGCTGGGTGATTTCCAGCCCGGAGCTTCGTTGTGTACTACTGTGCTGGCTGCAGAGCGCTCTCTTGCGTCTTGCGAATAATACCTGCACGCCACGGCTTGAGTATGAACAGCGCCGCGAGCGCCGCTCCGGCATTCAGGACGACGCCGATGATGAACACCGAGTTCCAGTTGCCGTTGACGGCCAGAGCCGTACCGAAGGGCACAAGGAGTGCCGCTGTACCTTTCGCCGTGTAAAGTAGGCCGGCATTGGTTGCAGCGAATTTCGAACCGAACGTATCGGTGCACGTTGACGGAAAGAGAGAGTAGATCTCGCCCCAGGCAAAGAACACCAGGCCGCTCAGAATAACAAACATCACCGGATTACCGGCGTAGAGGTAGAGCAGATATATGCCGATTGCTTCCACACCGAAGGCGATGAACATGGTGTTCTCGCGTCCGATTTTATCTGAAACCCAACCACAGAAGGGCCGAGTCACGCCGTTGAGCAGGCGGTCCAGTGTCGCTGCCAGCGTGAGAGCCGGTATACCCAACCACATGGGAATGTCGGCAACGCCGTAATCCTTGGCCATCGGCGCAAGGTTTGCCGTTACAACGAGACCACCGGCGCCCACAGCGACGAACATGACATACATGAGCCAGAAAATCGGGTGCTTCAGCACTTCAGAAGGTGAATACTGACGCCGACTCTGGATGATCGGCCCTTTGTTGGTTACCTCAGCCACCTGACCGGGCTTTGGCGCCAACAGGAAGAAGGAAAGCAAAACAATAATAATGCCCTGTCCTAAACCGAAGGTCAGGAAGGCATTTTGGAAGCCGTAATTCGCGATTGTGGCCTGGATTGGCCAAACTGTCAGTGCTGAACCCGCACCAAAACCGGCTGCCGTGATGCCCGAGGCAAGTCCGCGCCGGTCCGGAAACCATTTCAATGCATTGCCGACGCACGTTCCGTAAACCGCACCTGCACCAATACCGGCAACGGCCTGCCCGATGCAGAACAGAAGCATCGTGTCAGCATAGGAATTGATGACCCAGCCGATACCGCACAATACGCCGCCGAAAAGGATGACGATTTTCGGTCCGTATTTGTCAACGAACCAGCCCTCGATCGGAACGAGCCAAGTTTCGAAGAGAACGAAGATCGTAAATGCCCATTGAATTTCGCTCCGTCCCCAACCGAACTGCTTCGTGATTTCAGGAACGAAGAATGTCCAACCATATTGGAGGTTGGCAATCATGACCATACAGACCACACCAACAGCCAATTGTCCCCATCTGAATCCATCGCTTACAGGTTGCGATTGGAAACCCTCTTTCACCGCTTGAGTCATTTCCTTCCCTTTCTGACGCTTTTTGTTAGCTAAAATGCCATGCGCTGATAGGGGACATACTGGTATCAGTTATACCAAAAGACAAGACCCAAGCTTATCTGATATGCAAGTTTAGAAAAAACCTCGTGACTTCAAAACGTTAAGCGGCCGCCGGAGGGGAATCCGGCGGCCGCTTGAACGGAACGAATCGAAAGTCTCGGGTGTTAAAGGCCGAAAGGTTCGTAATTTTTATTGCGTGCGTTGGTCTCTGCAACCCGGTCAAGGAAGGCCAGAATCGTCTCGATGAGGCCGCGGGGGGCGGTACGGGTGGTTACTGAAGCAATTTCTGCGCGTGCCGGCATGGTTGACACTCCTGTTTTCGATTAATGTTGGCGCTTATCTGGCATACCATATCCCAGTTCACAATCTCCGCTGACGCATATCAGCATCCCATTTTTGCATAGGTTGTGCAGTGCACACAAGAAGAATTGTGCATTGCACCCATATAGAACGCGGTAAACGCCGAATTGTTTCGATATTATCGTGTTTTTAATGTGCGCCATAAATTGCGGGTTTTCACAGATTTTGGTTGTTTGACTTTTGGTATTTATTATGCCAGAACTTTTTTACGGGCACTTTGAGCGCCATACGCAGGCGAACAAGCGTCTTAAAACTTGTGAATTCCGGTTCGGCTTCGGCCTCCCGGCCGCGCCCGACGGCTTCGCCCTCGGGGGTGGAAGGCGAGGCTCTCGACACCAACGAGCGTTATCGCATGCAAAATCTCGATGTAGCTGAGCCGGCTGGCTCCCGCCCTGACCCGCACCTTGCAGGGAGTGCGGTTTTGCATCCGGCCTTTGTGTTCGGCATCAGTCAGGCGAGCAGCCGCCAACGATAAAAGACGACAAGGTTCAATAGGAGGAAAGACGTCAATGACTATCGTCACGAAAGTTGAGAAAGCCACATCAACGGCTGAAGATACATTAAAGCGGAAGGTGCGCGACGGGAGCGTGGTGTCTGGCGGACATCTGGTGGCGAAGGCGCTGAAGAACGAGGGCGTCGATACCATCTTCACACTGTGCGGCGGTCACATCATCGATATCTATGACGGCTGCATTGATGAAGGCATTCGTATCATCGACGTGCGCCATGAGCAGGTCGCCGCACATGCCGCGGATGGCTATGCCCGGCAGACAGGCAAACTTGGCTGCGTCGTTACCACTGCCGGTCCCGGCTGCACCAATGCAGTCACAGGTATCGCAACGGCGTTCCGCTCGGAAAGCCCCGTGTTGCATATTGGCGGACAGGGAGCCCTTACTCAGCACAAGATGGGTTCGCTGCAGGATTTGCCCCATGTCGACATGATGACCCCTATCACCAAGTTTGCTGCCGGCGTCTCATCGACAGAACGCATTGCCGATATGATTTCCATGGCGGCGCGCGAATGCTTTTCAGGCGCATCCGGGCCTTCCTATCTCGAAATTCCCCGCGATGTTCTGGATCGTGAAATACCCCTGGAGAAAGCTGTCATTCCGCAGCCGGGCAGATACAGAGCCTCAACCTATTCAATCGGCGATCCGGCTGATATCGAGAGACTGGCCGACGTTCTGGTGAATGCCGAACGTCCGGCGATCCTGTTCGGTCAGCAGGTTTTCACATCGGGTAGCACCGACGCTGCCGTGGAACTGTTGCGCGGTCTGGATATTCCCGGATATTTCAACGGTGCCAGCCGTGGCACATTGCCGATTGGTGACCCTCACCACTTCGACCGCACGCGTGGCTTCGCCTTCAGCAACGCTGACGTGATTGTTGTCATCGGTACGCCATTCGATTTTCGCATGGGCTACGGCAAGCGGATATCCAAAGATCTCACGCTGGTGCAGATCGACCAGGATTACCGCACCGTCGGCAAGAACCGCGATATCAATCTCGGCCTCGTCGGCCATCCCGGTGCTATCCTTTCGGCTGTTCTACAGGCTGCCTCTGGCCGTATCGACAAGGGCAAGCGTCAGGCGCGTCAACAATGGATGAAGACGCTGGAGGAACAGGAAGCGATTGCCTATGAGAAGGTCCTGCCGCTTTTGAAATCGGATCAGAGCCCGATCCATCCTTACCGAGTGGCCTACGAGCTCAATGAGTTTCTTGGCGAAGACACGATCTACATCGGCGACGGTGGCGATGTGGTGACGATCTCGGCTCAGGCAGTGCGTCCGCGCAATCCGGGCCAGTGGATGGATCCGGGTGCGCTTGGTTCGCTGGGTGTAGGGACAGGCTTCGCACTTGGCGCAAAGCTCGCACATCCAAACAAGGAAGTGCTTTGCTACTATGGCGATGGCGCTTTCTCGATGACGGCGTTCGACATGGAAACCTGCGACCGCTTCCACGCTCCATATCTTGCGGTTATCGGCAACAACTCTTCGATGAACCAGATCCGTTATGGTCAGGTGGCAAAATATGGCGAAGAACGCGGCAATGTCGGCAACAAGCTTGGCGACGTCGAGTTCTCCAAATTCGCGCATATGCTCGGCAATCATGGCGAGGAGGTTCGTGAAGCTTCGCAGATTCAGCCTGCTCTCCAGCGGGCTCGTGAAGCGATTGCCAAGACCGGTCGGTCAGCTGTCGTCAATATCTGGGTCGATCCGAACGAATACGCGCCGGGGACCAAGAACCAGACAATGTACAAATAACGATAACAACCGGCGGCTGCCTAAGGCCGCCGGTTCAAATCGACATAAGCAGAACAATCTGTACTGAAGAAGGGAAGGAACTATGACAAAAGCTTTGGAGGGTGTTCGCATCCTAGACTTCACCCACGTCCAGTCTGGACCAACATGCACACAGCTTCTTGCCTGGTTTGGTGCCGATGTCATCAAGGTCGAGCGCCCCGGTGTCGGCGACATTACGCGCGGCCAGCTTCGCGATGTTCCCGATGCTGACAGCCTGTATTTCACCATGCTCAATCATAACAAGCGTTCGATCACGCTCGATACAAAGAACGAGAGCGGAAAGACGGTTCTGGAAGAGCTGATCAGGAATTGCGACGTTCTGGTGGAGAATTTTGCTCCCGGTGCGCTTGATCGCATGGGTTTCACGTGGGAGCGCGTTCAGGAACTCAATCCCGCAATGATCGTCGCTTCGATCAAGGGCTTTGGTCCGGGGCCTTATCAGGATTGCAAGGTGTATGAGAATGTTGCGCAATGCACCGGCGGTGCTGCCTCAACAACAGGCTTTCGCGATGGATTGCCCCTCGTGACCGGCGCCCAGATCGGCGATTCCGGTACGGGCTTGCATCTTTGCCTCGGTATCGTGACTGCGCTTTTCCAGCGTACGAAAACCGGACGCGGCCAGAAAGTCTCTGCAGCCATGCAGGATGGCGTACTCAATCTATGCCGGGTCAAATTGCGCGACCAGCAGCGCCTTGCCCACGGTCCACTGAATGAATACAGCCAGTTTGGCGAGGGTATTGAATTTGGCGAAAGCGTACCGCGCGCCGGCAATGATTCCGGTGGCGGCCAGCCGGGCCGTATCCTGAAATGCAAGGGCTGGGAAGTTGATCCCAATGCCTACATCTATTTCATTACTCAGGCGCCTGTCTGGGAGGCGATCTGCGATGTAATTGGCGAGCCGGAATGGAAAACCCATCCTGACTATGCCAAGCCCGGCGCCCGGCTGCCCCGCCTCAATGCAATTTTCGCCCGCATCGAGGAGTGGACCATGACCAAGGACAAATTCGAGGCAATGGCCCTCCTCAACGATCGGGACATCCCTTGCGGCCCGATCCTTTCCATGAAGGAAATTGCCGAAGATCAATCGTTGCGTGCGACGGGTACAATTGTCGAGGTCGAACACCCGGTGCGTGGCAATTACCTTTCGGTCGGCAATCCGATCAAGCTCTCCGACAGTCCAACGGATGTGACCCGTTCACCGCTTCTGGGCGAGCACACCGAAGAAATCCTGCGTGATGTGCTCAAATTCGACAACCGGTTTATCGATGATCTGCAAAAGAGCGGTGCGCTTGGCGATCCTCAAAAGATCGCGGCGGAATGATCGCCCGTTTGTAAGAAATAAAGCGGCGGCATCGATCAGGTGCCGCCTTGCGCGAATGCTCAATCAGTCTTGGGGAGGCCATGGCTATGAAGCTTCATGAGTTCCAGTCAAAAGCACTGCTATCAGCCAGAGGCATCGGTGTGCCCGAAGGCCGGGTGGCACTGACTGCCGCTGAGGCGCGTGATGCTGCTGCGGCATTGGGTGCGACCAAAATTGCCGTAAAATCTCAAATTCTTGCGGGTGGGCGCGGCTTGGCAGGCGGCGTCCAGCTTGTCTCCACGCCGGAGCAGGCAGGCGTCGCGGCAGCAGCAATGCTGGGGCGAACGCTTGTCACCGAACAGACGGGCCCGGCAGGCAGCCGCGTCAACCGGGTGTTGATTGAAACCGCTGTTCGTCCCGTCCGCAACCTTTATCTGTCGCTGTCCATCGATGTGGCGAGCGCCGAGATCATGGTTCTCGCTGGTGCTGAAGGCAGCGAGGATATTGAAAGGCGGCTTCAATCTGGCGAAACTCGCCTCGAACGAATTTCGATGGGAACCGGCAATGCTTTGGCGGAAGATGTTGCGATCAATCTGGCCAAACGTATAGGTCTAGTCTCTTCCGATCTGCAATCTGCCTTCGCCCAGCTTCTTGACCAGTTGCGCCGGATTTTCGTGGAACTGGATGCAACGCTGCTCGAAATCAATCCGCTTGCTGTAACGGAGGAGGGTGGGTTTGTTGCTGTAGATGCCAAGATGATTATTGATGACAACGCTCTATTTCGGCACCCTGAACTGGTGGCATTGCGTGACGAGCATGATGATGATGCGGTGGAGCTTGTCGCCCAGAACCGTCAGCTCAATTATCTGCGCATGGACGGCAATATTGGTCTGGCCGTTAATGGTGCCGGGCTCGGGCTGGCAACGCTTGACATGGTTTACGCCGCCAACGGCAAGCCTGCAAATTTCATGGATATACGCACAACCGCTACAAGCCTTGATGTCGCCCATGGCTTCACCCTTCTTCTCAACAATCCGGCAGTGCGCTCGATCCTCGTCAATGTACACGGTGGCGGCATGCAGCCGTGCGATACCATCGCCGATGGTCTGGGCATTGCCATACGTCGAACCGGTCGTACTTGTCCTGTCATTGTACGCCTGGCTGGTAACAATGCCGAATATGCCCGGTTTCGCTTCGCCAATTTCGGCTGCAAGGTAATCGACTGTCCTGATATGTGGACGGCCGTGACCCGCGCGACATCGGCTGCACAGTCGAACGGAGAAAGATCATGACCATTCTCGTTGACCAGAATACGCGTGTAATCTGCCAGGGTATGACCGGCTGGGCAGGGACGCACTACTCTGCGGCAATGCTCGAATACGGAACCCGGATTGTTGGTGGTGTCACGCCCGGCAAAGGCGGGACCTATCATCTGAATCTTCCTGTTTTCAACGAGGTTGCCGATGCGATGCGAGAAACAGGTGCAAATGCCAGCATGGTTTTCGTCCCTCCGGAAAACGCCGCTGCAGCGATGATCGAGGCGATTGAAGCCGGTATGCCGCTTGTCGTTGCCTTGACCGAGCGGGTGCCGGTGCAGGATATGTTGCGTGTGCGTGCGGCGCTCAAGCAAAGTTCGACGGTTCTTGTCGGACCAAATTCTCAAGGGGTTCTTTCACCGGGTGTCTGCAAGATTGGCGTCATGGCAACCGGCAGCGAGCGAAAGGGCCAGATTGGTATTCTGTCGCGTTCGGCCTCGCTGACAAGCGAAGTCATTGCGCAGGTCAGCGCCGTCGGATTGGGCCAGTCCACTACCGTTGGCATTGGCGGCGATGCTATCCATGGGCTGAGCATGCGTGACTGCATGCAATTGTTTCTTGCTGACCGCGATACGCATGGTGTCATTGTTATCGGTGAGATTGGTGGATCAGAGGAACAGGAACTCGCGGAATTGCTGACGGAAATCAAGCCCGATATTCCGATTGTCGGGTTAGTGGTCGGTCGCCATGCACCAGCGGAGCGCCGCATGGGTCACGCCGGTGCTTTTGCGCAAAGTGCGGCGAATGATGCACAGAGCAAGATCAATGCTCTTGAAGAGGCTGGTGTCATCATTGCCAAAAGCCCGCACCTTGTTGGTCAGGCCATTCGCGAGGCTATGGCTGTTTCTGTTTAATGGGAACCCTGATCTACAGTTCTTCCGGCCGCCGCCCGCCCATGGCACGCGTCAGCTCGTTTGCTGTGCCACGCACGACTGGACCCAAGACATCAACCTTGTCCCGGGGCAAACGCACGGTCGGGCCGGAAATCGATATGCCGCCGACGGCCTCGCCATGTTCGTTGAAGATCGGCGCAGCAATACAGCGCATGCCAAGTGTGTGTTCCTCGTCATCGATTGACCAGCCGCGCGAGCGGATTTCTTGGATGTTTTTCAAAAGTGCAGGAAGCGTGTCCAGCGTATGGTCGGTAAAGTGGGCGAGCTGCTTTCTGCTTACTGTCCGGCCGATTTCAGAATCCGACCAGGTGGACAGAATTGCCTTGCCAATGCCTGAGGCATGGATCGGCCCGCGCCGTCCTGGCCGAAAGAAAGCGCGCATCGGAGCGTGGCTTTCGACCTGGGAAATGAACACAACATCGCCATCGTCCTCGATGCCGATATTGGCGGTCTCGCCGCACTCCTCCATCAACCGTTTCAGGAAGCGGCGGCTGATTGGGCCAAGTTTGCGCGATCGCAGGAAACCATTGCCGATGGCAAAGGCGCCGACGCCGATAGACCAGTCGCCGGTTTCCGGGTCATGCGAAACCATGTCGTGTTTTTGCAATGAGGTCAGCAGGCGATGAACAGTGGAGGGCGCAAGGCCAGTCTTGTCGGCAAGCTCTGTCAAGGCTGAGCCGTCGTGATCAGCAATGATCGTTAAAAGATTCAGGCTCCTGTCGAGGACCTGTACCGATGATGGCGATGCATCCGCAGCGGCCTTGCGGCCTCGCTTGCCCTTTGCCGGTTGGATAACAGCCACCATGGCTCCTTGCTCTGCTGTTGCGTTAGCCCAGCCATAGACCGATCATCCGGGCTTTTCCAGTTTTATTGGATGGATTAATTTCCATATTGTGGGAATAACTACCATTTAATGTTGATATAGAAAATTTTTAGAGTATGATTTCAAATAGATAATATCGTTTCCGCCATATCCACAATCGTCAAAAAGCTCAGGTTTCGGTCGAGTTTGGACGGGCGCTGAAATGTCCAGTCTCGGTCCGTTGGAAGAATGCCCGGAATGCATGGTTCCGGGCATTCTTTTGTGATTTTCTATTGAACGAACGTGTTCGACAGCGTGCCGATTCCGTCAATTGTAACCGAGACAATGTTCGACGGGTCTTTGATTGAGCCGACGCCAAGCGATGTACCGCAGCAGATCAGATCTCCCGGCTCAAGTGTCATATCTTTCGAAAGGGCACTGACGAGCCGGGCTGGTGGAAAGATCATATCGCTCAGGGGATAATTCTGGCGCTCGACGCCATTGAGAACAGTTTTGACATGGAGTTTAGCCGGATCGAGATCGGTGGTGATTACGGGTCCGAAGGGACCGAAACCATCGAAGCTTTTAGCGCGGGCCCATTGGGCAAAAGTTTTGTCGCGGGCAATGATGTTGCTCGCTGTCAGGTCGTTGACACATGTATAGCCGAAGATTGCCGCAGCAGCTTCCTCCTCTGAAGCATCGGTACAGCGTTTGCCGATCACAATACCGAGTTCGCCCTCATAAGCCACAGCTTCCGTATAGGAAGAGGGGCGGGTAACAATAGCGTCCGGATGAGCGACGCACGAGGTTGCCTTGAACAGATAAAGCGGCTCATCGGGTACTGCTACATCAAGTTTGGCCGCCAGCTGGTGGAAATTGTTCCACAGCGCGATGATCTTGGAAGGTGAGCAGGGTGCCAGCAAGCGAACCGAAGCAACGGCACGCCGCATCCCCGTAGCCGTCGGTTTTTCGAACATGTTGCCTTGATATACGGCGATCTCATTGCCTAGTAGCAGGCCGAACCGCTCCACGCCGCCATCGTCAAATCGCGTCCACTGAACCATCTTCCATGTCCTCCCGTTTCAAAGTGCGGATCTTTTCATTTGCCCGTCACTGGCTGGCAAAGCCGGTCAAGATGCCATGGCTGGCTTGACCGGCACCGCTTCGGGGAACGTCGGGTAAAGGCCCTTCACACGTCCCATTTGCTGCGCAAGCGCCAACACGCTGTCTATGAAAGGTGTTTCCACTTTGGAAAGTCGGCCCATTTCCTGCACGGATGTCAGAAGCGCATCGAGCTCGATGGCCCGGCCCTTATCGACGTCCTGCAACATGGACGTGCGGTGCGCGCCGACACCAGCCGCGCCATCGATGCGCCGCTCAACGTCGACGCGGAAGGTCGCACCGAACTTCTTGCCGATGGCTTGTGCTTCAACCATCATATTGCGCGCAAGATTGCGTGTGCCCGGATCTGTCGCCACAATGTCGAGCGTTGCGCCCGTCAATGCTGAAATCGGATTGAAACAAAGATTGCCCCAAAGCTTGATCCAGATATCGTCGCGGATGTCCTCATAAAAGCGGGTCTTTAAGCCACCCGCATCCATCGCCGCCGCCAGTTGGTGGACGCGTTCACTGTTGCTGCGATCAGGCTCACCGAGACCAAACTGATTGCCATAGATGTGCTTGATCACGCCGGGTTCAATGATCTCGGTAGCGGGATAGACCGTGGCTCCGATAACCCGCTGGGGTCCAATAGTATTCCACTGGCGGTTATCAGGGTCGACACTCTGCAGCCGGAGGTTGGCAACGCTCGGCCCAAGGCCATGGAAATACCACCAGGGAAGCCCGTTTTGGGCTGTTACTACAGCAGTCTTTTCGCCTAGAAGCGGTACCATGTCCTCAACCGATTGCCATGCCTGATGCGCTTTCAGCGTGACGATCACATAATCCTGGGGCCCTAGTTCATGTGCAGTGCTGGTAGCCGGCATGCGTTCGACGATTTCGTCCCCGTCTACCAGCAGCTTGATGCCATTTTTCTGGATTGCGTCGAGATGAGCACCTCTGGCGACAAGGGAGACATCCGCGCCCCCGCGCTTGAGCATGACTGCCATATAACCGCCGATCGCGCCGGCACCATAAATACAGATTTTCATTTGTTTCCCCTCCTGTCTATTTTTGTGGACATTCCAAATGCTTGATTTGCATGGCTAAGCGGGCATCACACAATCGGCATTGTCAGGGAAATGCGTATAACAACGATGCCTCTTCGCGGTACGTCGCCCACACAGCACCTCACTGAGGGGGACTCTCCCTGATACCACTTCGCCCTGTTTGTATCTGTGGTATACATAATCCCAGAAAATGATGTGATGTCAACCCTCATCGCCAATGTGGGACGAAGCAATGGCGCATGAAATGATATGTCGCGAACAGAACGGCCAATGCTTGAATTCAGCCTATGGTTGAGTTGCTTTCGTCACCATCACGGCGAACAGCGCCATGCCAAGAGGCGTGAGTACTGACGAGGAATTCGGTCTTCCGTCCGGAAGGCCGTTGGGTTGCACCAGAATCCATGGGAGGAGTTCGCAATGAGCAAAAACAGAGGCGTCGTCTATGTGGGGCCGGGTAAGGTCGAAGTACAGGACATCATTGATCCAAAACTTGAAGCGCCAGATGGTCGCCGAATTGAACATGCGGTTGTTCTCAAGGTCATCTCTACGAACATTTGCGGGTCAGATCAGCATATGGTGCGCGGTCGTACCACTGCAGAGCCTGGACTTGTCCTTGGTCATGAAATCACTGGCGAGATCATTGAAAAGGGCCGCGACGTCGAAATGCTCTGCGTGGGAGATATTGTCTCTGTCCCATTCAACGTTGCATGCGGGCGGTGCCGCACATGCAAGTCTCAAGACACAGGTGTTTGCCTGACGGTCAATCCTGCGCGAGCAGGGGGTGCTTATGGTTATGTGGACATGGGTGGCTGGATCGGCGGTCAGGCACGTTATGTGACAGTCCCCTATGCGGACTTCAACCTTCTGAAAATTCCTGATCGTGATCGCGCGATGGCTAAGATGCGGGATCTCACGATGCTTTCCGATATTTTGCCTACGGGATTTCATGGAGCGGTGAAAGCGGGTGTCGGTGTTGGCTCGGTTGTCTATGTTGCCGGAGCCGGACCAGTTGGGCTGGCTGCCGCTGCTTCAGCCCGCATTCTTGGTGCTGCTGTGGTGATGATTGGTGACTTCAACAAAGAGCGCCTTGCACATGCCGCGAAAGTTGGGTTTGAACCGATCGATCTGTCCGCCAGCGACCGTCTTGGTGATATGATCGCACAGGTGACGGGTAGCAACGAAGTTGACAGTGCCATTGACGCTGTGGGTTTCGAGGCACGCGGTCACAGCGGCGGCGAACAGCCAGCTGTTGTGTTGAACCAGATGATGGAGATCACGCGCGCCGCCGGGTCCATTGGTATTCCCGGTCTTTATGTCACTGAAGATCCGGGTGCGGTCGACAACGCAGCCAAGCAAGGCAACTTGTCTTTGCGTTTTGGCCTCGGTTGGGCAAAGGCACAATCTTTCCATACGGGTCAAACGCCAGTGCTGAAATATAATCGTCAGCTCATGCAGGCGATCCTTTATGACCGCTTGCCAATTGCCGATATCGTCAATGCCAGAATCATATCGCTTGAAGATGCGGCCCAAGGCTATGAGAGCTTCGATAAGGGGGCAGCGCAGAAATTTGTGCTCGATCCGCATGGCGAACTAGCCAAGGCTGCATAAAGACCTCATTGGTTGCAACGCATAATGACAACGCTCGGTTGGGGGGAACCAGTCCGAGCGTTGTCTATAAGATTACCGCCAGAACTGGTGGTGAGCGCGTTGGAGAGAACCGCAGCGCACTCGGCCCTACAGCGCCGTTCAGCAGGATCGGCAGTGGTCATCCCTGACGACTGCCGCAGCAATGTTGCCATCGGCCTTGGCCTTCCGGTCGAAATTCTCTTCCAGCTTTTTGTGGAATGCCCTGCAGTATGATGCGTGTGCGGTCTTGCCAACACTGATCAGGAGGGGTTACCTGCCTTGGCTGATTGTCATCAAAGTCATCTTGTTTGAAGGATACTCCATGTATGCGATGCCGCACCATCGGGCAGAAACGTGACTGATCACTCTGCCGCTCTTGCTCGTCTGGGATGGTCTGAATTTTTCAGCGATCAGCTTGAATCCGCAGATGTCGATCTGGTCCCAATGCGCATCTCTACGGTTCATCGCGCCCGCTTGGCCGCAATTTCCCCAACCGGACATGTCAAATTGATACTTTCGGCGCAGGTCAACACCGGCGATTTTGCAGTGGGCGACTGGGTGCTGGTCGATCCACAAACACACGAGTTGCACCGCCTTCTCGCTCGAAAAACCTTGCTGATGCGTCGCAGAGCAGGGCATGGAGCGACCCAGCTTGCTGCGGCCAATGTCGATACGCTGTTCATTGTCACGTCCTGCAATGCCGATTTTAACTCTGCACGGTTGGAGCGCTATCTGGCTCTTGCAAACGAAACCGGAACCAATCCGGTCATTGTCTTGACCAAGGCTGATACCGCCCCGGATGCCAAGGAGTATGAACGTCAGGCCGCTGCGTTGCAGCGTGGATTAATTGTGGTTGTACTCAATGCCCGTTCCGCCGAAGCCGCAACGGCATTATCGCCTTGGTGTGGGGCGGGGCAAACAGTGGCGCTGGTCGGTTCATCCGGTGTCGGCAAATCGACGCTGGTCAATACGCTTGCAGGTTCCGAGCAGGAATTGCCTCAACTGACAGGTGGTATCCGCGAACATGATGCCAAAGGTCGTCATACCACCACCTCGCGTTCACTGCATGCCATTTTGGGCGGCGGCTGGATAATCGATACGCCGGGAATCCGTACCTTGCATGTCAGTGATGTCGGACATGGTATCGAGACGCTATTTGCTGAAATCACGGAGCTTGCGCCCCTTTGCAGGTTTCGCGATTGCACCCACGCCCACGAACCGGGCTGCGCCGTGTTGGCGGCAGTGGCTGCAGGTTCGCTGGATCCTGATCGGCTGACCCGCTGGCGAAAATTGCAGGCGGAAAACCACGAGAATACGCCAGCGCAAAGCCGACCGCGAAGTGGCAATTCGATGCCCAATCGTAGAAAAAAATAAACCGAAAGTTGAGCTGGCCGCTCACGACCTTGGAGCTGTTTACCTCAAGTTGTGAGCTGAAATTGGCGAGGGCTGGAGCTGAGATTACATTTTCGTAAAGTCATCTAAATGCCACGAATCTGGATCGAGATCAGGTTTTCCTAAAACAAGGTGAACAAAAATGAATGCCGATGAACAGAAACTTCTCAGTGGCCTCTTCGATCGTACAAAGCAAGCAGCAGGCACTCCAAGGGACCCCGACGCTGAACGCTTTATTTTGGAGCAGGTCAAAAGCCAGCCTTCGGCTCCCTATCTTTTGGCTCAGGCCGTGATTGTGCAGGAACAGGCGCTGAATGCGTGCCATGAGCGCATTCAGCTATTGGAAGCGCAGGTCAGTGACTTGCAGAATGCACAGCCTGCGCAACAACAATCCGGTGGTTTGTTCGGATCGATCTTTGGCAGCACATCGGCAGGACAACCTCCTCAACCGGCCCCAAGCCGTTCAAACGGACCGTGGGGTGGGGCGCCCACTCAGGACGGATATGTGTCACAAGGCCAAACTCAGCAGGCCGGCCGGTGGTCTGTGCCCCAGCAACCACAATCCCAAGGGGGTGGTTTTCTACAAGGTGCGCTGAGCACTGCGGCAGGCGTAGCTGGTGGCGCACTCCTCTTCGAAGGCGTCAAGAACATGATAGGTGGTCAATCAATGTTCGGTGGCTCGAATAATGGTGCCGGAACCACACCGCCAGCCGGTTCTGGCGAGACTGTCATCAATAACTATTACAACGATGACAATAACAATGGCACGCAACTCAGCGATGCCGAACAAGACCGTTTGGACGATGCTGCCGATGACTCATTTGACACCGATACGGACGATGACAATTTAGCATAGGGCAGAAGCGACGGGGCACCGCGCTGATGATTTCACTGTAAGCGGCAAGAATGGCCCGGTACTTGGTGCCGGGCCATTCTGCTCGATTGACTGACCGTATAATGGATCAGTTTTATCGCAGTGAGCGGAACGCTGCACGAAGTTCGGCGCTGAAGAGTTCGGGCTCTTCCCACGCCGCGAAGTGACCACCCTTGTCTACTTCGTTAAAGTAAATGAGCTTGTGATAACTTTTCTCCGCCCAACTGCGGGGTGCACGATAAATTTCGCCAGGGAAGACAGTCACGGCAGCCGGTATCGAGATATCCACCGCGTTGAAATTGTTCGCGTTGTTCTCCCAATAAAGCTGGGCTGATGAGATCGCGCTGTTCGTGAGCCAATAGAGCGTGATGTCATCAAGCATCTCGTCCTTGGTCAATGATTTCTCCGGATCACCGCCGCTATAGGTCCACTGGGCAAATTTATCGTACATCCAGGCAGCAAGGCCAACCGGTGAATCCGATAGTCCATAGCCAACCGTCTGCGGGCGCGTGGTCATCATGACACCATAAGCACCGTTCTTGGAGAAGAATGTGCTCAGCGATTCATAAGCTGCCTTCTCGACGTCTGTAAGTCCAGTTGGTGCCGGGTCGCCATCACTCATGGCTTTGGCGACATCTGCCGGAACCGTTGCTGGCATATTGACGTGAATACCGAGCAGTCCTTCCGGCGCCTGACGCGCCATCTTGTCTGAGACAACAGAGCCCCAGTCTCCGCCCTGAGAGACATAGCGTTTGTATCCGAGACGCTTCATCAGTACGTCCCATGCAAGCCCGATGCGGTCAGCATTCCAGCCTGTTTCGGTGGGTTGGTCCGAGAAGCCGTAGCCGGGCATTGAAGGTATCACAACGTCAAAGGCGTCATCAGCACTTCCGCCATGAGCCGTCGGATTGGTAAGAGGATCAATCACCTTCAACAGTTCCAGAATTGAACCGGGCCAGCCGTGGGTAATGATGACAGGCAGCGCATTGGGATGTTTCGAGCGGACATGGATGAACTGGATGTTAAGCCCGTCGATTTCTGTCACGAACATCGGCAAAGCATTGAGTTTCTTCTCCACTTTGCGCCAGTCGTAATCTGTTCCCCAGTAGCGGATGAGTTCCTTGAGCTTGGCCAGTTGAACGCCTTGCGACTGATCATTGACAGTTTCCTTGGCGGGCCAACGCGTGGCGAGAACACGTTTGCGAAGGTCAACCAGATCCGCTTCCGGAACGTTTACCTGGAAAGGGCGGATTGCCGTGTTTTCAGCGGCAGAAGCGAGTTGTCCGGGCAGCAGGCCGAAGGCACCGGAGGCTGTCGCACTGACAATCAGCGCTGTTGCTGATGTGGAAAGAAAGCTGCGCCTTGTTGTGGGTGGTAATAAGGGAGGCATATTTATTCTCCGTGATTGGAGGGCGAAAGCGTCTGATGCCGGGTCGTTATGGCAATGAAGACGGCTCTGCCGTAGAGGAAAACAAGCGTTTGAACGCAATGGCAGGACATCTGCCATCGATCGCATAGGGCGGCAGGCGCGTATCCGGGATGTGTTCTGAATGGGCGGAATTTGTAACGGATCGTATGGGAGCGGTTGGCTCTTACATTGAGATACAAAGAACGGCCCAACCACCTGCGACCACCCTTGAAGCGGACGCGCCGATGATCCTGTTATTCCTTTGTGTGGATGGGTTGGGGCAGGTATATCTCTGCCGCCAAGCCGCCACCGGGTCGGTTTTTCAGGTTAAGGATTCCATCAATTGCGAGCGTCAATTGCTGGGCGATTGACAATCCGAGTCCGGTGCCGCCTGTGCCGCGATTGCGGGATTGTTCGAGGCGATAGAATGGCTGGAAGACTGCTTCAAGCTCATCTTCAGGAATGCCGGGGCCGCGATCCAGCACCTTTATGATAACGGCTCCATGGATGTCTCTTTCCAGATTAACTTCAGCGCTTCCGCCGAATTTCAGAGCGTTGTCGACAAGGTTTGTAAGGATGCGGCGCAGGGCGTGAGGCCGTGTCACGATTGCCGCTTCAATGCTTCCACTGAGTGTCGCAGCTTTGCCCGTGTCCTGATAATCATAGACCAGACTTTCCATGAACGATCCGACGTCAATGCGCGATGGCTTTTCGGTATTGCCATGCGCGCTGCGCGCATAGGCTATCCCCTCGTGTACGAGACGTTCGATCTCGGCCAAATCCTGCACGAGTTTTTCCTTTTCAACGGACTCTTCAGCAAATTCGGCGCGCAGTTTCATGCGCGTGATCGGTGTTTGCAGGTCGTGTGAGATTGCTGCAAGGATTTGGACCCGCTCTTGCAGATAATGTGCGATGCGATCACGCATCGCGTTAAAGGCTGCCGCTGCATAGGCGACTTCGCTTGGTCCTGTTTCACTCAAGCGCGGAGCATTCTTGTTCGGATCGAGGGCATCGGCGGCATTGGCAAGATTTACGAGAGGTCGGATCGCCTGTCGGACCGCAAGCCAACTGCAAAGAATAAGCAGAACAAGCTGGGTGACAAGGACGTAAGGCAGCCATTCGGCCAGCGGCATGACCGCCGGGTTTACATCGATCGTGAGAGGCATACCATCACTAAGGGTTACATGACCTTGAAGGCGCTTGCGATCTCCGGGAATGGATTCGATGGTGAGAGGAAAACGTTTCCCAACGGCCTCGTTGATTTTCCCTGCAATCTCCCGTCCAGCATCCGTGGAAATGGGCACACCTGCCAAGCCAGTGCCCAGCATGTATCGCGATGTCCCGCGGTCGAGTTGATCCAGCCATCCGGCTCTCTCATCTGCTGGCAAACGATCCAGTATGGCGACGGATGTTGCAATGTCCTGTTCGAAGTTGTTGAACATGACCATCTTGGCCGTCATGTACCGTTCCATAAACAGGACAGCGAACGCCAGACCATAGGCAATCGTCAAACCGGCCAGGAAAAGCAGGAAGAGCCGCGATCCCAATGTGCGGGGCCAGGGCCGGAAAGATTGAACAGCGGTCAAGCTTTTCATTGGCGGATCTCGGAAATTTCAACCGGCATGGAAAAGACATAGCCCTCGCTACGAACCGTCTTGATATAGGAAGAGTCGCGAGGATCATCGCAGAGGCGCTGGCGAAGTCGGCTCACCAGCAAGTCAATAGACCGGTCGAAAAGTTCGGCCTCTCGCCCTTGTGTGAGATTGAGCAATTGATCGCGGTTGAGGACGCGCTGCGGGTGATCCATGAACACGCGAAGCAGACGATATTCAGCCCCGCTGAGTGCTACCGCCGTACCATTGCGGTCAAGCAGATGGCGACCCGTAGTGTCCAGTTGCCATTCGCCGAAACTCAATAGCTGCCCGACCTCCGTCACCTGAAGATTGGGAGGAAGCATGCGTGTGCGGCGCAGAACAGCCTTGATCCGTGCCAATAACTCGCGGGCGGAAAATGGTTTCGCCAGATAGTCATCGGCTCCCATCTCAAGGCCGACAATTCGATCTGTTTCATCGGTTCGTGCGGTCAGCATGAGGACCGGAATCACCTTATGCTTGCCAGCCCGCAATTCGCGGCAGAGAACGAGACCGTCATCACCAGGCATCATGACATCGAGCACAATGAGATCAACAGAATCTGTTTCAAGAAACGACCGCATGTGCCGCCCGTCTGCCGCTACAGTAACGCGCAAGCCATTCTTCTTCAGATAACCTGAAACCAGTTCCCGGATTTCGCGGTCATCATCCACGATCAGGATGTGGTCTATATGGTCCATCGTAAATCACCTCAACCCATATTGCCAAATAGCATTAGCCTAATTCCGAAGGGCAGGAGGGCGGCGCTTTGCGATAATTGTAAGCGACTGTATCGATCTGCCGACTGGATACAGTGTCAAACAAAATTGTGCGGCGCACTCCCCTGCTGCTTCTGGACAAGTTCCAAAAGGCATTCTAATATTTAGTTATCATAATAATTATTATGATACAACTAATTACTGGAAAAGGGTATCTACCATGATCAGACATTCCATCTCTCTTGCCGTCGCGGGCCTAATCTTGTCTGCTGGTTCACTGTCGGTCGCTTCGGCAGCCGATGTTAAAAACATTGTCATCGTTCATGGTGCTTTCGTTGACGGCGCAGGCTGGCGACCGGTTTCTGACATTCTGACAAAGCATGGATACAAGGTGACGATCGCTCAGCAGTCACTGATATCCCCTGCTGATGACGTTGCCGCCACCAAACGCGTCCTCGACCTTCAGGACGGCCCAAGTATTCTGGTTGGACATAGCGCAGGTGGCATGATCATCAGTGAAGCTGGAAAAGCCGATAATGTTGCGGGTCTGGTCTACATCGCTGCGTTTCAGCCGGAGAAAGGCGAAAGCATTGTGAAGCTCGCGACCAGCGATCTTTCTACCGCCATGAAGGAGAGCAAGGTCAAGACATTGAAGGATGGATACTCCTATATCGAGCCCAATTCCTTTGCCGAAGCCTTTGCGGCGGATCTGCCGAAGGAGACGACTGATTTTCTCGCACATTCGCAGGTCTTTGCTTCCAAAGCTATATTCAGCACAGAAGCTGGCGAACCGGCATGGAAGTCCAAAAAGAGCTGGGCATTGGTCGCCACCGACGACAAGTCGATCAATCCCGAGCTTGAGCGCAGTATGGCCAAGCGGGCAGGCAGCACAGTGGTTGAAGTAAAGGCAAGCCATGCCGTTTACGCGTCGCAACCACAGGAGGTTGCAAAACTGATCGCGGAAGCGGCCCAAGCGGTCTCAAAATAAAATCGTCTGCAAAAATGTGGAGTCGGATATCCGGCCAGCCACGGCATTGTACCGCAGCGTATAGCGCCTTGGCTCTTCCACACTTTGTTACAGTTTCAACCTCATCAGGACACATGCGGGATACGTCTGCGCTGTTTGATGCGGATAC
The DNA here is from genome assembly GCF_052113785.1 of Phyllobacterium sp. TAF24. Classification (NCBI taxonomy): domain Bacteria; kingdom Pseudomonadati; phylum Pseudomonadota; class Alphaproteobacteria; order Hyphomicrobiales; family Phyllobacteriaceae; genus Phyllobacterium; species Phyllobacterium sp. TAF24. The sequence continues at coordinate 151,182 of NZ_JBFRDN010000006.1, read as the reverse complement.
CGATACCGCCGGGAATGGAACCGTCACACAGACGCAGCTTTATCAGATGCGGGCAAGCGGGTGAGGACACCATCATGCAAAACACAATAGGATTGAAAAAACTAAGGCCAATCTCAAGTCTGCGCCCGCTTCTGGCGATGGCGGGATTACTGGGTCTGCTGGGTACGCTACTGCTTGGCTATGCGCCATCCGCAGCGGAAGAGCCAAGGCTCGTGCCGACTGCACTTCATGATGTCGCCGATACCAGCGCAATGCAAACAGCGGTCTTTGCGGGTGGCTGCTTCTGGGGTGTTCAGGGTGTATTTCAGCACGTCGATGGTGTTGTCAGTGCGACCTCGGGCTATGCTGGTGGCGCCCCTGAAACTGCAACTTACGAATTGGTTGAAACCAGCAGGACGGGTCATGCCGAAGCGGTGCAAATCGTTTTCGATCCGAAAAAAATCAGCTACGCCAAACTTCTCCAAATCTACTTTTCTGCCGCCCATGATCCGACACAGCTCAATCGTCAGGGACCGGACAGAGGGACACAATATCGCTCTGCAATCTTTCCGGCGAATAATGAGCAAGCCAGTGTTGCTTCAGACTATATTGAGCAACTCGGGACAGCGGGTGTGTTCAAAAAACAGATCGCGACCACTGTTGAACCCGGCAAAACCTTCTACAAAGCGGAAGCCTATCACCAGGACTTCATGACCAGAAATCCCGAGAATCCCTATATCGTCTTCCACGAGCAACCCAAGGTCGAAAATCTGAAAAGCTTCTTCCCGGACTACTACCGTGCGGAACCTGTTCTGGTTTCGGTGAACCAAGGCTGATCGAAACTCAGAGCTCGCCTTTGCTAGCCTTCACAAGATTGTCCCTGAGCTTGGCGATGGCCTTTTGCAAGACAGGAAATTCCTCGGGTGTAAGGCCCGAGGCCTTGACTGTAATCTCGCCAAAGCCAAAGCCTTTTTCGCGCAGGCTGCGACCCGCATCCGTCAGTGAAATACGCACGTTGCGTTCATCTTCGCTGTCTCGGGTGCGCGTGAGATATCCCATGGCTTCCAACCGTTTCAGCATGGGAGTCATGGTGCTCGATTCGAGAAACAGCTTTTCGCTCAATCCCTTGACTGTTTGCTGGTCCTCTTCCCATAAGCTGATGATTGTTATGTATTGCGGGTAGGTGAGGCCAAGCTCGTCAAGGACAGGCTTGTAAACCCGGGAATAGGCGAGATTGGCCGAATAGATCGAAAAGCACATGAAGTCGGCCAGTTTTGCCGTCTTGCTGCGGACGGGCGTCTTTTGAGTCATTGAGGCTCCGGAAACAAGAATTGCGATGTGAATGATTATCATCATTCGTAAGGCCGATATGACCCCACACAGCTATTATAATATTAGTTATTATAATAATCAATTGAGGCGTCTCAGTCAGGCCGACATCGCCATATGCCGCTGACATTGATCTGCGCTAACACTAAAATTAATGCATCTGTGACTGTTTGGTTGTGCCTATGTGAACCAATTGCGTCTGAACTAAGCTCATTTGTACGGCAATGTATCAAGCCGGTTTCCCGCCACACTGCGTTACATCTTCGATCAATCCCGACACATGAGCGATACGTCGTGACCGCTTTATGCGGTCAATGGCTGCTGTGGCCGTTACGCCTCAATTTTTGTTCACTGCAAAGGAAACCACATCATGACTCAATCTCAAAACGTACTCTACACCGGTAAAACACGCACTTCGGGCGGCCGTGATGGCACATCCCATAGCGCCGATGATCGTTTGGACATCAAGCTCTCGTCTCCCGGCTCAACGGGTACTGGTACCAATCCCGAGCAGCTGTTCGCGGCCGGTTGGTCGGCCTGTTTCATTGGCGCGATGGGACTTGCGGCCCGCAAAATGCACGTGACCATTCCTGCCGATGCGGCAATCGATGCTGAGGTGGATTTGTGTTTGGTTGATGGTGCGTACTTTCTTCAGGCCCGTCTCAACGTCAGTCTGCCCGGTCTCGAACATGACGTCGCTCAGGCGCTTACGGATGCCGCTCATCAGACCTGTCCCTATTCCAAGGCCACACGCGGCAATATCGACGTCACGATCAATCTGATCTGAGCAACGCGGTTTCCTGCGCTGGCTTGCCGGAGATCCAGGCAACCAGCCGCTGGCAGACTCTGCGCCCAACGCCAATTATTCGGAAGAAAATATCATGAGAATACAGTTTCTGGGCATCCTGGTCGCATTTGGATGCATCACAACCTCAGCTTTAGCTGCAACTGACCTCACAATCAGCGTACCAAAAACAATTGAACGGATTTTGAGTGTGGAAGCGAAACCGGGTGACCAAGCGCGATCCCGAAGCAACCCGTATATATCGTATCGCGTTCTTGAGAACGGCACGATCGAAATGACCAATTCGCAGACTGGGGTTCGAAAATACTTTAAGCCGCAATGGCCAGAAACGGTTAATTCGCGGGGAAGCCGATGGTAGGCATTTGGCGTTACGGCAAATTCAGCGGTAGGCTTCTTGCAAAGCAACAAGTCTGCCGTACTCCATGAACAAGGTTGTAGTGCTCACGAGCGGGCAGTACCGCTTCGGTGATGGGCGATCAACCTGATCCAGGGCACCGAATGGAAGACACTCATCAGCAGATACATCATGGTCATTCCGTTGATCGGTAAAGCTTCGTGTGCAGTAGAGCAGATCATGGTTGCATCATCGGCGAAGACCGTTAGCAATGCCATGATCAGGAATATGGGCCCCGCTGCGAGACATAGCCAATCGGTGACGCTTCGGGCGGCATCGTGATCGTCTTGGCGTGTTCCGGTCACATGTGCTGTCATCGTCCTTCTCCTTCGGATATCTGTCGTCTACCATTGCTGGTGCGACGTGTTGCGTACTGGTCCTGAACAGATTAGGGCCGGATGCCGAAATCATGGGAGTTACAAGTGTGACGGGATTGCCATGGACTCGCTGATTACGGCTGCGGCTCATGCACTTGCAGCAGGTGATCTGCTGGGCGCGCTGAAGCGGGTCGCCCTGCGGGAAGATCCGCCAGCGCTCGCTCTTAGAGGTATCATCATGGCGCAGCTTGGCGATTTCGGTCGCGCAAAAGCCCTGTTGAAAGGTGCTGCACGAGCGTTTGGCCCGCGAGAGGCAGTGGCACGGGCGCGGTGTGTCGTCGCCGAAGCTGAGATCGCACTTGTCTCCCGCGACCTATCTTGGCCTGCCAAATCGCTCAATACCGCACGAAACACGCTGGAAGCACACGGTGACCACGTCAATGCCGCGCATGCACGGCATCTCGAAGTTCGGCGTCTACTGCTGATTGGACGTCTTGACGACGCTGAGCGTTCGCTCGCTGTGCTTGACACAACTCTGCTCCCATCGGCTTCAAGGGCTGCCCACGCACTCGTGGTTGCGGGCATTGCTATCCGGCGCCTTGATATGAAAACAGCCCGCATCGCGTTTGCACAGGCGGAGGCGGCGGCTCACCAGGCTGATATCCCTGCTCTGACAACGGAGGTCGAAAATGCGCGTCTCATTCTCGATGCACCCACAGCACGGTTGATCGCGCGTGGCGAGGAGCGGCCTCTCTTACTGGAAGATGTAGAAGCGCTGCTGGCGTCACGGGCGTTCGTTGTCGACGCATGCCGTTATATTGCGCGCGAACCGGGCAAAACAATTTCATTGGCGACGCGTCCGGTCTTGTTCGCACTGGTTCGCGCACTGGCTGAAGCATGGCCGGGAGATGTGACGAGAAGCACGCTGATTGCGCGCGCCTTTGGCGGCAAACATGCTGACGAATCGCATCGCGCGCGGTTGCGGGTAGAGGTCGGGCGGCTGCGTGCCGAGCTTGGAGCGCTTGCTGATGTTAGGGCGACACAGCGTGGCTTTTTGCTGGAGCCGTGCCGTGCAAGCGACGTCGTCGTGCTCGCCCCGCTCATTGAAGGGCAGCATGGCGATTTGCTCGCCCTTCTTGCCGATGGCGAGGCATGGTCAAGCTCTGCTCTGGCGATTGCGCTTGGCGCCAGCCCCCGTACCGTACAGCGGGCGCTCGAGCAACTTGCAACGACAGGCAGGGTGCAGTCGTTTGGTCGTGGAAGAGCGCTTCGGTGGATGACGCCGCCGGTTCTGGGTTTCCCGACTATCTTGTTACTCCCTGGGCCGCTGCCGAGCGACTAGTATGGGTGTATTGGAAATGATGAGGAGACGATCATGAAACGCTCTGCTGCCGAAATAGTTCGTGAGTACGGACCTTTCCCGGGAACTGATCACGTCCATGGGGTCACGTTTGACGGTCAGAACGTCTGGTTTGCATCAGGCGACAAGCTTAGCGCCTTTGATCCGGCGAGCGGCAGCACGGTTCAGTCGATTGATGTCGCCGCCCATGCCGGGACGGCCTTCGACGGTCAGTATCTCTATCAGATCGCTGAAGACCGCATCCAGAAAATTGATCCGAAGACGGGCCTCGTCCTCAATACAATTCCGGCCCCGGGCAATGGTGGTGATTCCGGACTTGCCTGGGCCGAGGGTACACTCTGGGTAGGAGAGTATCGGGGCCGGAAGATTCACCAGATCGATCCGCAGACCGGAACTATTCTTCGCTCTATCGAGTCCAAGCGTGTCGTCACGGGCGTTAGCTGGGTTGACGGCCAACTCTGGCATGGGACATGGGAAGGTGATGATAGCGACGTGAGGCGCATCGACCCTGAAACGGGAGAGGTACTGGAGAGGCTGGATATGCCCGCGGGAACCGGTGTATCGGGGCTTGAGTCCGATGGCGCGGATAGGTTCTTTTGCGGAGGCGGAAACAGTGGCAAGGTACGCGCTATCCGCCGACCCAAATAGATCTGGTTAGCACTGGCATCGGACGGGCGTGGTACAGGGATCTAATTTGCCTGTGCTGGTGAACACGGCGCGGTGGGTGTAGTGACCGGCTCATCATTATCGAGGACCGGTTCGGCGTCCGTCCTGCTGCGTTGTGGCTCAGTGGTTTGACTGCTCGTGCTCAAAGCGTCGGCGACAGGCTGGTCGGCAGAGATCAACTGAAACAGTTTCCTGGCTGGTCTTTCTCGCCACTCGACCCGGCCGGGGTAGGCCGTGGAATAGCGCCAGGGCGTGATAACAAAGTGGATCGTATCGGTTGACAAGGCGGTGAGCGCGAGATGCCGCATGACACCTGCGGTCAGGCCGGGGTCGGTGATAACGGATTTGGTTGCGGCGTCGAGGAAGCTAAAGAGCAGGACCGGATTGGCCAAAATCTTCCTGCTCATCGACTTTTTCGCAATGGCAGCGACGAAATCCTGCTGGCGTTGGATGCGCCCGATATCAGACCCGTCGCCAATGCTGTGGCGCGCCCTGACATATCCGAGTGCCTGTTCGCCCAGTAGTGTTTGCCAGCCAGCAGGCAAGGTGAGCGGTACGTATTCGTCGTGAATCGGTTCCGGGATGCAGAGATCTACCCCACCGATCGCATCCACCATGTTTTTGAAACCGGCGAAATCAACCATGACGAAGTGGTCGATCCGAATGCCGGTAAGTGTTTCGATGGTCTTCCAGGTGCAGCCGATGCCTCCGAAGCTAAATGACGAATTGATAATTCCGAGATGCCTTTTCTGTCCCGGAAATTCCTCCCGCACGCGGCAAGCGGGAAGCTGAACCATTGAGTCACGTGGAAAGCTGATCACCACCGCATTATTCCGTTCGGGAGACAGATGAGCGAGCATGATTGTATCGGTACGGTCGCCGATATGCTGGGAATTTTCGCTGGTGCTCTGGTCCAATCCGACCACAAGAATGTTCAGCCCGGCACTTGTTACTTTGGCGGGGCGGACATCACCCAGATCCTCGCGGCTGACCTCTATGTACCGGAGATTACCAGTCAGCTTTGCATAAACAACGTACCCTGTGACCAGTACAATGACGGCAGTGCTGATGAGCAACCAAAGCAGCCAATGACGGTACCGCTTGGGCGGGACTTTGTCCGCAGATGCCGACGGCTCGTCGATCAACTCACTGTTCACGTGACTCTCCGGGAGAGGGCGGACAACCGCAGTCGGCGGCGTTCACCCAAACCAACGTATCCTGCAGGATAGGATTCTAGTCATACGTATTTAAAACGCAAGCGACCACACACGCCGTGCTGCGTAATGGCTAATCCCGGTGCCGGCCAAGTGACGCAAGACAATTAGAACAATGCCATGGCCGGAAACGCGCTCGCGATCAACTGGGCTTAATTTTTCCACGTTTGCTCAAGGACGCGTATCCAGTTCGCATGGCAAATTTTCCTCAATGCCTCATCATCATATCCGGATTGACGCAAAGCACTGACGAGTAACTGCAAATCACCGGCATCGCGCATAGCAGCAGGGATGGTTGTTCCATCAAAATCAGAACCAAGGGCGATATGATCTATACCGATGCGGTCAACGATATAGTCGATGTGTTTTACCAATACGCTCAGATCAGTGTCGGGGTTTCTCGTACCGTCCTGTCGTAGAAACAAAACGCCGAAATTCAGACCGGCCAGTCCGCCTGTATCGCGGATTGCATCGAGTTGGCGGTCGGTCAAATTACGGCTATGCGGGCTCAATGCGTGAGCGTTCGAGTGAGATGCGACAAGTGGAGCATCGGATATTGCCGAAATATCCCAGAAACCTTGCTCGTTCATATGGGACAGGTCTACCATGATACGCAGTTCATTGCAGGTCTGGACCAATTTCTTTCCATGATCGCTGAGACCCGGTCCGATATCCGGTGAACTGGGAAAGCGGAACGGTACGCCGTAGGCAAATATGTTCGGGCGACTCCATACGGGGCCGAGGGTGCGTAAACCTGCCTGATGGAGGACATAGAGCGCATCAAGATCGGGACCTATCGCTTCGGCTCCCTCTATATGAAGCACGGAGGCAAAAGCGCCGCGCTGCATAGCTTCGCGAATGTCATCGGCTGTGCGACAGATACGCAGTCTGCCTTCCGCCTGTCGCTCGATGCGAGCGAGAAGGGCGGCCATGGCCAAAGTGGTCGTCAGCGCACTTGCCATCTCAGGCGTCGTGTAATCGCCATTTGCATCTTTCTGCTGTGATGGGGTCGGAACATACATCGCACATAGCCCGCCCGCCAATCCGCCCTTGCGTGCTTTCGGCAGATCGATATGCCCGGCTTTTTCGCCCTCGATAAACCGCGTTTCCGGCGAAGGCTCGCTCGACAGCAAGAGACGAAGAAGGACATCATTGTGCCCGTCGAAAACAGGAACGATTGGATCGGTGGTCATAGGTCAGGAAGCCTTGGTGCATTTCAGAATGGTGGGATTGAGTCCCGATGATGCCACCAGCTTTGAACCGAATGATCGCAAATGGCAAATGCGTTTTCTCTGCTCGCTGCGTACCCAAACGCAAAGATCACATGCCGCGACCCCTTGCCTGAATATGGACTTCCGGATAACGAAGCGGGATGCCTATTATTCCAAATTGGGTGGCCGCTTCCCAGTGCGCCGAGAGTTTTGCAAGCCAATGGCCTGATACTGAGCCGGGTGGAGCAATCATTGGCTTTGATACGCAAGGCATTCGTTTTGCTCATTGTGGCGGGCTGGGAAGCCTCTCGACTTGCAAGGAATTTTCAGCCGACAGCGTGGTCCGTTTTGCATCCGTGACCAAGCATGTATTTGCCGCAATGGTACTTCGTAACACTGATCTCATCTCACTGAATGACCGGCTTGGTGTTTATCTTCCTGAACTGCAGAGCCCCCTTGCCGATGTTACAGTGGGCCGCGCCTTGGACATGAGCGGCGGACTGCCAGATGTGCGCGAGTGTCTGACGCTTTTGGGATTATCAGTCTATACGGAGACAAAGAAGGGACCACTTCTGGACTTTCTTTTCTCGTTAACCCGGTTGAATTTCGATGCGGGTACGGACGTTTCTTATTCCAATACCGGCTATCGCCTTGTTGAAGCAGTGCTCGAGCGCAAGGGATTAACCTTCGATGCTTTCGTACAAAGTGAGATCGCACAGCCGCTTGATATTTTCCTGAAAGCGCCCGAGGTCTGGATTGACCCGGTTAAAGGCCTTGTGCCGGGTTATTTCAAGGATGACGAAAACTGGCAACTCAGTGCTGCAGGCTTGCATATCTCCGCGGCGGGCAGTCTCGCAGGTTCTGGCAACGACCTGGCCGTGTGGCTGCAGCATTTGCTTGCCAACAATGATCGTGACACGGGCTTGCTCGCGGCACTATCTGCCACCCGTTATATGGCCGATGGTCGGCCATCCGGCTACGGACTGGGATTGCGTTGGTCAGATTTGGCCGGTCGCAATTTCGTCGGGCATGGCGGCTCACACCCCGGCTACAAGTCCTATTTTCTTCTTGATCCGGAAGCTGGAACCGGAGTTGTCGTCGTCTCCAATCGTGATGACACCAACAGTTACAAGCTTGCTTTCAATACCATGAGCGCCTTGACAGGGCTGCCATTGCCAGAAACCAACTGCACGCTTCCCGATGGCCTTTACGCAACGGAAACGGGCCCCTACTGGATTGAACTCAAGAACGGAATTGCCACTTATTTGGATGCCGAGGACACGCTCTATGATGACGGCGATGGCTGGTTTTCGTCGCGCTCTGCCTCGTCTCCCTTGCGATTGCATTGGACAGGCTCGGCACTTGAAGGTGAGGCAGGTTATGTGCAGCGTTGTTTCCTGCCAGTGAACCCGGAGACTGTTCCAGATGACCTGAACGGTCATTGGGTCGCCGGTCAGTATGGTGCTCAGTTTGAAATCAAAGATGGAATGGTGATTATGGGTATCGGGCCCACACGCCGTCCGATGCCATTGATGGCACTTGGCAATGACCGTTTTCTCTTTACCCTCAATGACGGGCCTTGGCGCAAGCGCATCTGTCTCCATCGTCTTGCGAGAGGGAAAGTCGAACTTGTTCTTAGCCGCTGCCGGATTGTGGAATATATGTTGGCGAGCTGATTTGGCTTGAAAATGTAACAGCTTCAAGCTCGCTGGTGAGCGGGATAAAGAGCAGTGTCAGTCGCTTAGGGCGTCTTTTCGTGTGATTTGAGTGGCCCCGGATAAAACGCTGTATCGAACCGGCATGGTTCACCATAAGCAGGAGCTTTTTGCTGGCAGATTGCATCGATCGAGACCGGCGTTGGTTTGGCGCGCTTGTCGATCCAGTCAACCATGGATTGAAAGATAGCCGCATATTGCGGGGTTGAGAGCTTGCTGTGCTCGTGCTCGTCAGTGAATGTCTGAACCAGAAGATCACTGTTTCCAGCCTTGGCAACCATATCCCGATAAACCGTTTCGAACTCGACAGGGGCGGTCGGGTCATCCTTGGCATGCATGGTCAAGGTGGGAAGGACAATCTGACCGGTAAGATCACTGTCATAGGCAAGCAGGCGTACGCCCTCAGGATCGGCGGTAAAACGTTCTACGCCCTTGTTCAATGCGTCATCATCGCTGGAGCCGGTATAGCGCGTTGTCTGATTGTCGAATGGGTTATGGCCTTCAAGACGTCGCCATATCATATCCTTGAATGTCAACGTCGCCCAAGCGAGGTGAGCAGCAAGCGTCCTTTCGGGAACAGGAATAACAGCCAGTATATTGGCAAGGTTTTGTTTCTGTTCGGTCGATCGCTGGTCGGCAGGCAAGTCGACTCCAGTGCAGTCGTTTACACGGGCATCCAGTTCTTTCCGTGAGAGTTTTGCGTCCTGTGGCAGTCCCTGCCAAAGTGGGTATTGCTCTTCATCGGATTTGGGGTTGTTGTGGCAATAGTATTGATAGACGACACGCAGATCGGCGCGGACATCATAGGCACGCGTGCCTCCGGCCAGAACGCCGCTTGTCAAAACCACGCCGTTGTAGACCCGGTCGCCAGCACCGTCGATGGAATAAAGCTCTGCTGCTTTTGCGGCAACGTTCCCACCCCATGACTGGCCGTGGAGAATAGTGAGGCGAGGGCGCCCCAGCTTGTCCCAAGTAATCCGGCGCAAGTTTTCTGTATCTTCGGCGGCCATACGCACGCCATAGCCTTCCCGTCGATAACTCGATCCAGCCCATGCGTAACCTTCGCTAACGGTGACAGCAAAGCGTTCCAGATCCTCAACCGGATCGTCAATCTTCGGACGCGTCAGGCGTGGTCCGCCGTGAGCATGGAGGACAAGGATGCCGTTCCAGTTTTTCGGGCGAGCGATCCAGTAGAACGCCCCGTTGCGGTCCTGTCCCGAGTAGCAGTCCGTATCCGCGGGTAATTTGGCCGGACATTGGGTTGCTTCCTGTGCCCATGAAGGGGTGTCGAACAAGCTGAAAGTACAGGCAGCGGCGGCCAGCAGAACCAAGCGACGGAACATTATACCTCCCCGTTATTGATTGCATGCAAACTTGCACGCCTGTTTCATCATTGCTGACGGACGCATAAATTTCAACACCAAGAGGCACTTTCGCGTCGGCCTTGTCAGTTCGGAAGCCTGTGCAGAGGAAAGATGGTTCCTTGGCCACGAGCTACTCAATACAAGCATGCAGAATGATTATGATAAAAATTATTATCATCGCTTGTAAATAGGTTCTGGGTGCGGTAAAGATATCGAAATAATGATTATTATCATAATTAACTTGAAGGACATCGGCAATGCAGCTCGCAATCAAATGCCTCATCGGAGTTGCAATATTTGCGGCGCCCTGTGCCTACGATGCCGCTTCCCGCGAGCCCTCGGCAATCGCTGGGCTGGTCGCTGCAGTGTCAACGATTGAAGCCCGATCGGAAAGAGCTGTTTTTTCGTTCAAAGCAATGCGCCCGCCGCGCTGAAATGAGATTCCCGCCTGTCGATCAAGCTGTTTAACAGCCATCAAACAGGATTTGTAACTTTCCCCACATTCCAGAGGAAGAAGACAATGACAGAAGCAATCAATCACGGTCGCCGCCGCTTGTTCGGAACTGCCGCGGCAGCACTTGCAGTCGCTCAGCTCGGAATGATCGGCTCAGCAACTGCGCAATCTGATAAATCCAAACCAGGACGTCTGCCCGCAATCAAACCAGGCACAAATACTTCATTCGATCCGCTCAAGCAGATCAATGCCGGCGTTCTCAATATTGGTTATGCCGAGGCCGGTCCTGCCGATGGTCCAGTCGTCATCTGTCTTCACGGCTGGCCCTACGACATTTACAGCTTTGTCGATGTAGCGCCTTTGCTCGCATCGGCGGGTTACAGGGTCATTATTCCCTATCTTCGCGGCTATGGCACAACGCGCTTTCTTTCGGACAGCACGCCTCGCAATGGCCAACAGGCAGTTGTTGCCGTCGATATCATCGCATTGATGGATGCGCTGAAGATAGACAAGGCGGTCATGGCCGGTTTTGATTGGGGCGCACGGACGGTCAATATTCTGGCGGCCCTGTGGCCGGAGCGTTGCAAGGCAATGGTTTCCGTAAGCGGCTATCTGATTGGCAGCCGCGAAGCCAACAAAACACCTCTGCCACCTAAAGCAGAGCTTGCATGGTGGTATCAGTTCTATTTTGCGACAGAACGGGGTCAGGCGGGGTACGAGATGTACCGGCACGATTTCAACAAGTTGATCTGGCAACTTGCATCRCCCAAGTGGAATTTCGATGATGCCACGTTCGACCGCAGTGCCAAAGCTTTCGACAATCCGGACCACGTCAGCGTCGTCATTCATAATTATCGCTGGCGGATCGGACTGGCTGAAGGTGAAAAGCAGTATGATGATCTGGAGAACCGCCTCGCCGAAGGTCCGCTCATCAGTGTCCCCACGATTACCATGGAAGGCGACGCCAACGGTGCTGCGCATCCGGATAGCAGCGCCTACGCTAAAAAGTTTACGGGTAAATATGCGCACCGGCTTATAGAGGGTGGTGTCGGGCATAATTTACCTCAGGAAGCGCCCGCAGCATTTGCTCAGGCTGTCATCGACGTGGACGGTTTTTAATCCGGAGATTATCGCCAATCGGCCCGATACTTGAAGATATCGGGCCGAAAACTGCTCTACCGCCAATCCCTTGGACTTAAGCAGCTTGCACCTTCCGGGGACCACGAGCCCATGCCGGGAGCCAATCGCCGTGCGCGGTAAGAAGGTCGTCCACGAGTGACCAAATCTGATCGAGATCGAGCTCCGCGGCCGTATGCGGGTCCATCATGGCCGCGTGGTAGATATGATCGCGGTTCTCGGTCATCAGCGCCTGAACGGTCAATTCCTGTACATTGATATTGGTGCGGATGAGCGCCGTGAGTTGCGGTGGCAGAGCGCCTATGTAGGTCGGCTGAATGCCTGAGGCATCAACGAGGCAGGGAACTTCCGCAGCACAATTGGCTGGCAGCGAGGTGATACAGCCATTGTTGCGCACATTGCCGTAAATGACCGATGGTTCGCCGGTCCATACGGAGTTCATGATGGATGACGCATATTCGCGGCTTTCAGTCACCTCAATCTTGTCGGCTTTTGCAAAGGTCTCTGCCTGACCCTTCCAACGTTCGATCTGCTCGATACAGCGCTGCGGGTACTCATCCAGCGGAATGCCGAACTTCTCAATGAGATCGTCGCGTCCATCCTTGATGAAATAGGGTGTATATTCCGCAAAATGTTCGGAGCTTTCCGTGACGAAATAGCCAAGCCGGGTCAGCATCTCATAGCGCACCTTATTGGGACAGCGCGGGTTCCAATGGCTGGGTTTTGGAAAACGCCCTTCACGGTAACCGCGAACGAGATCCGGATAGAGGTTGCGATAGCTGCCATCGGGCTGCTGATGCTCGAACTGGAGGTAAAAGGCCATGTGATTGATACCAGCGGCGCGATAGCGAATTTCTTCGATTGGAATATCAAGATCGCGCGCAAGTTCACCCGCTGTACCTTGCACGGAATGGCAAAGGCCAACCTGGCGGATTGTCGGATATTTCTCCGCAATCGCCCAGGTGTTGATTGCCATGGGATTTACGTATTGAAGCAGAATGGCTTGCGGGCAGACGGCAAGCATATCCTCGCAGATGTTCCAAAGATGCGGAACGGTCCGCAGGCCGCGCATAATCCCGCCAACGCCAAGCGTGTCGGCAATGGTCTGGCGAAGGCCGTACTTTTTGGGAACTTCAAAATCCGTGACGGTGCAGGGTTCATACCCGCCGATCTGGAAAGCCACCACGACAAAGTCGGCTTTCTCAAGCGCGCGCCGACGGTCCGTATGGGTTTCAATGACGGCCTTGGCGTTGAGTGTTTTTGCCAGTTTGCCGGCAACGATTTCGCTCTCGGCCAGACGTTGCGGATTAATATCCATAAGCGCGATCTTCGCACCCGATAGTGCCGGGCGCTGCAGAATATCGCCGATGATGTTTTTCATGAAGACGGTGGAACCGGCTCCGATAAAGGTGACTTTGGGTTGTTTTGACATGGCAAACTCCGGGAGGATTATGCGGCTACCTCGAAGGCGGCTTTGACAAGCCGTTCAGTGTAGGCGGTCTTGGGATGGAATAAAACGTCGTTGACAGGGCCTTCTTCGACGATCTTGCCGTGCTGCATCACCATGACGCGGTGGCAAAGGGCACGGACCACTTTCAGATCGTGAGAAATGAACAGATAACTCAGCCCGCAATCATCCTGCAGCTTACGCAGCAGATCGATAATCTGTGCCTGCACCGACAGATCGAGCGCCGATGTCGGTTCGTCCAAAAGAATGAATTCCGGTTCGAGCGCTATGGCACGCGCAATGGCTATGCGCTGGCGCTGGCCGCCGGAAAATTCGTGCGGGAAGCGGGATAGGATATTATGTGGCATCCCCGCACATTTCAGGGCTTCCTGAACACGGTCGAGACGATCAGCCCGGTTCTCGCCGATCCGGTTGATGATCAGCCCTTCCTCGATGATCTGTCCAATCGACATGCGTGGATTGAGTGAGGAAAACGGGTCCTGAAAGACAATTTGCATTCGCGATCGCAAGGGCCGCATTTCAGCCCGGGACTTGTTGTGAATTGGCTGCCGGTCGAAATAAATCTCGCCGCTATCCGTGTGCACGAGCCGGACAAGTGCTTGGCCGAAAGTCGTCTTGCCAGAGCCGGATTCGCCGACAATACCCAGCGTCTCATGCTTGTGAAGTTTCAGATTGAGACTGTCGACAGCAACAAGCTCGTGCAACTGCGGCTTGAAGAAGCCGCCGCGTTTCAACATGTATGTCACCCGAACAGATTTGCCTTCCAGAATGGCTTCGCAGTTTGCGGGCATCGGATTGGCTTCTCCCTTGGGTTCAGACCCGAGAAGATGGCACGTATAGGGATGACGAGGGTTCGCAAAGAGCGCTGCTGTCGTGTTGTGCTCTTTCACCTCGCCATGCTGCATGACATAGACATAATCCGAAAATTGCCGGACGACGGTCAGGTCATGGGTGATGAGAATGACAGCCATTCCGAGCCGCTTCTGCAGATCGCGGATAAGGTTGAGAATCTGGGCCTGAACCGTCACATCGAGCGCGGTAGTTGGTTCATCGGCGATCAGCACGTCGGGGTTGTTTGCGAGCGCCATAGCAATCATGACGCGCTGGCGCTGGCCACCGGAGAGCTGGTGCGGATACTGATTGAGCCGGGATTCCGGATCGGGGATCTGAACCTGTATCAACAGGTCAAGCGCGCGCTTTTGTGCTTCGCGTCTGCTGATGCGCTGGTGCACGCGAATGGCCTCGATGATCTGACTGCCAATCGTATAGATCGGATTGAGCGAACTCATGGGTTCCTGAAAGATCATGGACATGCGGTTGCCGCGCAACGCACGTCGTGCATGGCTTGAGAATTTCAGGATGTCCTTGCCGTCATAGATGATCTTCGCCCCATGGGAGACCGTAGCACGCTTGGTCAAAAGCCCCATGATGGTGCGCGCAGTGACGGATTTTCCAGAACCGGATTCGCCGACGATCGCAATGGTTTCCCCGCGATAGAGCTGAAAGGAAACATCCTTGACGGCATCGACTATGCCATCCTCTACCTTGAAGCGGACCGCAACATTGCGTGCGTCAATAACAGGGCTTTCCGGATGCGCTGCGCTATCCAGTCGTTGTTCGGGCGCCATGGTGCTTGTTTCAATTATCGGCATCGCATCCAGCCTCAATAGGGGTCAACGGCATCGCGCAAACCATCGCCAAGCGCATTGAACGCAAAGACGGTGACAAGCACGAAAGCAACGGGTGTGAGTATCCATGGGTAAGACCCAATAACGGAATAGGTTGCCGTATCCTGCAACATCAAACCCCAGGAGATGAGCGGGGGTTTCACGGCAAACCCGAGAAAACCCAGAAAGGATTCCAGAAGGACGATGTGAGGAATTGCTATGGTGACGGCAACGATCACATGGCTCATGACGTTTGGAAAAATATGTTGAAAAATGATGCGGCGGTCCGATGCTCCTACGGCAAGAGCTGCCCGCACATATTCGATACGCGCCAGCGCCAGCGTCTTGCCGCGCACTTCGCGTGACATTTGGGCCCAGCCAAGCGCCGACATGACGATGATGACAAAGCCGAGGAAGATATTGGTCGGTGCCGTAACCGGTATGAGCGAACTGAGTGCGAGATAGAGTGGTAGCTGGGGAAATGCCAGCACCAGTTCGACAAAGCGTTGTGTCCACGCGTCAAATCTTCCACCGAAATAGCCAGAGACCAGACCTACCGTTGTGCCGACAACTGTAACGATGGAGACGACAATCAAGGCAATCATCAACGAGATACGAGAACCGTAAAGGGCCCGGGAAAGAACATCGCGCCCGAACTTGTCCGTTCCGAGGAAATGCACTGGCTGCCCATCTGAAGTGCCAAAGAAATGCCGGTTCGTCGGGATGATACCAAGAAGCTTGTAGTCGAAGCCTTTGACGAAGAAACCCAGCAGGCGCGGATTGTCATAGTCTGGCCCGACCACGGGTTGAAATGTCACCGGGTCAAGTTCTTCTGTCTCGGCAATCGGATAGGTGCGCGGGCGAAGAGAAAAATTGCCATCCTTGTCAAAGAACCTGATAGCTTCAGGCGGTGCAAAGCCAATGTCTGTCTGCATGGGATCAACTGGCGCAAAGAAACCGGCAAAGATGGCCATAACAAGCAACAGGCAGACCAGAACGAGGCCGATCATGCCGGTCCAGGAGCGTTTCAAACGTCGCCAGACAAGAGCGATATAGCGTTCATTGCCGCGTTTGCCATTAACCGTTTCGATGGTGAGAGGTGGTTGTTGAATTTGCATATGCATCACTTCACCTCCCCATATTGCCGCACCCGTGGGTCGACGAGGGCGAGCAGAAGGTCTGCGATGATGTTGCCGACGATCAATGTGGCCGAAAGCACCAGCATGAAAGTCGCCGTGACGTAGACATCGCCAACCCACATGGAGCCGACGATGGCGGGACCGACGGTCGGCAAAGCAAAGATGATCGCAGTCTCTATCTCTCCGGTCAGCATATAGGGCAACACGACACCCTGATACATAATCAATGGGTGGAGTGCGTTCGGTACCGCATGGCGCATGATGACAGCGCCCTCACTCAGACCTTTGGCGCGTGCTGTTTCCACATATTGGGCGTTGAGCGTATCGAGCAGGTTGCCGCGCATCACGCGCATATTGTAGGCGAGGCCACCAAATGTTGCGATGGCCACGACGGGCCAGACATGCCGGACGAGATCGACAAATTTGTCCCAGGACCAGGGCGCACCGCCATAACGCGGTGAATTGAAACTGCCGATCTCCGATACGTTGAAATGAAATACCATGATGTAGACAATGATGAGCGCCATCAGGAAGCGCGGCACGGTCATCCCAAGGAATGATATGCCGGAGAGCAGGCTGTCGACCCATGAATACTGCCGGGTGGCGGCCAATATGCCAAAACTGATGCCAATAATTGATGCGAGGATATGGCAGGTGAGTGCCAGCAACAGAGTTCGTGGTAATCGTTCACCGACCACGTCGGCAACCGGCTTGTTATAGAACAGGCTGTGACCAAAATCGCCGCGCGTCACCATGCCGACCACCCAGTTGACGTATTGAACGGGTAGAGGCTTGTCGAGACCGTTCGCGACCCGGTAGGCCTGCGCTTGCGCGTCCGCCGCTTCGAAGGAAGCTCCGCCCTGATTCATCAATTGCGATCGGATGTAATCGGAATAATCGCCGGGAGGCGCCTGAATAATGGCGAAGGTAACCACGCTCAGCACAAACAACACCGGAATGGCAGAGGCGATACGCACAAGCAGGAATCGTAACATGGGCCGGTTCACTTCTCTTGTGTTGGTTTCAAAACGGGTATGAATGTACTCACACCATCGACTTGTTCGGTTGATGAGCCGGCCGCACATCAGTGCGACCGGCCAGCCAGAGTCCTTGGGAGGCTCAGTTCATCGGGCCGGGACCGCCCGGCTTTCCGGGTAATTGCTGTGGGTACAGTTCAAAATCACCCTGTTTGTCCGCCTTGACGAATACGCGCTCGCGGATGATGGCGTCCTCGGCCCAGTTGAACATGAATATCGGAGCGCCGGACGGAATGTTGGAGAAGCGCTTGTTGATAACGAGAGCACCGGCGAATTCCGTTAATCCGACTGTATTCACGTTTGTCGTGTAGACCTTCTGGTACTGCTTCATCAGCTCGGTTCGTTCGGCGTTATCCTGGCTTGAGATGAACTTGTTGACGATCTTCACCATCTCTTCTTCGAAAGGCATCAGATCCAGCTGACCATTTTCCGGAGCGCGATGGTTCCAACTGGTGCGGGGTCCCACCGGAGCCAATTGTTCGGTGTTCTGTACGACAGAAGCGAGTTCCGAATTGTTGCGCCAGATCATCCAGTCGAACCGTCCACCAAAATTGGCGGCATCGCGCTGGTTGGCATCCACGGCATTGAGAATGACGCGCAGGCCAAGCTTTTGCAGCTGGCCGATCACGCCTTCCGCAAGGTTCTTGTCGGTGTTGTAGGCATTGTTCACCAGAAGGGTGATTTCCACATCCTTGCCGCCTGCTTTGTCAGGCGGAAAGTTGACAATGCCATTGCCGTCGGTGTCCTTCAGACCGGCCTTTGCCAGCTCTGCCTTTGCGCCTTCCAAATCAAATGGATAATAGACGGTGGATTGCCTGTCATAGAAGCTCGTTGCCGATGACAGCCCGCCGGGATAGATCGCGGTGAACGGACCTTTGACAAGCGCTTCGCCTAATTTCTTCCGGTCGATCGCCATGGTCACCGCCTTGCGGAAGTGCTCGTCGCGATTGAGTTCACGAACGGCTTGACCGCGCGCATCGGGTGCGCCCCAGCCATTGGCCGAAAAGTTCATATCGAGATTGTAGCCGATGAGGCGCGGGCCGAAGGCAAGCCGGGCAGGCGCGTTGTCCTGCGCGGCACGTTTCAGCGACTCCACGAAATTTTCCGGCTGTTCGAGATTGGAAAAATCGGCTGAACCTGCAACCGTCTGGACATCGCGATCAGCCCAGGTTGAGAGCTTATAATGCATCTCGTTGACATAGGGCAGCTGATTGCCAGCCTCGTCCACCTTCCAGTAATAAGGGTTGCGGCGAAGCACGATGATATCGTCAGGCCTGTACTCGACTGGAACCCAAGCCCCCATAACCGGCATGTTCATATACTCAGGCGGGAAACCGTTTTTGTATTGATCATAGGTTGTTGCAGCGTATTTTGGGTGCTTCGTCTTGAGGATATGCGCTGGACCCGGGCAAAATGTTCCATAGGCCATGGCGTAAAGATACTGGCGCGGGAAAGCATTCTTGAATGTCCATTCAACGGTATAGGCATCAATTTTCTTCAGCGTCGTGCCAACACCAAACGTCTCCTGGGTTGCGCCATTGAGTGGTGAAACATTGGGGTCAATGACATTGTCATCCCAATAGAACATCACATCATCCGCATCGAATGGCGCGCCATCGGACCATTTCGCACCCTCAATGAGATGCATGGTCAGGGTGTGGCCATCCGCTGACCATTCCCATCCCTTAGCCAGATTTGGCAAGGGCTCGACATCCGTTGCTTCAACCTGAAACAGCGGTGCGGTTCGCGTCAGACATTCAGACAGGCCAATGTCGATACCCCCATAGCCTTGCGATTGGCCGCCGATATAGTTCCAGCCTTCCGGCCGTCCGCCAATGACATGGCGCAATGTATCACCATAGACACCGATACCATCGGGCATATTTCCTGTTTTATAGACAAGCGGTTCTTTGGGTAGCCGGTCTTTGACCGCTGGAAGCTTGCCCGCTTTTACAAATTTTTCGGTGACCCAATCAGGTTCGTGATAGGCGGGAAGGGCTTTGAATTCAAGAATTGCATCTCTGGAGACATATGAGATTTTTGCCTGCGCTTTGAAGGATGGCGGTTCCGGCGGAACTGTCGGCTCGGACGCCAATACCGGCAAAGCCAGCATTGAAACACCTATGGCGAGTGAACTCAAATAGCGAAAATGGCTCATCGTCTCTCCCTCTTCAATCTGGCCCGGCTCATGTCGCTACCCCGTCTCCTCCAAGAGGGGAAAGCAGCCGGAAAAATTAATTCACGCCTGTTTCATCAATGCTTTTTCTGCTCTCAGCTCTTCGATAGAGCGTACTGAACGGCTGGCGACGCCCTTCCATTCGCGCGTCGCTACCGTCTTGTGGCGCAAACGCTCTTTCGCATCGTCAATGGCATGGGCATATTGCGGCAACCATTGCGCTTGGGCGACGATCATTTCATCGACCATCTGCCAGACTTCCTCAGGTGTGCACACAGCACCGACCAACGGATCGTGCAGAACGGCAAGTTTCAAAAGATCGATATCGCCGCTGATTGCGGCATGGACGGCCATCCGCTGCACATTGATCGATGAAATGCATGTGGCTGCACACGCCTCCGGTAATGTGATGCCGGATACCATGTTGATACCAAACCTGTCGACAAACCCCGGCGATTCAATAATCGCGTCGGCGGGGAGATTCGTGATGATCCCGGTATTGCGCGTGTTGAAATGGCCTCGATAGACACGCCCGGTTTCCAGCGCTTCAAGAATATGGCTGGCATGCTCATTGGAACGGCGGGTGGGATCGATAGGCTTTGCTGCGGCCTCCAGAAACTGCGGAAACTCGGTTTCGAACCAGTTCCGCGTTTCCGTTGAATAACGCAGATAGCCGCCAGTCTCACCATGAATCCAGTCGGACATGTCGATCCATTTGGTGATCTCATCGGGACGTTTGCGATACCAGGGCAGGTATTCCGAGAGGTGGCCGTTGCTTTCAGTGGAATAGACGCCGAAACGCTTGAGAACATCAATACGCAGCTTTTCCTGTTGTGAGAAAACGGGATGGGCTTCGAACGCGGCAATAAGTTCATCCTTGCCAATCTTGCGGCCGCGCAGGCGGATATCGACAAACCATGTCTGGTGGTTGATGCCCGAGCAGATGTAGTCAAGTTCATCCTTGGATTTGGCACCGAGAATTTCTGCGATCTGTTCCGCACCATGCTGAACGCCATGGCAAAGCCCTATCGTATCGACTTTGCCATATTCGATAGCAGCCCAGGTATTCATGGCCATGGGATTGGCATAGTTCAGGAACTTTGCACCGGGTTCCGCAAGCTCGCGGATGTCCTTGCAGAAATCGAGAATGACGGGAATATTGCGCTGTCCATAGAGGATGCCGCCTGCGCAGATTGTATCGCCCACACACTGATCTATGCCATATTTCAGGGGAATGCGGATATCGTCCGCATAGGCCTCAAGTCCACCGACCCGTACACAGCTTATAACATAGCGAGCGCCTTCGATGGCCTTGCGTCGGTCTGTCGTGGCTGTCACGCGCGTCGGAAGATTATTGGCCTCAACAACACGATCCAGAATTGCCTTGATCATCTTGAGGTTATGTTCGCTGATGTCAGTCAGAGCGAATTCAATATCCTTGAATTCCGGCACGCAGAGAATGTCGGTGAAGAGCTTTTTTGTGAACCCCACGCTGCCAGCGCCAATGATAGCGATTTTGAAACTGCTCATGTCGACCTCGATCATTCGGAACGGATAAGAACAATACGGCGGAGCCCGGCTTTCAAGCGCGCTCCAAAGATCAGGTTTTTCCTGTCTTTCCCTCTTTCAACATTGGTCGCAAACAGTTCATCTGCTGTTCTTACCCAGCATTATGCGTATATTCATGGGAGCGACTAGAGAGGGATTATGCTTTTGAGGGTAATTTTGTGCTGCAAAAACTGATCGATACCGGGCATAGCATGAAGACGGTTTCCCTGCCGCGGGGGCG
The DNA here is from genome assembly GCF_052113785.1 of Phyllobacterium sp. TAF24. Taxonomy (NCBI): domain Bacteria; kingdom Pseudomonadati; phylum Pseudomonadota; class Alphaproteobacteria; order Hyphomicrobiales; family Phyllobacteriaceae; genus Phyllobacterium; species Phyllobacterium sp. TAF24. The sequence goes on along the minus strand of NZ_JBFRDN010000006.1, from coordinate 129,961 downwards.
CCATACGCTTCATACCATGCCAACCAGCACCGGTTATGAAGTGCGCCGTGATGAAATCTATGATTGGGATGGCCGCAAGCGGGGGCAGACCCCCTTTACTGTCCTGCAGCATACGATCAGCGGAACGGGCACGCTGCGCTATGAAAACCGGAACTATAAAGTGCGGGAGGGTGAAACTCTGCTCGTGCTTGTGCCGCATAACCACCGTTATTGGCTGGAGAAGGGCGATCACTGGGAGTATTTCTGGATCTCGATGAATGGTGAGGAAGCGTTGCGCATTCATCGTTCGATTCTCGCGGCGCAAGGGCCAGTTTTGAGGCTGCCAAGTGAGACAATCGAGCATCTTGCCGATTGCAGCATGCGCCTGATCATGGACGCGGAAACCGCTGGCCGCGCGTCAGCCATTGCCTATGAGGCAGCCATGGCACTCTACGATGGCGTGTTCGGCTCGCACCCTGTTGACCAGCATGAGAAGACGGTCATGCAGCCGGTCATCGATCACATCAGTGCCAATCTCGACAAACCACTTCCCGTTGAAGAACTGGCAAATGTTTCCGGCCTCAGCCGAGCGCATTTCTCGCGCGTCTTCGCCGAGTGTGAAGGTCTGCCACCTGCGGAGTTTGTCCTGCAGAAGCGGATGCAGCGCGCAACAAAGCTTCTGACAAACGCAGCCTTCCTGCCGGTTAAGGAGGTTGCGATCATGACCGGTTTTGACGACGCTAATTATTTTTCAAAGGTGTTCAGGCGAATATATGGGGCAAGCCCGACTGAATTCCGCACAACCGGAATGTATGCCAGCATTCCGACCCGCATTTCTGACGTGGACGCAGAATAGTACTCAACCCACGAGGCGTGCGTCGTGACATGGCAGGTGGCGTTTATCGCCGGGCGGCGATTGGGTGAACAGTTCGCTGGTTTTAAACGCCTTTAAACAGGCTACCGGCTGCAAGTACGATAAAAGCGACAAGCAACAACCAATAGCTGTAGGCGCCAAGAACTCCCACTGCAATTCCAACCACCGGAAGCAGCGATAGCACGGCCAGTATCACCGCGATAATAAACACAATTTTCGTAGGTGCGCTCAGTTGCATAAAGTTTCTCCTTTTTGAAACCGTTACCTCGCAGATTATACCATAGGTTGTGGAAACGTGGGAGAAAACACAAAGAGCGTCAAAACATGAATGATTGCGACCATCCATTTCGATGCGATTTAACGACTTTTGCGATTGCGTAGGGAGCCATAAAGCAAAAAGGCCCAACGCGGGAGGAGGTGCGCTGGGCCTTGATTGTAAATGCAGCAGGGAGGAGGTTGCTGCATTCGGCGTTAGGATTTCTGGGAGGAAAGAACCTAACATCTTCAAAATAGCATCGCTCAAATTTGGAGCAACATACAAAGTTGCATATTAGCTATGCAAATTGTCGCGTTGCGATTTGATGGGAATCAAAATGCGGCGTGTCGTTATGGAGTGTCGTGCTCATAATTTGATCATTCATGTATTTGTGCCGATATAAAGAGCAGTGCGCTTTTCAGTTATGAGCGCGACTCCCTGATCAATTGATCGGATGTAAGCTACCTGTACAGTCCTAATCAAATTCTATGGTTCTTGGCACGACAATTGCTTTGGCATTCCTGATATTGACCAATTGGGAAGCTTGCAAATGAACAGCAGATCACTATTCAAAATTCTTGGTGCGGCAATCCTGATGATTGGATCGCTTTGCCCAATAGGTACGGCGTCTGCCGATGCTTTGGCGGATATTGCATCCCGCGGAGTGCTTCGTGTGGCCGTCCCGCAGGATTTCCCGCCATTTGGCAGCGTTGGCACTGATATGACGCCGATGGGCTATGACATTGATGTAGCCAATCTGATTGCCGAAAAACTGGGGGTGAAGACGGAACTCGTCCCGGTGACAAGCGCCAACCGAATTCCCTATTTGCAGACAAACAAGGTTGATCTGGTAATTTCCAGTCTTGGCAAGAMTGCCGAACGCGAAGCGGTGATCGATTTTTCGGCGCCTTACGTCCCATTCTTCAATGGTGTGTTTGGACCTGCAACGGTAGCAATCTCCAAAGCTGAAGATTTGGCTGGAAAAACGATCGGCGTCACGCGCGGTGCGATCGAAGATCTGGAGCTTACCAAGATCGCACCCGGCGACAGCGTCATCAAGCGCTACGAAGACAATAATGGCACAATCTCGGCATTCCTGTCTGGCCAGGTCGAGGTTATCGCCACGGGCAATGTTGTTGCTGCAGCGATTCTTGCCAAGAACCCGCCAAAACGGCCGGAGCTAAAGTTCCTGATCAAGAATTCACCCTGTTCTATCGGCCTGAACAAGAACGAGCCAAAGCTTCTGGAGAAAATCAACAGCATCATCTCTTCAGCCAAAACTGATGGCACGTTGACAGCAATCTCCCAGAAATGGCTGGGCGCACCTATCCCTGCCGACCTCTAAACCACGGTGTGCGCCATCATGCTTTTGCAGGATGGCGTTTCATTCATTCCACCGAGCGGGGTTCCGTTTTGAAATATGTATTTGATTATAGCTGGCTGGCGCAATATTGGCCGGTTTTTCTCAAGGGGCTCACTATCACTGTTGAGCTGATTGCCGTTGGTGCAGTCATCGGCATAGCGCTTGGCATCCTTTGCGCCTGGATCAGGAGCTTGGGTCCTCAATGGTTGCGGCCGCCCGTAACCTTATATGTCGAACTGATCCGCAACACGCCTTTCCTGATCCAGTTGTTTTTCATTTTCTTTGGCCTGCCGTCGCTCGGTGTGCAGATGAGTGAATTGCAGGCGGCCAATCTGGCGATGATCATCAATCTTGGTGCTTACAGCTGTGAAATCATCCGGGCTGGCATTCAGGCGACGCCGCGCGGACAGTTCGAAGCCGGGTCCAGTCTCGCCATGTCGCCCTTCGAGACCTTTCGTCATGTGGTTCTGGTGCCTTCGCTGCAGCGGATATGGCCGGCGCTCACGTCGCAAATCATCATCGTCATGCTTGGCTCGTCAGTCGTTTCGCAAATTGCTGTCGAGGACCTGACTTTCGCAGCCAATTTTATCCAGTCGCGAACGTTCAGGGCCTTCGAGGCTTACTTCGTTTCGACTGCCATCTATCTGCTGCTGGCCATTCTCCTGCGACAGATCCTGGTTGTCACGGGACGGTTGATTTTCCCAAGGAGATCCGTCCGATGACCGAATTCACGCTTTGGGATATTGTGCGCAACCTTCTGCTTGCCATGCGCTGGACGGTTCTGCTTTCGCTGGTTTCGTTCATTGGTGGCGGGCTTGTTGCGACATTGCTTTTGTTCATGCGCATTGGGCGCGGGCGTTTCCTGCGGTTTATAGCCAAATACTATGTCGAATTGTTCCAGGGGACACCGCTGCTGATGCAGCTGTTCCTCGCTTTCTTTGGCCTTGGTCTCTTTGGCATCAATGTTCCTGCGTGGCTGGCCGCCGGTTTCGCATTGATCCTCTGGTCTGCGGCATTCCTCACCGAGATTTGGCGCGGCTGTGTGGAATCGGTTTTCAAAGGGCAGTGGGAAGCGTCAGCCAGTTTGGGCATGGGTTACGTCCAACAGATGCGTTACGTGATCATTCCGCAGGCGCTGAAGATCGCGATACCGCCGACGGTCGGCTTCTCTGTGCAAGTTATAAAGGGTACGGCGCTCACCTCAATCATTGGCTTCGTTGAGCTGTCCAAGGCTGGCACCATTGTTACCAATGCCACTTTCCAGCCTTTCACTGTCTACGGGCTTGTCGCCTTGTTCTATTTTGCTCTTTGCTGGCCACTGTCGAAGAGCAGCCAGATTCTGGAAAGGAAACTCAATGTCGCTCATCGAAGTCACTGAAGTCCGCAAGAGCTTCGGATCGAACGAGGTACTCAAAGGCATCAATATCGATGTTGATCCCGGTGAAGTCATTGCGATTATTGGCAAAAGTGGTTCGGGTAAATCCACGCTGCTTCGTTGCATCAACGGTTTGGAACTGATCGACGATGGCTCCATAGCGGTTGCGGGTGCACAATTGCTTCCAGATGAGCTGCATCTCAAGGCGTTGCGGCTCAAGGTCGGGATGATTTTTCAGCAATTCAATCTGTTCCCGCATTTGACTGCGGGCGGCAATGTCATGCTGTCTCAGATGGTGGTCAAGAAGACGCCGAAGGCGGACGCGGAGGCTATGGCTCGCAAGATGCTTGACCGGGTTGGTCTGGCACACAAATACGACGCGTTTCCCGATGAATTATCAGGCGGTCAACAACAGCGCGTGGCCATCGCCCGCGCATTGGCTATGCAGCCCATCGCTCTGTTGTGTGATGAAATCACGTCGGCGCTTGACCCGGAACTGGTGGCCGAAGTGCTGGCCGTCGTGCGCGAACTGGCGGCTGAGGGTATGACACTTTTGATGGTAACGCATGAAATGAAGTTTGCCCRCGACGTCTGTAGCCGGGTCGTCTTTATGCATCAGGGCCGGGTACATGAAATCGGCAAGCCGGAAGAGGTCTTTGCCAATCCACAGACACCTGAGCTAAAGCAATTCCTCGGTTTTTCAGCAGAACATTGAGCGAGCTGGAATCTGGTATCAATGGCGCAGAATCTTGCTGAGGAAGGCACGGCTGCGGTCAGTCTTTGGATTGGAGAAAAACTCTTCCGGTGTGCCGCTTTCAACAATAGCGCCTGCATCCATGAAAACCACCCGCTGGGCAACTTTGCGGGCAAAACCCATTTCATGGGTGACGACCATCATGGTCATGCCTTCTTCGGCAACACTGACCATAACGTCAAGCACTTCGCTGATCATCTCAGGGTCGAGTGCAGATGTCGGTTCATCAAACAACATGATCTTGGGCCGCATGCAAAGACAGCGCGCAATCGCGACGCGCTGCTGCTGACCACCTGAGAGTTCCGATGGGTAGGCGTTGAATTTGTCGGCGAGTCCAACTCTTGCAAGCATTTCGCGTCCGGCTGCTTCCGCTGCGGAACGAGCGATTTTGCGCACATGGATCGGTGCGAGAGTGACGTTCTCCAAGGCCGTCTTGTGCGGGTAGAGATTGAAGGATTGAAAGACAAAACCAACCTCGGCCCGAAGTTCGGTCATGTCGGTCGCGGGGTCACCGACACGATGTCCGTCAACAACAAGATCGCCGTCCTTGGTGCTCTCGAGGCCGTTGACGCAGCGGATCAGAGTGCTTTTGCCGGAACCGCTTGGTCCACAAACCACCACCACTTCACGCGGTTCCACGTTGAGTGTGATGTCCTTGAGCACATGCAGCGCTCCGAACCATTTATTGACGCCGCGAAACTCAATCATGCCTGATACCTTCCTTGATGAAGTGTCGGCCCATTCTCACAATTGTACCTCGCCATGCGCAGCGCCCATGCGGCTTTCGAGCCTGCGGGCGAGCAGTATGAGTGGATAGCAGACGACAAAATAGCCAATGCCAACAATGGCGAACACAAGAAGGCCATTCGGCACCCGTTGCACGACAAGCCAGCCAACCCGGGTGAGATCGGTCAAGCCGATTGCCGAGACAACCGACGAATCCTTGATAAGAAGCACATATTGCCCCACTAGCGGCGGTAGCGACATCCGCATGGCCTGAGGCAGCACAACTTGCCGCATTCTTTGCCAGCGTGACAAGCCCGATGCAAGCGCCGCCTCGACCTGCCCGGTCGGAACAGCACGGATGCCAGCGGCAACGATTTCGCAGATGAAGCAGGCAGCCAGATTGGATAGAGCGATGATACCGGCTGTGAACGCGTCAAGCTCAATGCCCAATTCAGGCAGGATGAAGAAGATCAGGAAAATCTGCACAAGGAACGGTGTGCCGCGTATCAGATCGACCCAGACACCAATGGCCCGGCTGATCAATTGATCACCGCCTGTCCTCAATATGCCGAGGGCAAAGCCGACAAGCGTGCCAACGACAAGGCTGATGAGTGATAGTGCCACGGTCATGCCTAGACCCCGCAGAGCCAGCGGATAGCTGCCGATAAGACTTTGGAATTGCTGCCAGATCATGTGCGGCTCCTGACTGACTGTTGGCCAAGCCACCGGCCTGACAGGGCTGCGAGGCCCTTCAGCCCATAATAGAGGATGAGATAACAGGCAGCGGTTGTAATAAAACCTTCAGCCGGCATGAAGCGGTCTGAAGCCAGGAGCTGCCCGGCGCGGGTCAGTTCCGAGACCGATATCAGGGAGAGCAGCGCAGAGTCCTTCACCAGCACAATGGCTTGGCCAAGGAGCGGAGGAATTGTTACGCGGAACGCTTGCGGCAATACCACGAGGCGCATGCGTTGCATGTAGGTCATCCCCGATGCAATACCTGCCTCCACTTGTCCGCGTGAGATGGACAGGATACCCGCCCGAATAATCTCGGCGATATAGGCGCCGCTGTTCAACGATAGAGCGAGGATACCGACAACGAGTTCCGGCAATACAATGCCAAGTCGTGGCAGGCCAAAGTAGAGGAAATAAAGCTGTGCCAGCAGAGGCGTTGCGCGAATGGCATCGATATAAATCTTTGCGGGGACATTGGCTAAGCGCGAGCGCTGCAAATTCATGGCGCAAAGAATTATTCCGACAGCAAGAGCACCGGCGAAGGAAACAATCGACAGCCAAAGCGTCGCGAGGAAGCCGTGGCCGAACAGCGGCAGGTATTCGACGATGGTGCGAAAGCTGAAATTTTCAAGCATGTCCGGGATGATCCCTCAGGCGACCGTGCGAATAGTGATCCGGCAGGTGGGTGGCCGTAGGCGGCTTTAACGAACCGGCTACGACCACCCAAACCTATCCATGCCTAGTGATCTTTTTTCCAGGCATCGGATTCGACCCAGTAATCCAGGTTTTTCTGGAGACGGCCATCAATTGCTACCTGATCGAGAAACAGGTTCATCCAGATAAGAAGGTCCTGTTCATCGTAGCGGGTGGCAAATGCCAGCGGCTCTTTCGACAGCAGTTCCGGCATCACGGTGAACGTTCCGGCCGGATAGGCGGCGGATTGGCCCTTTACAGCTGAGACGTCGTTGACGCCGCAATCGGCCTGACCATTGTTAACCGCATCGAGCAGGAGCGGACCGCCACCCTTGTAGCTTTTGATGTCAGCATCCGGGAATGTCGCCTTGGCTACCTTTTCGCCGGTAGCGCCGAGCAGAACGGCGATTTTGGTGCCTGCCGCCTTGCAGGAGTCGATCGTCGTGAACTTGCTCCCCGCCTTTGCGAAGACGGTGCTGCCTGTGAACATGAAGGGTTTGGTAAAAGCGACTTTCATGGCGCGCGGCAGGGTCGGGGTCATGTCTGCGACAAGCAGATCGGCCTTCCCTGACAGAAGCGCCGGAATAAGACCATCCCAATCAAAATCGAGAAAGCTGATCTTTACGCCCATTTCCTTTGCCATCAGCTCGGCAAGCTCCACGGAACTGCCGGTGCGCTTGCCTGCCTGATCAACCATGGAAAAGGGAGGGCCCTGCGTCTGTACCGCAACACGCAATTCCCCGCGCTTGACGATATCATCCAGCGTTCCGGCATTTGCGGCACTGGCCGCAGTGAGCATCGCAAGACCTGCGATAACCAGTTTGGCAACCTTCATTCTCTGTTCCTCCTCGTTATATGCCCCGCCTATTTTTAGGCGTTATTGGTATAGTCCGACCTCCTCGGACGGGATCTTCCAACTCAATCATTCAACAGGCGTTGGGTCGGGACCTTCCGACCAGCAGCCTTCCGGCAAGGTCACCCATTTATTGCATGACGCCATGACCACGAAGGTTTCGGTGCGAACGATCTCTCCCAGATCGCCGACCGCGGGAATCAATTCACTTGTGACGCGGTAAAGATCAGCGACATCCCCGGCAACGACAACCTCGACAATGATATCGAACCGTCCTGTCACCACGGATGCGGAACTCACAAAGGGTAATTCCGCAATGCGCCGCGCAATCTCGCGGGCTCGGCCACGCCCTTGTGCATTGACGCCGACAATCGCCGAGATCAATTCCGGCCGCTCGGTCAGATTGAGCGACCCTGTAATCTTGAGAAGATCCCGGTCAAGCAGGTTGCGCAGACGGGTCCGCACCGTGGGTACGGATATCTCCATCATCTCGGCAAGCCGCGTAATGGCGAGCTGCCCATCCTGTGAAAGCAGTTTGACGAGCCGACGATCGGTCTGGTCGAGATGATCCCGCAAATGGGCTGACTTTCATGAGTGGAAAAAAATGAAGAAAATTCTTTCTGATATAAAACATCCTATGCGTGATGAATTCACAATACAAGTGTTCTGATAGATTTACATTCGTTCGTGCCAGTAGCTTTGTGCTGACGGATAAACGCACCCAGGTCCACCGTGAGAACGCCTCCGCCCACATGATTTACGTTGGCGTTCTAGGAATGGCGCAGATGGCCTCCCGGAACACCTGATGGCGAGAGAACCGTTTGCCAAAGCTGTATCTGGCGAGCCCGGAAACATCCTGCCATGCACAGGAGATAGTATCGCCACATCCGATAGAACCGCTCGCCGTACTTCGACGCGAATTGTGGCCACGCCGCTTCAAATCGAACATGCCACGCCATCAACGTCTTGTCGTAATCGGCTCCGAAGTTGTGAACATCTTCGATAACAAACCGGCCATCCACACTGGTGGATATTTCATTCAGGGATGGCAGTTCACCATTCGGGAAAATATAGCGATCGAACCAGGGGTCTATGACGTTCCGGGTGCGTTTTCTTCCAATCGTGTGCAGCAGAAACAATCCGTCTGCGACCAGACTGCGTTTGCTGGTATCGAAAAAAGCACCATAATTTTTGTGGCCAACATGCTCGAACATGCCGATTGACGCGATACGGTCGAATTTCTCCTGCCCGTCTACATTGAACGAGCGATAATCGGCCAGACGAAACTCCACAGGCAGTCCGCTTAGCTTTTGACGCGCGAACTCTGCCTGCTCCTTGGATATCGTCAAGCCAACACAGGAAACGCCGTAGTTTTCTGCAGCAAATTGCATAAGGCTGCCCCAGCCGCAACCAATGTCCAGAAGGCGCATTCCGGGCTGAAGGCCGAGTTTACGGCAAACGAGATCGAGCTTTGCTGCCTGCGCATCTTCGAGATTGTCGGCCTCTCTCCAATATCCGCAGGAATAGGTCAGGCGGCTATCAAGCATTGCAGAAAAAAGATCATTGCCAACGTCGTAATGCGCCTTGCCGACCTGCCATGACCGCCTGCTATTTTGCAGGTTGAGCAAACGTGCTTTCAATGTCTGCACAATGTCTTTTGCCGTGACATGCTCTGTTAGATTGGCCTGAAATATCCGTTCAAAGAAGATATCCAGAGATGCGCAATCCCACCAGCCATCCATGTAGCTTTCGCCAAGTCCCAAGCTACCCTGAGCCAGTATGCGGGTGGGGGCTCTTTCATCCTTGATCTGAATATCCCATGGAGCGTCGCCATTAATCCGGATACCGGCGCGACCGAGAAGATTACCCAGCGTTCCGATGGCGGAGGCCTTCGTGCCACTGGGTGTCGTTGGTTGCGGTGCTGTTTTCCTTGTCGATCCATTGTCAAAATCAAGGTCCATGCTAGCTCCCGCGTTGGTATTTTTGACTGTACCGTCAAGACATCAGTGGGAGCTATATGAGCAGTATGGATAGTAAAATGTCAAAACCTTCATGGAACTGCACATTTACCAGATATGCAGTCGAAGAGATTAATTGTTGGTGGGAAACCAGCATGACGTTTCGCCGAAAATCCTGACGAATCTCTGTAACGATCCTTGTCGTCCAAGCTATTTCGCCCGGTGTGCGATCCGGGCATATCAGTAGTATTACCTATTGCGAGTGATTTGTTGCTTTGTCATTCTTCATTCAAATGAACACACGTTTGCCGGCTTGTCGCCTTTTCGTCAGAACAAGCCTGCTACAATGATTTACCCATTGCGTGGGTCTTGGGCGCAAATGACCGTGTAATTGACCACTCGCACCTGTCGAGTGTTGATGCAAGGGTGCTTGAGAAAGGCTGGTCGCCCGTCAGCTTGGCCGTAGTTGCGGTCCAGCGCCGTTACTCCGACGTTGCGCAAGTTTCTGCACTTTGCTCGACCTCATTTGCGCTTTCACTGGGATTGCTTTGTTTGAGTTTGGGAGCGGCTAAGGAGACACGGGAGGCTCGTGCCTGGGTGACGTGTGCCATCTTTGCGCGGCGGATTTGCCTTCTCGTAGATTTTTGTTCCTGGTCCGCACGCTGCGCGTGGATGAGCAGGGTGATAATCGCGTTCACCGCATCATCGGCAACGATTGATTTGAGGACTGCAGGATTCATCTTGTTTCGATAAAGCGCTATCATCAGAACATCTTGAGCTGCACGCTTAAAGCGGTACAACTCTCGCGGTTTGATCGGGTGTGCCGTCTGGAAATCATTCATGCCTTGTCCATTATCCGGTAGATGACATTTGCCATTATTTCCAACGTGTGTCCGAAGAGCCTCTCAGTTGAGGCAACTCAGTACAGTGTAGTACGCGGCCAGATCAGAATAAATATGTATGGCTACCTAGGGGTGGGTATTCCTTGTGGCATCCCGAGCCGGTTCGATGGCGTGTTCGTTGAATTTAAAAGCTTGGCGCTCGATCTGGGTAACTGGACATGCAAAATGTTGCTGTCCGGGTTGAACGCCAAAGGTTTCAGGGAACGAATTTGACATCATGCACAACATACAAATGTCAGAATCGTACCGCTAGGTACAAATACGAATGTATTATCCGCATGCGCTATGATCCTATTGCACCAGTGCAACATTGTTTTTGAATGAGTTCGTATTTTATGGAGATTTATACAGGGGTTTCATAATGCCGAATTGCCAAGCCATCTATGGTTAAATCGTTGAAGCCTATTCTTGTGGCAGTATTTCATCGACGTATTTTTTAATTTCGAATCCGTGGGTGATTGGTGCCTGCGCGATCTGGGGCTGAAGAACTATGCGCTAAGCATTGTTCTCCTCCCTCATGGGCATGAAAATTGGGAGAATTGGCTTCATTTGTCCGCTTGAGTGTTCCAGTAACACTATCCCCAATGATGGGGCTAATACCTGTTAGTGGTGGCGTTTGCCACCATCGACGGGTCGTCACTTGGAAGACTGCAAGTTTGAGTTCGTTCTCGATGTTGAAAGTTCGGTATGATCGGCAACAAAGTTAATGTCTTGAATGACCGAGGTGCCCAATTTACAATATGTCTGTCACAACTGGACAAGGTGATGCTTTGATGCGCTATCCGGTCTACCTCGTTGATGATGATTCTGCGGTCAGGGAAGGGCTTTGCCTGCTCTTCGAAGCGTACAAGATAGATGTTGTGACCTTCAGCGATCCTGTGGACTTTCTCCAAAAGGTCGATCCGCTACCGCCCGGTTATTTGCTTCTGGATTTGCAGATGCCCGAACTGTCGGGACTGGAATTGCAGAGGGAACTGATATCGAGAGATATTATATGGCCGATCATAATCATCACCGGACATGGCGATTTGAACAGTTGCCGGGATGCATTCAAATCCGGTGTTGTGGACTTTCTTTCAAAGCCCGTTGATCAGGAGCAACTGTTCGAGGCCTTAACCAAGGCAGATCGAGCGCTCGTGGTTGCGTTGGAAAAACGGGAAACAGAGGCGTTGCTTGCGACATTAACTCGCCGTGAAAATGAAATCCTCAGCCTCGTCTGCAGGGGATGGGGCTCGAAGGAAATTGCCGGCGCCCTAAACATTTCGCTGCGAACGGTCGATGCACATAGAGCCAATATTTCTGAAAAGCTGGGCACCTCGTCGGTGGCGGAATTTGTTCAGATGAAAATAGCCGTTCAATAAAACGTTCTTCCGCATCACGTCGTCAGCATCCGGTTCGGTATCGGATGGAAATCGGCAACTGAGCAAGTTAGCCCTTGCTCAGTTGCCTGTCTTTCCTATTCTTCTATATCAACATCTTCGAAGAGGTTGCCGCCAAATGGATCAACCCGGAAGTCTTTGACTTTGGCACTGATGGGCTGTTGCACGACCTGATGGGCAATCGTCATCCATGGTGCCTGTTCTTTGAACACAACTTGCGCTTGTTCGTATAGCTTGGTTCTCTCGGCCTGATCCGTCGTGAGTTTCGCAGCTTGAATAAGCTTCTCAAAATCCTCATTGCACCAGTTGGCGCGATTGCCACTGCCTATGGCCTGACAGCCGAGAAGAGCTGCAAGGAAATTGTCCGGATCGGCAATTCCGCCGGTCCAACCAACAATGACAGCGCCATCCCGATCCTTTTCCAACGATCTTTTCAGATATTCGGTCCAATCATAGGAAATGATTTCGACCTTGATCCCTACCTTCGCCAAATCGGCTTGCATCATCTCGGCCGCGCGGCGCGCATTCGGCATATAAGGACGTTGAACCGGCATTGCCCAGATCTTCATGGAAAGATCGTTCACGCCTGCTTCGGCCAGCAATTTTTTCGATTGCTCTGGATCGTATGGATCGTCCTTAATCGTCTTGTTGTAAGACCAGACGCCGGGCGGGATTGCATTGACGGCAACTATGCCGGTCGAACCATAAATTGCGTCGATAATCGCCTGCTTATTGACAGCCATATTGATGGCTTTGCGCACGCGAACATCGTTAAATGGAACCGCCAATGTGTTATACGCCAGGAAGCCAACATTAAGGCCCTCTTTTTGCAGCACATTGATCGCCGGATTGGCTTTCATCTCTGGAATATCCGCCGGATTAGGATAGGCCATAACATGGCATTCACCCGCTTTCAGTTTCTGATACCGGACAGAGGCATCAGGCGTGACGGCGAAGATCAGGTCATCGATCTTTTGCTTGCCTCCCCAATAATCAGGATTGGCCTGCAGACGAATGACCGTATCCGGCTGATAATCGACAAACTGGTAGGGTCCTGTCCCGATAGGGAACAGACCAAATTGATCCTGCTTACCCTCAGCCAGAAGCTTGTCCGCATATTCTTTTGACTGGATCACCGCAAATGTGAGGGACAAGGAGGCAATCATCGTTGCCTCTGGCCGGGTGAGGACGAACTTGACGGTATTGTCGTCAAGTTTTTCGATTTTTTCGATCAGGCTTGGAAATGAATAGGAATTGTACTGTGGCCAAACCCCTTTGCCGTTGTAGGGATTGGCTTTGTTGCCCTGTCGATCAAATGTAAATATGACATCGTCGGCATTGAAATCCCGCGTTGGGGTAAAATAACTGGTGGTCTGAAACTTTACGCCCTTGCGAAGATGGAATGTATATTCTTTGCCATCTGCGGAAATAGCCCAGCTCTCGGCAAGTCCAGGCTCAAGTTCGGTTGAACCGCGTTTTATCTTGATAAGACCATTGGAAACGTTGCGCGCGGAGGCGTCATAGGTTGCACCTGATGTGGTGGCAGCAGCATCGAAGCCATCCGGGGAGGCTTCCGAGCAATAGATCAATGTTTTTGCCGAGGCAGCGGTTAATGCCGGTCCACTCAATGCGATTGCTAGAATGGTCGCTGAAAAAATCTTTTCGGGGAGTTTCATATCGTCCTGTCTCTTCTAGGAATCAACTTGCCGCAGTTGGTGGGATTAGAATTTATCAACGAGGGTTTGAAACAATGCAATACAAATGTATCAATCAATAAACACTTGTCGCAAGAGGGGGAATCATTGAAATCAGCCCCTCGGTCAGATGTAAGGAACCCCAATGGACGTTGTTGAACGATTTCTGAATTACACCCGCATCAACAGCACCACAGTGCCGGGGGCGGGGCATCTGCCCTCCAGTTCGGGGCAGACGGTTCTGGCGCGTTTGCTGGCCGGCGAATTGCGTGCGTTGGGTCTGAGCGTTGAGGAAAGAGACCATTCAATCGTAGTGGGTACGCTTCCATCCAACGTGATGGATAAAGGTCGCAAAATTCCGACCGTTGCATGGGTAGCCCATCTGGATACCAGCCACGAGTATAACACGGATACGCATGCTCAAATCATAGATTACAACGGTGGTGACATCGTGCTGAACGAAGCGCTCGGTGTCGTCATGCGGGCAGGCGAGTTTCCTGAACTCGAGCGTTATGTCGGTGACCGCATCATCGTGACAGATGGAACGAGCCTGCTCGGCGCAGACAACAAATCGGCCATAGCCGAGATCATGCACGCAATGCAGACCCTCCAGTCGAATCCGCAAATCGAGCACGGCGACGTGAAGGTTGTCTTTGTTCCGGATGAAGAAATTGGTCTTCTGGGCGCCAAGGCGCTGGATGTAGCATCTCTTAACGCAGACTTCGCCTACACACTGGATTGTTGTGCGATCGGCGAGATTGTCTATGAGAACTGGAACGCGGGCGAGTTCCACATAACGGTGCGGGGCCAGACGGCTCACCCGATGTCCGCCAAAGGAAAGCTGCGCAATGCGGTTCTATTTGCCCAGCAGTTCATATCGATGCTTCCGGCAGGGGAGCGTCCTGAATATACGGAAAACCGGGAAGGCTATTATTGGGTAAAATCCATCCATGGCACCGTTGCCGAGGCTCGAATTGTCCTCGATATCCGCGATTTTACACAGGCCGGTTTTGAGCATCGGCGTCACTTCGTGCAGAACCTTGTTGAAAGTTTCAACCAGCTCCATGGTGCCCAGACTGTAGTTTCCACTTATACGCCCATGTATCGCAACGTTGCCGAAAGTCTGCAGGGCGCTAATCGCTATCCAGTCGATCTGGCACTGGAAGCAATGCGGGCAATTGGCGTGGAGCCCAAGTCCATTCCGATGCGTGGTGGTTACGACGGAGCCGTACTCTCGGAAAAAGGTTTACCATGCCCCAATCTCTTCTGCGGGGCTCACAACTTCCATTCGCTCTACGAGTTTCTTCCGGTTGGGTCGCTCATCAAAGCTTCCGAAATGGTTGTTGAGATTCTGCGTCGTGCGGCTAATCCGGATAGGGGATAGGTTTTCACAATCAGCCATCCAATCAGCGTATCGCTGGTGCATATTTTGAAGTTTGAGTAAGCAAAATATCAAAAAAGTATCAGTATGGTGCTGAAAACGAGGTAGCTGAATTGCTATCGCGCGTTTAGTGTTTTGTTCAAGAGCCAGAGAATGGCCGGTGAACTTGGAGGAGGATCAACACCACAAGCAAACCGGCTCGTTATCCGAATTAACAACGCAGACGGCTCAGTGCGTTTCATTGCCGGAGGAGGGCCAATGAGACCAGATCTTGAAGTTGTACAGATTTGTCGCGGTGAGGCCTTCAAAGCTTGGTCGCACGGTTATCCTTATCATACAGTTCGTTGGCATTTTCACCCTGAATATGAAATCCATTTGATTGTAGAAACATCCGGTCGTTATTTCGTCGGTGACTTCATCGGTGAATTTGAACCAGGTAACCTTATTCTGACCGGACCAAATCTGCCCCACAATTGGGTTAGCAATGTGCCCGAAGGTCAGGTCATCGAGAGGCGTGGCCTGATCGTCCAGTTCACTGAACGGTTTATTGAAAATACGATGGACGTGTTTCCGGAGCTTGCTGTTTTCAAGACGATCCTGCAGAAGAGCCCGCGCGGATTGCTCTTTGATCCGGAGACAGCGAAAGCCGTAAAACCCAATTTGAGTGAGCTTGTCGATGCGCATGGTGCACGCCGTATCGCCCTTTTCATGCAGATCATTCATCAATTGGTCAATGCGCCGGAGCGCAAGCCGCTGGCAAGCCACAACTACATGCCAGACCCGTCGGGTTATATGTCCGTGTCGATGAACAAGGTTTTGTCCTACATCGCCGAAAACCTTACATCACCGAAGAAGGAAAGCAGCCTGGCGGCGATTGCGGGTCAGAGCGCAAGTGCATTTTCCCGCTCCTTTCACAAGCACACGGGTATGACGCCCGTGCAATATATCAACCGGTTGCGCATCAATCTCGCCTGTCAGCTGCTGATGAGCGAGGAGGGTATGTCCGTTACGGATATTTGCTACGAGGTGGGCTTCAATAATCTTTCGAATTTCAATCGCCAGTTTTTGGCACTGAAAGCAATGGCACCCTCGAGATTCCGCGTGCTGCACGCAGAACAGTTCGCGAGGAAGGCAGCTGCCTGACCGGCAGCAAACACGACCACCATTGACTGAGTACTGACGTAGAAACGCGAAAACCGTTCCTGCGAAAGGGAGAGATTTATCTGTAGCGCAAACAACAAGTGGAGGAGACACAATGTTGCGTTCATTCATCAAGGCGGCATCAGTCGCGGCAATTCTGATTGGCGGCAGCCAGGCTGTGGCTTTCGCCCAAAGCAAGCCGCTTAAAATCGGCATGACTTTTCAGGAGCTCAACAACCCTTATTTCGTCAGCATGCAGGATGCGTTGAACGCGGCAGCAAAATCGCTCGGAGCCGAAGTTGTCGTTACGGATGCTCGACACGACGTCGCCAAGCAGATCGCCGATGTTGAGGACATGATCCAGCAAGGCATCAATATCCTTCTGGTCAATCCAACTGATTCCAGTGGTATCGAAGCTGCGGTGCAAGCGGCCCATGACGCCGGTATTATCGTTGTTGCGGTGGATGCCAATGCTTCTGGTCCGGTGGACAGTTTCGTAGGCTCAAAAAACCGCGATGCCGGTTATATGTCCTGCAAGTATCTCGCGCAGGCACTTGGTGGTTCTGGAGAGGTCGCCATATTGGACGGCATTCCTGTTGTTCCCATTCTGCAGCGTGTTGAAGGATGCAAGGCAGCATTGGGCGAAGTGCCTGGTATCAAGATCGTCGAAGTGCAGAACGGCAAGCAGGAACGCGACACAGCCCTGAGTGTCACCGAAAACATGATCCAGGCGCATCCCAATCTGAAGGGTATTTTCTCGGTCAATGACGGTGGTTCGATGGGTGTGCTCTCGGCCATCGAAGCCAGTGGCAAGGATATCAAACTCACCTCCGTGGATGGTGCGCCTGAGGCTGTTGAAGCCATCGGCAAAGGCGGAGCCTTCATCGAAACGACAGCCCAGTTTCCCCGTGATCAGGTGCGCATTGGTCTCGCCTTGGCTTTGGCAAAGCACTGGGGTGCAAAGGTCGTTCCGCAAGCGTTACCGATCGATGTGGTCGTGGTCGATGCAAAGAACGCATCTGGTTTCAGCTGGTAACCAGCATGAGGTTTCCCGCCAGACGCGGGAAACCTCATTGCGGAGGAACGCAACGATGAGCCCACTTTTGCAAGTCGAGAATATTTCAAAGAGCTTTGTCGGCATCAAGGCGTTGACCGATGTCAGCATGATCGTCAAGGCCGGTGAAATCCACGCGCTGCTGGGTGAAAATGGTGCTGGAAAATCGACGCTGATGAAAATTCTATGCGGTGTCCACAGGACGGATGCGGGCAGAATTCTGATTGAAGGACAGGATTGTGTCTTTGCCCGCTATGAGGATGCAGTCAAGGCAGGCGTTGGTATCGTTTTTCAGGAATTCAGCCTGATCCCCTATCTCAACGCGGTTGAAAACATATTTCTCGGGCGAGAGCTGCGCTCTGCTTTCGGCATGCTCCAGCGCGGACGCATGCGCCAGCGGTCGAGAGAACTGCTCGACAGGCTCGGCATTACTATTCCGCTGGATGAGCCGGTGCAGAATTTGAGCATCGCGCAGCAGCAGTTCATTGAGATTGCCAAGGCACTGGCGCTTGATGCACGCATTCTCATTCTCGATGAGCCCACCGCAACATTAACACCAAGCGAAGCCGAGCATCTCTTTGCCATCATGCGGGAACTGCGGCGTCAGGGTGTTGCAATGATTTTCATTTCACATCACCTCGATGAGATTTTTGAAATCTGTGACCGGATCACTGTTTTGCGGGATGGCAGTTTTGTTGGTGAACGGGCTGTAGGCTCGACAAATATCGATGAACTCGTCGAACTGATGGTTGGCCGGAAGATCGAAAAGAGCTTTCCGTCAAAGCCGTTTAATCCGCCGAGAAACGAGATCGCACTCGATGTCATTGAGTTGCAGTTGGCGGGTGGTGACCCGGTCAATAGTTTCAGTCTCTACAAGGGCGAAATTCTGGGATTTGCCGGGCTTGTGGGCTCAGGTCGAACGGAAACCGCACTTGGGATCATCGGAGCAATCTCCACGACCCGTAAAAAGGTCAGGGTGCATGGAAAAGATGCCAAGCTTTCCAGCCCAAGCGATGCGCTGCTGCAAGGGATCGGACTGTTGCCGGAAGATCGGAAAGGCGAGGGCCTGATTACGTCCTCCAGCGTGCGCAACAATATGACGCTCAACAATCTGGGCAAATACAAACAATGGCATTTTTTCATCGACGGAAAGGCCGAGCACGACAGTGCCCTCGACATGATGAAAAAGGTGAAGCTGAAGGCCAGCGGCCCGGAAAGTCGTGTCGATAGTCTGTCTGGAGGCAATCAGCAAAAGGTTGTCATCGCCCGATGGCTCAATCACCATGCCGATATCCTGTTCTTTGACGAACCCACGCGCGGCATCGATGTGGGCGCCAAGGCGGAAATCTACCAGCTCATGCGCGAACTGACTGAACGTGGTTTTTCCATTGTCATGATCTCTTCGGAACTGCCTGAGATCGTCGGTATGTCTGACCGGGTGGCTGTGTTCAAACAGGGCAGGATTGCCACCATTCTTGAACCGCCGCAGATCACGCCCGAGGACATCATGCGTTACGCAACGGCAGGTGAAACCAACCACAATGCAGGTATCCATCATGACTTCGTCTGATCAAACACAGATGGCGACTGGTATGGCATTGAAGCAGCAGAATCTGCTGCGGGTGCTCAGGCAGTCCCCGATTTTTTATCCATTGCTAGGGCTTCTGGCCGTATCCATCATCATGGTTTTTGCCAGCGACAGCTTTCTGTCCGTGGCAAACATCACCAATATCATGCGGCAGGTATCGATCATTGCCATCATCGCCGCTGGCATGACGTTCGTCATTCTGACTGGCGGGATTGATCTATCGGTCGGTGCTGTCATGGCGCTTGCCGGGACCATTGCCGCGGGGCTCATGGTTGCTGGTCTCAACGCATCGCTGGCTCTTCTGGCAGGTATTGGTATCGGCATCGGTATTGGTGTCTTTAATGGCGGACTGGTCGCGTTTGCGGGAATGCCGTCAATCATCGTCACCCTTGCCACCATGGGCATAGCGCGCGGATTTGGCCTCATGTATTCGGGCGGCTATCCCATCAGCGGCCTGCCATCATGGATCAAGTTCTTCGGCGGCGGCACGGTTCTGGGCGTTCAAATGCCAATTCTCATCATGCTTGTTGTTTATGTGCTGGCATGGGTGCTTCTGGAACGGACGCCGTTCGGGCGGCATGTTTATGCAATCGGCGGCAATGAAACTGCGACGCGCCTTTCGGGCGTACGCGTTAGCCGTACCAAACTGTTTGTGTACGTTCTCAGCGGCTTCACCGCATCGATTGCAGCCATCGTTCTGACCTCCCGTCTCATGAGCGGACAGCCCAATGCCGGCACCGGTTTTGAACTTGATGCCATTGCGGCAGTTGTTCTCGGAGGGACTTCGATAGCGGGCGGGCGTGGCTCGGTTATTGGCACACTCATCGGAGCCTTGCTGTTGGGCGTGCTGAATAACGGTCTGAACATGATGGGCGTCGACCCTTACGTCCAGAATGTGATCAAGGGCGGGATCATTCTTCTTGCCATTTACATCGGCCGCGAACGGCGCAGCTGAATCTTTCCAATCAACCAACTTGCAGAGTATGAAAAATGACTGACACAATGACTGCCATCGTTTGCCACGGGCCCAAAGACTACCGGGTCGAGATGATCGCCAAACCCGTTGCTGGGCCAAATGAACTGGTCATCCGGATCGGAGCCTGCGGTATCTGTGCATCGGACAGAAAGTGCTGGTCCGGCGCTGATATGTTCTGGAAGGACCCATGGGTCAAAGCGCCGGTTGTCGCGGGCCATGAATTCTTCGGCTACGTGGCCGAAATGGGACCGGGCGCTGATCTGCATTTCGGCGTCGCTCTTGGGGATACTGTCATTGCTGAACAGATCGTTCCTTGCGGCAAATGCCGCTATTGCCAATCCGGTTCTTACTGGATGTGCGAGAAGCACGACATTTTCGGTTTTCAAAAGGATGTGGCCGATGGCGGGTTGGCTGAATACATGCGCATCCCATCCAACGCCCGTGTACACAAAATTCCGTCTCACATGCCTTTGGAAGATGCTGCGATTGTTGAACCTCTTGCCTGTGCCATCCATACGGTCAACCGGGGTGATGTTCAACTCGATGATGTCGTGGTCATTGCTGGCGCCGGCCCATTGGGATTGATGATGACGCAAATTGCCCATCTGAAGACACCAAAGAAACTTATCGTCATTGATCCTGTCGATGAGCGGTTGCAACTGGCCAAGAAGTTCGGAGCCGATATCGTGATCAATCCAAAAAATGAGGATGCGGTTGGCCGCATCAAGGCGCTGACCGAGGGCTATGGCTGCGATGTTTATATCGAGGCAACAGGTGCGCCGATCGGCGTGACGCAAGGGCTGCAAATGATCCGCAAGCTGGGGCGGTTCGTGGAGTTTTCGGTCTTTGGTCATGAGACCACAGCCGATTGGTCCATTATCGGCGACCGCAAGGAACTCGATCTGCGTGGTGCGCATCTAGGCCCCTATTGTTATCCCGTTGCTATCGATCTTCTTGATCGCAAGCTTGTCACCTCGAAAGGGATCGTCACCCACCACTATGACATGAATGACTGGGATGAGGCCTTGGAAGTTTCCGCGCGGCCGGATGCTGTCAAAGTCTTGATGGTTCCGCACTTGCGCCAGGCTGCCGAGTAAGAAGCATGAGCGGTAGCGTGTTTCTTGGGGTTGATGTCGGTAGCGGCAGCGCGCGGGCAGGATTGTTTGATAGACACGGAGTGCTCCTTGCCTCCGCCAGACACCCTGTTCGCACGTGGTATGAGGCTGGCGAAATCGTCGAACAGTCAACGGAGGATATATGGGCTGCGGTCTCAGCGTCGATAAGAGCGGCTATTGGGCAGGCTGATATTGTTGCATCTGATATTGCCGGTATCGGCGTCGATGCCACCTGCTCACTTGCGGTGGTAGACCAAAACGGCGCGGCGGTGCCGGTGGGCCCATCCAATGATGCGCAACGTAATGTCATCGTCTGGATGGACCACCGGGCAACCGAGCAGGTGGAACGTATCAATGCAACGGGTCATCCGGTTCTGAATTATGTCGGTGGCAAGCTCTCGCCGGAAATGCAAACGCCGAAATTGCTTTGGCTTAAGGAAAACAAGCCGGATAGTTTTGCATCTGCCGCCCATTTCTTTGATCTTTCCGATTATCTGACATGGCGGATGACAGGCAGTCTTGCTCGATCCGGTTGCACGGTCACATGCAAGTGGACCTATCTTGCTCATGAAAGGCGGTGGGATGAGAGCTATTTTCATGGCATTGGCTTGGGCGAACTTACAGAAAACGCCTTTGAGCAAATTGGCTCGAAGGTCGTTGCGGCGGGAACACCATTGGCTGGTGGACTGACTTCGCAAGCCGCTCTCGATTTCGGAATGAATGCGGGCACGCCCGTCGGTGCTGGACTCATTGATGCCCATGCTGGCGGAATTGGCACTGTCGGAGCGAGTGGACTGGGCCCGTTGGAAAATTCACTTGCCTACATCTTTGGTACCTCCGCCTGTGCCATGGCAACGACACGCGAGCCAACTTACGTGAAAGGTATTTGGGGTCCGTATTATTCGGCCATGGTCCCGGATTTGTGGCTCAATGAAGCTGGTCAATCGGCAGCGGGTGCGGCCATTAATCAGTTGATACACATGCATCCGGCCTCTCCAGAGGCGGACATACTCGCTGCGGAAGGCGGCATGTCACTCGTGGCATGGCTTGAACAACAGGCCGTGATGGGTGGCTCAAACCTGAGTGAAGTTGCGCTACGCGCGCGAAGTGTGCATGTCCTGCCGGATTTCCTGGGCAATCGTTCTCCCAATGCTGATCCCGATGCCAGGGCCATTATTGCCGGAGCAGACGCAAACCGGGACGTATCGGGATTGGTTGATCTGTATGTTGCAGGGCTGTGCGGTCTTGGTTATGGCTGCCGCCAGATCATCGATGCCCTGAAAGAACAAGGCATCGACATTACGATAGTTGTTGCCAGCGGCGGAGCGGCACAGTCAGAACTGGTCCGTCAAATTCTCGCCGATACGGCGGGGGTTCCCGTTGCAGTTCCGACGAGCAGTGAGCCCGTATTGCTGGGCGCTGCCATTCTGGGAGCGATGGCCGCCGGGGCATTTTCGTCAACCAGTGAAGCGATGGAGGTAATGTCCCATATCGATAAAGTTTATCACCCCGGTCGTAATGACATAGCTCAATACCATCACAGCAAAATGCAGGTCTATCGGCTGCTGCAGATCGCTGATTGGGAAATACGGCAGCTGATGAAACCGCTCTAGCCTCCCAAGGCTCGGATCATAGGCTCAAGGGCCTGTGATCCATCACTTGTGTCGATGCTCAATACCTATAGATTTGGCGGTCATGACAGGCACTATCATCATCGGCGTGATTGTGATTGCCGGTCGATGCAATTTTGACCAACGCTAAACTGGTGTATCCCCCCAATGGCCAATACCGAGCTTTACGAAATTCACGATCAACGTTTTCGGCCTCTCATTGTCGGAAGCGCAGCGCTTGAAGAACTGTATTCTTCCTGCCGTTGGGCCGAGGGACCGGTGTGGTTCAATGACAGCAATTGCCTTTTGTGGAGCGATATTCCCAACCAGCGCATGTTGCGCTGGGTGCCGGATGGTGGTGTTTCCGTCTTCCGGTCACCTTCCAATTTTGCCAATGGTCATACACGGGATCGGCAAGGCCGCCTCGTATCATGCGAGCACGGTGCGCGCCGGGTCACCCGAACCGAAGTCGATGGAACCATAACTGTTCTGGCGGATCAATATCTTGGCAGGAAGCTTAATTCTCCCAACGATGTCGTCGTCCATTCGAATGGCTCGGTTTGGTTTACTGATCCAACCTATGGAATTCTCTCTGATTATGAGGGATATAAATCTGATCCTGAACAGCCGTCACGCAATGTCTATCGGCTTGATCCCTCGAACGGCGACATTTCAGCTGTTGTAACCGATTTCCTTCAGCCCAATGGCCTTGTTTTTTCACCGGATGAAAACCTGCTTTACATAGCAGATTCCGGCGCAAGCCATACGGAAGGCGCGCCACGGCATATCCGCGTATTTGATGTTGTCAATGGAAAGACATTGAACAATAGTCGTGTATTCGCCCATATTGATAACGGGATTCCAGACGGTATGCGGGTCGATACGGATGGCAATCTGTGGTCAAGTGCGGCCGATGGCATTCACTGTTTTGGTCCCGACGGCGTATTGCTTGGTAAGATCAAAGTCCCCCAGGGCGTTTCCAACCTGACTTTTGGAGGCCCCCGTCGCAACCGGTTGTTCATCACGGCGACGAAATCGCTTTACGCGATCTATGTGACAACAACCGGCGCGCAGCAACCTTGAGGGTTAGATCTAGATCAGTCGTGAGACCTGTTGCTTGTGCCATACGAAGTGAAAGAACAGCGACTGGAAGAGCAAGATCGAGACAAACGTCGTGGCATAGGCGAACCAAATCCCGGGCAGGCCAAGCCGGGCATTCAGCCCGTACGCCAAAGGTATCTCGATTGCGAGAATAGCCAGAATTGATAGAGCTGTCGGGCCAAAAACTGTTCCGTTGGCACGCATGACGCCAGTCAGGACGCTTGTTGCCCCAACGAGAAGCAGGCTCCACAGAACAATGTGCAGAAGGTGGGTTGCCGAAGCCACGACGTCGCGGTCGGTGATGAACAGACCGATAATGGGTTTGGCAAGGGTGTAGCCAAGCAGGACAAAACTGCCGGTGGTGACGATATTGAGCATGAGTCCCGTCCGTAAGATCTTACTGATCCGCTCCGGTCGTCCCGCGCCGATGGCATGGGATGTAAGGATCGAAGTCGTGATGCCGAGCGACATGACCGGAAACTGCACCCAGTTCAATATTTGGTTGATTGCTCCATAGGCGGCTGTTGCTTGTGCACCGTGCTGGTTTACCAGACCAAGCAGCACAATCTCGGCAATCGCCATAGTGAGTATCTGTACAGCCATCGGCACACCGATACGCAGGATGACTTTGGCCATGATAGGATTGATGCGTATTCTCAGTAATTGCCGAAAGTCCGGGGCAAGGGGATGGTTCTTGCGCTGCCAATGCTGGCCGAGCCAAAGCAAGGCAGCGATGGACGCAATAATCGTTGAAACCGGCGCACTGGCGACGCCGAGTTGAGGCAGACCAAACCAGCCGAGGATCAGGGCGGGTGTGAAAATCAGGGAGATAATCGTGGCAACCAACAATGCCCATAACGGTGTCACCGCATCAGATACGCCACGGCTCATTGATGTTACCAGCCAAAGTATGAAGATAAACGGCATCCCGATCAGCAATGTTCTTGCATAGGTCGTGGCTTCAGTCTGAATGCCCACGGGCGTTCCCAGCAGTGATATAATCTTTGGAGCCAGCAAGCCGCCGACGATGCTCACGGCAAGACCTGCAACGATCATCATGGCAAGCGCTGTGACGGCCACGGTTCGAGCCTTGCTATGGTCACCCGCACCCCATGCCTGACCGATGAGAACAGTGGCGCCGCTGCTAACGCCAATGACAATCGCAAAGAGCAAGAGGATGACGGGAAAGAATGCGGATACAGCAGCAACGGCATTGACCCCGAGAAGCTGACCCAGAAATATCCCGTCAACCGTACTGGATGCCGACTGCAGAATATTCGTCAGCATCATAGGGAGCAGGATAGCAAGGTAGATCTGCCAGAGAGGTCTTGAGGCAACCGGTGTGGTCGTTTGTTGGTTCATCTTGATTGTCAGGCACAAGCCTGCCTTTCCGGAGCGGTAGGCCACTCCAGTTCTGAGGATTTGATTGTGGGTAGTTGGAAGAGGCTAGCTTTCAGATTATGGGGAGAGGGCAGCGTCTCCGTAGGCTAGCTTTGTTGCATATCTGCTTATGTCTTCAGGCCAATCAGCAATGCGTTCAATGAATGCTTCCCGATCACCCGCAAACAAGGCGCGGATTGCCTCTTCGAAGTGTGGTAAGTTTCCTGCCATGGCGGACATGAAATGATAAGCGGCTTCCCGTGCCGCACGTATTTTTTGTTCGCTGCCACCGGCCTTTCTGGCTTCGTCTATCAGCCTTCTCAGAACAACCGATGCGCCTCCATTTTGTGCTGCGAGCCATTCCCAATGGCGCGGCAACAGCGTGACCTCGCGTGCAATTACTCCCAGTTTTGGCCTGCCTCGTCCACGCGGAGCGGTTTCGATGGTGTCAGTCGTGGACTCCGCAACTGATTGAGGCACTTTCGGTTGATTGCTCGCAGCCACCGAAGATTGCACCAGTCTGGCGATGATATCCGCCTTGGTTCCGCGTAAATCAAAATCCATCGCGCGACCCGTGGCGTCGTCAAAGACAAGAAGCGGCTCAGTTGCGCGCTTTTCTTCAGATGCGTTCTTTACGGCCAGCGCCACCTCAATCAAAGGGCCTGATGACAGGATGCGATTGCCTTCGAAGGCGGTGCAAGGTTTGGAAAGATGGTCGGTCATGGGATTGGCTCGCTGTTAATGCGATGTTTTATATCCGGGCTTTAATACTATAGTCAATATCATCCGGGTAATAAATTGACCGAAGTCGAATTGCTTGTTATTTGGTCTGCAGCTCGAAATGTCTGAAATGATTGGAATGGTGGATGAAAACTGAAAACAGGAAAGCTGCGACGACCGCCTACAAGGAAAGAAAGTTGATTATGGGGATTTATGCCATTCGCTGCCTCATGTCCGGCACTGCCTGGATTGGCCAAAGCACAACTCTCGACACGATCCAGAACCGTCTATGGTTCACACTTCGTCTCGGCAATCATCCGTGCCGGGAATTGCAGCAGGCATGGAATGCTCACGACGCCCAGGATTTCACATTCGAAGAACTTGAACGGTTGGACAATGAAGATCTGACCTATGTGCGCGATGCGCGGCTCAAGGAGCGGGCTCTATACTGGCGCTCATTGCTTGGTGGATTGGCAATTTGATCGGCGACGATTTCCGCGAAACCTTCAAATGAAGGGCCCGACGTGGGATGGGCCCGTCAGCGCCCTTCCAAAACAAATAATCTGTTTGAGCTGTAAAAAATAATAGGATGCAGCGGGAATAAAACCGCGCGGGCTCCGTATACTCATTATGAAAACGCCGAAACCACGCTTTGATGTTGTTGGACAGCTTGGGTCTCTTCGTCGTTATGCCCGTTCCCTGACCCGGAACGATGCTGACGCTGAGGACCTTGTTCAGGATACGCTTCTGCGCGCCTATGAGCGGCGAGGCGGGTTTCGTCACGGCAAAACGTTGCGTGGCTGGCTGCTGTCGATCCTCCATAACCGGTTCATCGACGTCAAACGTTCAACCGCGACAGAAGCCCGAACTCTGGAAACCGCCTATTTCTTGAATGAGACGAGCATCGATGCGCCGCAGGAGCATTCCGTGCGGCTTGGCCAGATAAGAGAAGCGTTTTTTGCGCTGCCCGAGGAGCAGAGGTCTGCCCTTCATCTCGTGGCTATTGAGGGGCTTTCTTATGAGGAAGCGGCAGGGACGTTGAACATTCCTGTCGGGACCTTGATGTCGCGGATCAGCCGCGCTCGCGCAACGCTTCGTTCGCAGGAAACAGAAAAGCAGCCAGACAAATCTGGTCACTTGAAAATTGTAGGAGGTCGCGATGACCGAAACGATTGATCCCGTGGTCGAAGCTGATCTTGATGCTTACATTGACGATCAACTTGATGCGCTGCGCCGAATTGAAGTTGCACGCTACTTGTCACAGCATCCGGAACAGGCGGCTCGTGTTATGTCCGATTTGCAGTCGCGAGATGAACTGCGACTCGCTTTAGTGCAGGGCCACACGACGGGTTCTCCGGAAACTTCGGAGCTTGCTCATCGTCTTGAACGAGGCCTCGGACGCGATCGGCTGTTTGGCGGGTTGCAGCGTGTGGCAGCGGTTGGTGTTTTGCTCGCTTTGGGATGGATGGCGCATGCGGGATTTGGCCCTTTGACAGTCTCAAAGGTGGTGGCTGCGACGCCTCCACCCGCCTATGTCTCCGATGCCATCATGGCCCACAAGACCTCTTCGGTCCGTGCCGGTATGGCATCGCAACCGCAAACGCGCAGTTATGACCCTGCCGAGATACGCGCATCGACCGGGATCGTCATACCTACCATGCCAGACAAGTGGAGCGTTCGCGATGTTCAGCTGTTCCCATCCAACTTTGGGCCGAGCGTCGAAATGGAAGTCCGGTCTGATAATCTTGGTCCGGTTTCACTCTTCGCCGTCCGCCCCGGCACGTTTGACGTCGTCAAACCCAAGGCCGTGCGCGTCAATGACACTTCGGCGGCCTATTTCCAGATTGGCGATGTCGCCTATGCGCTCGTTTCGGATGCTGCAACAGCAGATCTCGAAAACGCTGCGATAAGCCTTGCCAAAACCCTTTACTGATCCAATGAACCGAAAGGAACCATGTTTATGAATACCCCTCTTCGCTATGGGATGGACACGACTCGCGGCCAGTCATCCGCGGCCTTCGATGAAGGTCTGCGCCAGCATATGCTGCGCATCTACAATTATATGGGTCTTGGTCTTGTCCTGACCGGTGTTGTTGCGTTTGTTGTTGCGTCAACACCAGCTCTTTATGTACCCATCTTTTCGACCCCCCTGAAATGGGTCGTAATGCTGGCACCGCTGGCATTTGTCATGTTCTTCTCTTTCAAGATGCAGTCCATGTCCGCGTCTTCGGCGCAGGCCATGTTCTGGGCGTTCTGTGCGGTGATGGGATTGTCGCTGGCATCGGTGTTCCTCGTTTTCACCGGAACCAGCATCGCCCGTACGTTCTTCATCGCAGCGACCATGTTTGGTGCAACCAGCCTCTATGGTTACACAACCAAACGTGACCTTTCCCAGTTCAGTGCATTCCTGATGATGGGCCTGATCGGTGTTGTTGTTGCCAGTGTCGTCAACCTTTTCCTCGGTTCATCCATGCTGCAGTTCGTGGTGTCGGTTGCCGGTGTGCTGGTATTCATCGGTTTGACTGCCTGGGACACACAGTCGATCAAGGAACAGTATGCGGAAAGCTTCGATTCTGAATCGCAGCAGAAGCTTGCTGTTTTTGGCGCATTCTCGCTCTATCTGAACTTTGTCAATATCTTCCAGTTGCTGCTGCAGCTGACAGGTCAGCGCGAAGAGTAATCCGGTCAGATCACTGATTGCGTAAATCAAACCCGTGCTGAGAACCCAGCACGGGTTTTTGCTGCCCTAACTTTCCTTGGTAATAATGAGATGGGTAGCATTGGGAGTGGCTACACTGCGGCCAAAAACGTATCCGAGGTTGCGAAGATCAATATCGGAAAACAGGTTTTCACCTTGGCCGAGAAACACCGGCGATACGGCGAGATGCAACTCGTCGATAAGACGCGCCCGCAGGTATTGTTTGACCGTATCAACGCCGCCGCCAACCCGCACATCCTTTCCGCCAGCCGCAGCCTTGGCCTGTGTCAGCGCGCTTTCGATACCATCCGTCACAAAATGAAATGTTGTTCCACCTTCCATCACKATAGACGGACGCTCATGATGCGTCAGAACGAAAACGGGAGCGTGATAGGACGGATTATCACCCCACCATCCTTTCCAGCTATCATCGGGCCAGGGGCCTCTCACCGGACCGAACATGTTGCGTCCAAGTATCCACGCTCCGATGTTGTCGAATCCGAGTCTAGCGAAGTCATCATCGATCCCAGTTACGCCGCCATCCTGACCAAACATCTTTTGAAAAGTGCGTGTGGTAAAGGCCCACTGGTGCAGGGACATTCCGTTCACGCCAAGTGGATTATCTAAACTTTGATCAGGGCCTGCGCCATAACCATCCAAGGATAAAGAGAAGCTGCGAACGTAAAGTTTCGACATAGATCATTCCTCTTGTTTCAACTGGCGGTCGAAACTAAGCGGCTCCCAAATAGAAGTGCAAGAAAAATGAGCAATAGGTGGATGTCAGAATAGCTGTTTTAAGACGAGTTCCAGCCCCAGCAGCAGGAGGCAGATCAGGAACCAGCGACGGAATGACGTGGGGCTGATCGCATTGCGGACCTTCTGGCCGCACCACATACCCAATAGCGCCGGTGCCAGAGCAAGCGTGGATGTGCTCAAACTGTCGAGCTGCAAGGCTCCGCCTGATGTCAATCCGACGCCAAGGGCTATGGTTGAAACAGTAAAGGATAGGCCAAGTGCCTGTATCAAATCATCCTTGGTCAAACCGAGCGATTGCAGGTAGGGGACGGCAGGAATGACAAACACACCTGTTGCGCCGGTTACAACGCCCGTGATGACGCCGATGAGCGGTGACAGGAGGGGCTCCAGATTTCGCGGGACCGATAGTTGCCGCGCCATAAGACTGTAGCCGGCATAGATCATCAGCGCAGCGCCCAAACCCATTGTGGTCCAGCCTGCGGTATCATTGGCCATGAGCCAGGACCCGGCGATAGTACCCAATAAGATGGCAAGCATCATCGCCCATAAGCGCAATGCGAGAGCGGCAAAGCTTGGTCCGGACAATAATTGCAGCACGTTGGTCACGAAGGATGGCACGAGCAGAAGGGCGGCGGCACCGGCTGGTGGCATGATCGTGCCGAGAATGCCCATGGCAACAGTCGGTAAGCCCATGCCGGTGACGCCCTTGACGATCCCGGCAAGAAAGAATGTGAGCGCAATGATGAGAAGGGAGGCGAGGGGCAAATCAAACATGCTCCCACATTGCCTGACGATGCGCCTTTCACAATGCGGAAGAAACATACTTTGCCTAAGGCTATGACGAAGGCAGATTGAATGTTACTAGCAATGTATGCGCTTTGACCTCACAGATTTACGCCTCTTTCTTCTGGTTGTGGAAGCTGGAAGCATTACCCATGGTGCCGCGCAAGCCAACATGACACTTCCATCCGCGAGCGCACGTCTGCGCGGCATGGAAGAGGTGATCGGTCTTCCCTTGCTTGAACGGGGCAGACGCGGTGTCGAACCAACGCCAGCGGGTGATGCGGTTGCCCATCATGCCCGCATTGTCTTGCAACAGATCGAGCAGATGCGCGGGGAACTGGGCGAATTTTCAAAGGGATTGAAAAGCCATATTCGCCTGCTGGCGAATACGGCTGCAATGACGGAATTCCTGCCGGAGAAACTCGCAATCTTTCTCGCTGGCCGACCGAATGTCGATATTGATCTGAAGGAACGTCTCAGCACGGAGATCGTCAAGGCAGTGGCTGGTGGTTCAGCCGATGTCGGTATCATCACCAATGCGGTTGACCCCGGAAAACTCGAACTGCGATCCTTTGCTATTGATCGACTTGTCTTGGTTGTCGCCCGGTCAAGCAAATGGGCCGGCCATCGCCATATCGCGTTTCAGGATGTGGCCGGACAGGAATTTGTCGGGCTCAGCGCGGGGAGTCCGCTGCAGGATTATCTGGGGGATCATGCGGCGCGCGCTGGACATCCCCTCTCTTTTCGCATCCGCATGCGGACTTTTGAAAGCATTTGCCGCATGGTTGCGCATGGTGTCGGTGTGGGAATCGTTCCGGAAACAGCCGCCAAAAGATATCGCCGCTCAATGACAATTCATTCGATCCGTTTGACTGACATATGGGCCACCCGACATCTTGCAATTTGCACGCGCAGTTTTGATGATTTGCATCCTCACGCACGGGAACTGGTCGAGCACCTATCTCGCGTCAATTAGCTTGTTGGTTCTGTCCAACCTTCTCGGTGGCCACCGCGTTTAATATGTCCTGCAAATCTACTGCGGCGGGAGAAAGGTTGCTTGCAGTCAGCATCCGCAACTCAATCCGGGGAAGTTCAGGCAGATCAAACTCTTTGCCTATGTCGCGTATACCCGCCGGGACCCCATGTGCCGTTCTGGGCGAAAGGCCGTGTCCCGAGCGGACTGCAGCCCATATGCCCGGCAGACTTGGCGTTGTCAGCGATAAACGCCAACGCAACCCTTTGCTTTCCAGTGTCTGCAAAGCCGTTTGCCTGAAGAGGCACGGATGGTCATTCAGGACAAGCGCAAGCGAATCCCCATTCAGTGGCTTGGTTAAATGCTGGTTGGCGAACCACAATATTTGTTGCGAGGCTATCAATGTTCCATGCGTATCCGAGCCCGCAGGAAAGAATGCAAGGGCTACATCAAGCCGACCCGTGCGAACCTCTTCTTCAAGTGCATAATTGCGACCGGCCGCTACCTCCACATGAACATTCGGCCTGAGAAGGGCAAAACGGGTGATGGTTTCGGGCATCACGTCATCAAAGAAATCCTGGGGCAATCCGATGCGCACAGCCGCTGACGCGGCTATTGTGCCAAGAGATGCGGTGGCTTCATCGTTCAGCGCAATGATCCGCCGGGCGTAAGCGAGCAGCGATTCACCGGCCTCAGTCAGAACAAGCCCGCGACCACTGCGACGAAACAAGGTTTGCCCCGTCTGCTGCTCAAGCTTCTTTAATTGCATGCTGATGGCCGATTGCGAACGGCCGAGCTGAGATGCCGCGCGGGCGAAGCTCTTCATATCCGTGCCGACAACCATTGTTCGCAGGGCATCCATATCGAGAGCTGTGTTCATACTTATGGTTTCCCGAAGTATCACTTCATATCTATTTGATAGTCGAATGTGTGATCGATTGCTATCGTACGAAGAAAATTCGGAACTCGTGCTGGAGGTTTAAATGGATGTTGGTTTTATCGGTCTTGGTCTGATGGGCCAGCCTATGGCGCTCAATCTGGTCAAAGCTGGGACATCGCTTGTCGTGTGGAACCGTTCTTCCGACAAAATTGAACCTTTACGCGCCGCAGGCGCGCGCGTGGCTGATAGTCCGGCAGGGGTGTTTTGTCAGGCACGCATTGTCATTTTGATGATGGTCGATAGCGATGCCACCGATCTGGTGCTGGGGCGGGGTACACCGGATTTTGCCATCAATGTTGCGCAGCACATCATCGTCAGTATGGGTACGAATTCGGCTGAATATTCACGCGGGCTTGAGGCTGATATCCGGGCGGCAGGAGGTAGTTATGTCGAAGCGCCGGTTTCAGGGTCCCGCAAACCCGCCGAGGCCGGCTTACTCGTGGCGATGCTGGCCGGCGATCCGGCGAGCGTCGATGAAGTACGACCATTGATGCAACCGATGTGTCATCAGGTGGTGGAGTGCGGTAAGGTTCCTTCCGCCCTTCTGATGAAGCTGTCGATCAATCTTTTCCTGATCACAATGGTCACTGGCCTCGCCGAATCGTTTCATTTTGCCGAGCGTCATCAGCTTGACCTGCAACAATTTCTCGCTGTGCTCGACGCAGGGCCGATGGCAAGCAGCGTCTCGCGCCTCCGCGCCCATAAGCTGGTTGATGGGGATTTTGCGGCGTTAACTTCGATCAGCGATGTTTTAAAGAACAACCGGCTGATCGCAGCGGCAGCAAGACAGTCAAACATTGCTTCACCCTTGCTCGATATCTGTTATTCGCTTTACGGCGAGACCGTGGCCCTTGGACATGGTCAGGAGGACATGGCAGCCGTTGTTCGCGCCATTGAAGCCCGAACGGATATGAGCAACAGTTGAGGGCTGGGCACTTGAATTCGTCCGGATCAAACTTATGATTGGGTATGCCTTCAGATCATATGCTTTTTCCCCCAACTGAGCGAAAAACAGACAACGCGTCAGAGCGTAACGACGTCCGCACTTTGCTGAAGGCGGATATAGTCGTTATTGGTGCCGGACAGGCAGGGCTTTCCTCGGCATACCATCTGCAGCAACTTGGTCTCAAATCGTGGAAGAATTATCTGGTTCTGGACAAATCACCGGGCGCTGGCGGGGCGTGGCAATATCGCTGGCCATCCCTGACTTTGACGACTGTCAACCGCGTTCATGATCTGCCCGGTTTGCGGTTTTCCGATGCGGTGGATGTCGGTGACGAGGTAAAGGCGTCGGTGGCCGTACCGCAATATTATGCGGCCTATGAACGGAAGTTTGAACTGCCGGTGATCAGGCCGGAGACAGTGACCGTGGTCTGCGAACGGTCTGGCCGTTTTCGCGTCGAAACGGAGAGGGGAGGTTTTTCCGCCCGGGGCATCATCAACGCGACCGGGACGTGGGAAACACCCTATATCCCGACCTATCCGGGTGGCGAAAGTTTCAAGGGCCGCCAGCTTCATACCCATGACTATAAGACAGCCGATGAGTTTGCTGGAAAGCACGTCATTGTTGTTGGTGGGGGTATTTCCGCTTTGCAATTACTGGACGAGATTTCGCGCGTCACGTCGACAACCTGGGTGACAAGGCAGGAGCCGCAGTTTCGCGATCAGCCGTTCACGTTTGAGGATGGGCGCGCGGCCGTTGCTATTGTGGAAGATCGTGTAAGGCGCGGACTGGTGCCGGGCTCTGTTGTTTCAGTAACCGGCATTCCATGGACGCCAGCCTTGCGGGCCGCCCAAGCACGAGGGGTGCTCAATCGGTTGCCCATGTTCACGGATATCACTGAAAACGGTGTTCGTTGGGCTGATGGTACAGAACAGAGAGCGGACGTCATTCTCTGGTGTACCGGTTTCCGCAGTTCTCTGGACCACCTCGCGCCATTGCAAATCCGTGAAGAGAATGGCGGCATCATCATATCAGGCAGGCTGGCGACGCAGGTAGCCAAAGATCCGCGTATTCATCTGGTTGGATATGGACCTTCCGCCTCTACAATAGGCGCAAACCGCGCGGGCGGGGCTGCGGCGCGCGAGCTTGCGAACCATTTAGGATTGCTGGAAGGATAGGCTATTTGGCAGGGTTCGTACTGCATCCTTCCAGAAACAGTGTCGCAGCCATGGCAACGCGTGCCTCAATTTCCCGGTCTTCCGGAACACCTGCTAGACCCAGTGTTGCCATGCGAAACGGTTCTGCAGTCACCATGCTCAACAACATGGAAGCTGCAACCTTTGTGTCTTCAAGCTTGATCAGCCCACGTTTTTGCTGCTGTTCCAGAAAACGGGCAACCATTGCAGAACTTCTGGACGGCCCCTCCCGGTAAAAGGCAGTTGCCACCTCTGGAAAATTCAAGGCTTCCGCAGTTACGAGACGATAGAAAGCCACGGTTTGATCCGACAGGATGATATGGGCAAACTCGCTCAATATGTGTTCGAGTGCGCTTTTCAGCCCCAGCTTATCGAGGGATTCCGGATGAATTGTCTGAAGGAATTTATCCACCTTCGCGACGATTTCTTCCCCTCGTTCGGCAGTAATTGCAGCCAGTAGATCGGATTTCGTTGTCCAGAAGCGATAGATCGTTCGTTTGGCGACTCCAGCTTCGCGCGCGACCGTTTCCATCCGGGTTGCCGTATAGCCGTTCTTTAATAGGACCTGCGTTGCGACCTGCAGGATCAGATGTTTGGTTTCCGCATCGGATCGATTCTGAGGCCGCCCTCGTGGACGTTTGATCTCTTCCGTGTTTTCGCCGGGATCATCAGGGTCGATCTCAAGAGTAACTGTCAGGTTTGTCACCAGTGTTCTGCTTTCGGTCTTCAAAAATAGTTGCTCGTGCATTTTCTGTCTTGCAATCGGAATTGTCCAGACATAATTAGGGAACTGATTAGTTCCTTATTTATCTCCCCGACCCGAGTTCCCCCAACCCGTGCCGATCTAGTTTCTCAACCTAGGGCATTCACCATGACCAAAAACACGCAACCACTCGAGCTGAAGATTGAAAAGACACTGAGTGCTGATGAGGCAATGCCGGCACCACAGGGAACCGTTACGGAGCCGCCGAAGCCGCGTCCACGGAATGTTCGCCGCCTGCTTATGATTGGCGCTGCCGTGGTTGTTGTCGGGTTGGCTGCTGAGTTCGGCTGGCATTACTGGACAGTCGGCCGGTTTCAGGAATCAACCGATGATGCCTATGTAAAGGCCGATTCCACGATCGTTGCGCCGAAAGTCTCGGGTTATCTTCGTGAGGTGCTCGTCGCAGACAACCAGCCGGTTCATGCCAATGAGCCTTTGGCCAAAATTGATGATCGTGATTATGTCGTTGCGCTTGATCAGGCCAAGGCTGATGTAGCTGCCGCACAGGCCGATATAGAAAATACCATGGCAAGTATTGATCAGCAGCAGGCAGCGATTGCGCAGGCGCAGTCCACCGTGTCTGTTGATCAGGCTAGCCTGAAGTTCGCCCAGCAGGACAATGACCGTTACGGCGCCCTTGCAACGCAAGGCGCGGGCAGTGTGCAGAACGCGCAGCAGGCGGTGTCCAAACTTGATATTGCCAAGGCAACCCTGCAGCGCGACGAGGGAGCTGTTATCTCGGCGCAAAAGCAGATCGGCGTGTTGCAAGCGCAACTGGCGAAAGCCAATGCCGCACTCGCTCATGACAAGGCAGTACAGGATCAAGCGGAGCTTAATCTGAGCTACACCACGATCGTCTCACCCGTTGATGGGGTTGTCGGCAACCGTACGCTACGCGTCGGACAATATGTGCAGTCCGGCACCCAGCTTATGGCAGTAGTTCCAGTCGACAATGTCTATGTCATCGCGAACTTCAAGGAAACGCAGCTGACCGATGTGAAAAAGGGACAGCCGGTCGATATCGCTGTCGATACATATCCGGGTGTCGCGTTGAAGGGCGTTGTTGACAGTATTGCGCCCGCGAGCGGTCAGGAATTTGCCTTGCTGCCGCCCGACAATGCCACTGGCAACTTCACCAAGATCGTTCAGCGTATCCCGGTCAAGGTTGTGCTTGATAATGACAGCAAGCTGACTGGCCTGTTGCGTCCCGGCATGTCGGTCACTCCCACTATCAATCTCAAGAATGCGGATAGCGCGGCCAATTGTGGTGCGACTGCCTGCTACAAGGCCAGCAACTAAAAGATCCAAATAGGACGAAGAAAATGTCCGCTGCCGCCACACCCGCTGCCGATCTGGAACAGCCCGCAAGCATGAAGACATGGATTACTGTCTTTGCGGGCCTGATCGGCGCCTTCATGGCCGTGTTGAATATCCAGATTACCAATGCGTCACTGCTTAATATCGAGGGCGGTATTGGTACAGGTGTCGATAATGGTGCCTGGATATCAACGGCCTATCTCATTGGCGAAATCATTGTCATCCCTCTGACGGATTATCTCAGCCGGGTGTTCTCTTTCCGGCGGTTTCTGCTGGTCAACGCACTTCTGTTTCTGGCGTTCTCGGTAGCCTGTGCTTTTGCGCGCAATCTTGAAGAGATGATTATCCTGCGGGCAATTCAAGGCTTTACGGGCGGCGTGCTGATTCCCATGGCGTTCACGCTGATCCTGACGAAGCTGCCACGCTCCCAGCATTCAATCGGTATGGCTCTCTTTGCCATAACGGCCACGTTTGCTCCGGCCATCGGTCCGACGATTGGTGGATATCTGACCGAGAATTATGGCTGGCAGTATATTTTCTTTATCAATCTCGTACCCGGCGCCTTCATGGTCACTGCGCTCTACCTTAATCTTGAGCGCCAACCCATGAACCTTGGTTTGCTGAAGGAAGGGGATTGGTTCGGCATATTGGCTATGGCCATCGGTCTGGGCGCGCTTCAGACTGTCCTTGAAGAAGGCAATAAAAACGACTGGCTGGGTTCACCGTTCATCGTTCGCCTCACCATCATCGCCGTTGTCTTTCTGGCTCTGTTTGTCTGGATCGAGCTGACGGTGAAGAACCCGGCTGTAAACTTGCGTCTGTTAAAGCGGCGCAATTTCGGTCTTGGCACTGCCGCCAACATGCTTGTCGGCTTCGGCCTCTATGGCTCAGTATATCTGCTGCCGCAATATCTGGGACAAGTTCAGGGGTACAATTCCGAACAAATCGGCTCTGTCATGGCATGGACCGGTTTGCCGCAGCTTTTGATTATTCCGTTTGTTCCCATGCTGATGGGCAGGTTCGATACGCGGATTATTGTATTTCTCGGATTGTGTGTGTTCGGCGGCAGTTGCTTCATGAACGTTCACATGTCGGCCAACTATTCCGGTGATCAGCTCTGGGTTCCCAATATTGTGCGTGCCATCGGGCAAGCGGTCGTCATGGCTCCGTTGACGGCCATTGCAATGGTGGGTGTAGCGCGCAATGAGTCCGCTGCCGCATCTGGTGTCTTCAATATGCTGAGGAATCTCGGCGGTGCATTTGGCACGGCAATGCTTGCAACGATCGTCACCAAACGGGAGCAGTTTCACTCCAACACCATCGGCACCTCGGTCAATCTGTTCAGCGAGACAGTGCGTGGCAGGCTTGATCAGATGACGGCTTATTTTATGGCGCATGGTGTCAGTGATCCCGTCGCAGCGCGCGAGCAGGCTATTATTGCGCTCGGGCAGACGGTCAAGAAGCAATCGCTGATCATGGGTTACAGCGATACATTCGTTGTTCTCGGGGCCATGCTGATTATTGCTGCATTCTTTGTGCTTCTGACCAAGAAGGGGCAGTCGAGCGGCGCACCTGCTCATTAGAGGTTTGTCATGGATCGTCAGTAGCTTTCATATTGTGCAAGAAACGGGTTGAATCAAAAGCCTGTCGGCATGATGTTCATAACAAGTGAAAGATGGAGGCCATGTTATGGGTCAGACAGTGCACAATTATCTTGTTTTTGAAACCGAGGGCGGCTTTTGCGGAATTGCCTGGAACAGCCAAGGTGTCACGCGTTTTCAACTCCCGACAAAGAGCGCTGAATCAACCGAACGGCTTTTGTTAAGGCGTTTGCCGGTCGCGGAACCTGCCGCTCCCACGCCGGAAATTTCTGAAGCCGTAGCCGCCGTAAAACGCTATTTCAAAGGCGAGGAGACGGACTTTTCTGACATAAAGCTGGATCTTGATGGACAGGATGAGTTCTTCAAACGCATCTATGATGCTGTCCGGCGTGTCGGCTGGGGCCATACAGTCACTTATGGTGGTTTGGCGAAGGAACTTGGTGCCGGACCGGAAGCCGCGCGGGACGTTGGGCAGGCTATGGCGAAGAATCCGGTCGCGTTGATTATTCCATGTCACCGGGTACTGGCTGCAGGCGGCAAGGTCGGCGGTTTCTCCGCACCGGGTGGCTCGTCATCCAAAATTCGGATGCTTGAACTGGAAGGTGTCCACGTCGGGCCAACGGAGCCGGCACAGCAATCTCTGGGACTTTAGCGAACCTTTCAGAGGGTTGCCAAAGACACGATGAAGTGATGCGGTTCATTGGATAACACCGGCAAAAAGCACCTGAAAAAGCTGAGTTGGCTTCTCAATTATTGCTGCGAGCCCTAGAAACTCCACATAGATTGTATAATCTAAAGTCTACACGCGTGCCGGGCTCTTTGAAGATATTGAGTCCGGCACGCGCGGGTAAAGCCAATGAATGATTGGGATAGAAATCGTGACTGACGGAACTTTGAAAGAATCTGATTCGGGAAAACTGCAGACGGGAAATACGAAGCAGTCTTTTGAAACGGTCGGAATTGCACCGATGGAGCGCGCCAGCCGGGTCACGCGCTTTTTTATGAGCATTGTATCCTGGGCTGAGGGCCTCAATCTGAAATATGCCAAGTTCGGCAATCCTCCGGTTTATGACAATGCAACCTTTCCGTGGTCGAGCGAGATAGAAAAAGCCTGGCCGGAAATCCGCTCGGAACTTGACAAGGTTCTTGTTCGGCAGAGCGAATTGCCCGCATTTCAGGACATTTCCACCGATGTTAAAACCATTTCGACGGACAAGAGCTGGAAGACGTTCTTCCTGATCGGGTTTGGCGTGAAATCTGAACAGAATATTCTTGCCTGCCCGAAGACTTGGGCGGCCGTGCAAAAGATACCAAATCTGAAAACGGCAATGTTTTCGATCTTCGAACCCGGAAAGCATCTGCCACCGCATCGCGGGCCATATAATGGTGTGCTCCGTCTCCATCTGGGCATGATTGTTCCTGAACAGTCAGACAGGCTGGCAATTCGCGTCAAAGACCAGATTTGTCACTGGCAGGAGGGCAAGGCGCTCATTTTCGATGATGCCTATGAGCACGAAGCCTGGAATCATACGGATAAAACCCGCGTTGTTCTTTTCGTCGATTTCGTAAAGCCCACGAGATTCCCCGCCAATTTCGTCAATTGGCTGCTCATGAATCTGGCCGTATTCACCCCATTCATTCGGGAAGGGCTCGATAACCACAAGGAATGGGAAAAGCGCTTTTATGCGGAAGCGGAAAAGCTGCGCAATCAACCCGGTCGGTAAGCGAAGAAATGCGCCGGGCTAATTCACCCGGCGTTTCTCAAGTTTACGGGCGAGGGTGCGGCGGTGCATGCCAAGCCGTCTCGCCGTCTCTGATATGTTGAAGTCCGTCTCTACCAACATCTGATGGATACGTTCCCATTCCAGCGTCTTGATAGACGTCGGGCGTGCTGTCAGATCGATCTGTGTATTTCCTGCTGCCTTGCTGAATGCTGCTTCGATATCGTCGGAATTGGATGGCTTGGCCAGATAGTGACACGCACCAAGCTTGATTGCTTCCACGGCCGTTGCAATGCTGGCGAAACCCGTCAGCACGACAATGAGCATTTCCGGGTCATGGGCATGCAGTGCCTCGACGCAGGTGAGGCCCGAAGCGCCGGCAAGTTTCAGATCGACGATTGCATAGTGTGGCGATTGGGTCTTCAGAATCTCCTGAACTTCCTCAAGTCCGCTCGCCAACACGACACTGTATTCGCGCCGCTCAAAGGAGCGTTTCAGAGTCCGGGCAAACGCGGTGTCGTCTTCAACAATAACCAGCAGCCGTTCACTTGTCATGGTCACGCACTCCAATGGCGAGCGATGCAAGCGGCAACTCCAATGTCACAGAAGCGCCACCCTGCGGCAGATTGCGTGCATTCACGGCGCCCCCAAGTTTGCGTACCGCATTGACGACCAGAAAAAGCCCGAGACCACCGCCGAGGCGACCCTTGCTTGACTGATAAGGCTTGCCAAATTTTGCCAATATATCGGGCTGAAAGCCGGGACCTGCATCATTGACACGCAGTACCAGCATATCACCCTCGCGCTCCGCCAGAAATCCGACCCAACCGGGCGATGCATCGAATGCATTGTCAAGCACGTTGAATATGACCTGTTTCAGGGCTGAATCCGAGACGATTGTAAGATTGAGTCCAAAAGCATTCCCATAGGAAAGGGTTGTCGCAGACCGCGCGGCGCGCCATTCAGCGACAAGTTCGTCAAGGAAAGCATTGACGGTGGTGATAGCAGGAGCTTCTCCGCGCGCTTCACCGGCCGCGAGCAAAATCCCGGTCACAATCGCTTTGCAGCGCTGCACCTCTGCCTGCATTTCGTCGATTTCCTGCACAAGATCGGGGTTTTTGGCAAGGGCGGGAACGCGTCGCCAGTCCCCAAGAATGACCGAGAGTGAAGAAAGCGGTGTACCAAGCTCATGTGCAGCGCCGGATGCAAGCAGTCCCATACGGACAATATGATCCTCTTCTGCCGCATGCTGTTTCAAGGCAGCAAGGTTCGCATCGCGCTCGCGCAGATTCCGATTGATCCGCGCCACAAACACGACAAGGAGAGCAGCGTCCAGAACGAAGCAGATGAGCATGCCGATAATGTGGAGGCGAAAAAGCTCGTCGAAGCCTTGCCCGGGCAGGATAATGGGTTCGTAGAATACCGTAAGGCCAGCAAAGCTTGTGCAAGCTATGGCGACGATCGCTGAAGTCAGTCGCGCGTCCAGCAGCACCGCACTGAGCGTCACCTGCAAGAGATACAGGAAAATAAAGGGATTGGTTGCGCCGCCACTCAAATAGAGCTGCGCGGTGAGAGCAGCCACGTCGAACACAAGAACGATAAACAGAGAGGCCTGTGTGGTAATCTTGTCATTGCGCAGCCAGACAATGCTGGCGAGATTGAGCCCAATAATCCCAGCGAGAACCAGAAACATCGGAAGCAGCGGCAATTCAATATTGAACCATTCATGCACAACGGCAATCGTCACGATTTGTCCGACGACCGCGATCCAGCGAAGCTGGATCAGAAGGCTCATATTTTTCCAATTGGCGGTGTAATCGGCTGGCGGTGCCACGGGTCCAAGCCCGGTCATCAGACTATTTTCAGCTGCGCTGATCTGTTTCGACTCCACGCGTTCCGCCTCTGGGTTCAGCACTTGGCTCAATATGTCAGGACCGATTCAATCGTATGATTTTGCGAATTTGCCATTCATTCCGTCCAACGTAAATCGTAGCTGCGGCAAGCATAAGGGCCAGTACAAACCATGTTATGGCATAAACCAGATGATTGTTGGCAAAACGAATGACCGTCAATCCTCCAATGGGTGGTTGTTGCGATTTGGCATTGGAATCTGCATCAATAAAATAGGGGGCGATGACACCAAGGGATTTTGCTGTCGCGATTGCGTCAACATCGCGCGAATACCATCGATCGACAGAGGCATCGTTCCGCCTGAGGAAACCGCCTTTGGGTTCGCTCATGCGCATGAGGCCCGTTACCTCCGTGTCTGGGGTTTCCTGCCATGAGCTTTCCGCTGCTCCTTCTGGCACAAAACCCCGGTTAATCAGCACAGTAAAACCATTGTCTGTCTGAAAAGGGCTCATAAGCCAGTATCCGCTGCCGCGTTCAGTAACGGCTTTGACAAGCGTATCACGGTTTTGCAGAAAGCGTCCGCTCACATGGATATGACGATAGGTATCCTGATCACCAATCGCGGGCCAAGTATCTGGTCCCGGCGCAGGCGTCGCAGGTGCGCCAACACGTTGCTCGACACGCTCGATCAGATCCAGTTTCCAGACGCGTCGCTCCATCTGCCAGATACCAAGGCCGCACAGCAGAACGACCCCCAACAACGCGACAAGCCCAAACATGCCAAGCCGCCACAGAGATGTCGGTCGTGGGTTTGCAGGGTCGCCGCTGTCGTCAACATTGCCATCCATTGGCTATGCCATCAGGGGATCTGGCTCATATCGTGGCCGGGCATCATGTTGGTGTTCAGATGATACATGACCCATAGGGACCCGGTGAGCGTGATGACCACGAGGACGAGCGTGAAGATCAGTGCCATCATCGTCCAGCCATTTTCCGAAYGAACGTTCATGTGCAGGAAGAACACCATGTGCACAACAATCTGGATCACGGCCAATGCCATGATTGCGAGTGCCGTCCCCTGTTTGGAGTCCAGTGCGCCGGTCATAACGAGCCAGAAGGGAATGGCTGTCAGGACAACCGAGAGGCCAAAACCGATCAGATAGGATCGAAGCGAGCCGTGTGCGTGCCCGCCATCGTCCGGGTGGCTGTGATCATCAGTATGCGCCGTTGTCATCGCAACATTCCCATCAGGTAAACGAAAGTGAAAACGCCAATCCAGATGACGTCAAGGAAGTGCCAGAACATGCTGAGGCACATCAAGCGGCGCTTGTTTGCCGCGATAAGCCCATAACGTTTGACCTGTATCATCAGGGTTGTCAGCCAGACCAGACCAACGGTGACGTGCAGCCCGTGCGTTCCAACAAGTGTAAAGAAGGACGACAGGAAGGCGCTTCTCTGCGGCGTGGCGCCTTCATGGATCATATGCGAGAACTCGTAAAGTTCGATGCCAATGAACGCTAGGCCGAAGAGGCCGGTCAAGCCAAGCCAAGCCTGCGTTGCGCCAATCCGTCCCTTGTCCATCGTCAGCATGGCAAAGCCATAGGTGATGGACGAAAAGAGCAGCATTGACGTATTGATCGCCACAAGCGGCAGATCGAAAAGATCTTTTGGCGACGGCCCGGCTGCATAATTGCCGCCAAGCACGCCATAGGTTGCGAACAGCACCGCAAAGATGAGGCAATCGCTCATCAGGTAAATCCAGAAGCCGAACATGGTGCTGCCGCCTTCGGGATGATCGTGCTCATCAACCACGTAGAAAGTTGGTGTTGCGCTGTTCTCGTGAACCACGGAAGAACTCATTGTGCGGCTCCTGCGAGGAGAGCTGTCCGCTCACCTTCCGTGCGAATAACTTCATCTGCCGGTATGTGGAAGTCGCGCTTATAGTTGAATGTATGGCCGATCGTTACGGCGAGCATAGCCACGAAACCGAAGGCAGCCAACCACCAGATGTACCAGATCATGGCAAAGCCAAAGATGATGCTCAGAACCGCAAGGATAATACCCGTGCCGGTGTTTTTGGGCATGTGGATCGCCTTGAAGCCTTCGAGCGGACGTGTGTAGCCGCGTCTTTTCATGTCGTGCCAAGCGTCGAGATCATGAACCACCGGCGTGAAGGCAAAGTTGTAAGCGGGTGGTGG
Source organism: Phyllobacterium sp. TAF24 (assembly GCF_052113785.1). NCBI lineage: Bacteria > Pseudomonadati > Pseudomonadota > Alphaproteobacteria > Hyphomicrobiales > Phyllobacteriaceae > Phyllobacterium > Phyllobacterium sp. TAF24. The sequence continues at coordinate 86,618 of NZ_JBFRDN010000006.1, read as the reverse complement.
TGATGATGTTGACCATTCGAGCGTCCGACCATCCCAGGGATCGCCTGTAAAGTCCGCCAGCTTCTCACGGTTGCGGATGCTGACATAAATCTGGATGAGGAAGGACAGGATGCCGATAGCGATCAGGACAGCACCGAAAGCGGCGATGACGAACCAGATCTGCAGCGACGGATCATTGAACACCCGCAGGCGCCTTGTTACGCCCATCAGACCCAATACGTACAGCGGCATGAAGGCGAAGTAGAAGCCGATGACCCAGAACCAGAACGACATCTTGCCCCAGAACGGATCAAGCTTGAAACCAAATGCCTTCGGGAACCAATAGCTGATACCGGCAAAAAGGCCGAACAGCACACCGCCGATGATGACATTATGAAAATGCGCCACGAGGAACAGGCTGTTATGCAACACAAAGTCTGCCGGTGGCACGGCGAGCAACACGCCGGTCATGCCGCCGATAACGAAGGTCAACATGAAGGCAATCGTCCACATCATCGGCAGTTCGAAGCGGATGCGGCCACGATACATGGTGAAGAGCCAATTGAATATTTTGGCGCCTGTGGGGATCGAAATGATCATCGTCGTGATGCCGAAGAAAGAATTCACGCTCGCACCGGAACCCATGGTGAAGAAGTGGTGGAGCCAGACGAGATAGGCGAGAATGGTGATAACGACGGTCGCATAGACCATCGAGGTATAACCGAAGAGGCGCTTGCCGGAGAATGTGGAGGTCACTTCGGAGAAAATGCCGAAAGCGGGCAAAATGAGAATGTAGACTTCCGGATGGCCCCAGATCCAGATGAGGTTTACATACATCATCGGATTGCCACCAAAATCATTGGTGAAGAAGTTCGTGCCGACGTAGCGGTCAAGGCTGAGCAGAGCGAGAACGGCTGTCAGCACGGGGAAGGCGGCAACGATCAGGACGTTGGTGCATAGGGCTGTCCAGGTGAAGACCGGCAGCTTCATCATTGTCATTCCGGGCGCGCGCATCTTGACGATGGTCGCAACCAGATTGACGCCCGATAGCAATGTGCCGATACCGGCTATTTGCAGCGCCCATATATAGTAGTCCACCCCGACATCCGGACTGTATCCGATATTGGAAAGCGGTGGATAGGCGAGCCAGCCGGTCTTGGCAAACTCCCCGACGAACAGGGACATCATGACCAGTATGGCGCCAGCGGTTGTCATCCAGAAGCTGAAATTGTTCAGGAACGGAAAGGACACGTCACGCGCGCCGATTTGCAGCGGAACGACAAAGTTCATTAGGCCCGTGACGAGCGGCATGGCGACGAAGAAGATCATGATCACGCCGTGGGCGGTGAACACCTGATCGTAGTGATGCGCCGGGAGGTAACCGTCCGACCCGCCGAAAGCTATGGCCTGTTGCAGGCGCATCATGATGGCATCGGAAAAGCCGCGCAGCAACATGACGATACCCAGGACCATATACATGATGCCAATGCGCTTGTGGTCGATGCTGGTGAACCATTCGCGCCAGAGATAACCCCATAGGCGGTAATAGGTCAGTATTCCCACCAGTGCCAAGCCGCCAAGGGCCACCATTGCGAAAGTGCCGACAAGAATCGGCTCATGATACGGAAAGGATTCCAGCGTCAGGCGGCCGAAGACTGCTTTGAGAAGAGCGGGATTATCAAACATATCGGACTCAATCCGTTCAGGAATTCGACGGGCGGCGCGGTGCGCCGAACAATGGGGCTGATACCGGGCGCGGCAGACCCGCGCCAAGGACAGGAGAAATGTCACGCGGTGACAGAAGCGGCTGGCTCACACGCATTCTCGCCTCTTCTTCAGTGGTGCATATCCGCGCGACATAGGTCGCTGGTGGAGCAAATATCGCACCGCGCCGTGTGTATTTATCATATTCAAGTGGATGCAGATTGTTGATGCCCGCAAGGCCAAGACCGCCCTTGGCATCGATGGAACTCATTTCATCCATGCACATCTTACCGAGTTCGACGCAGCGGTTGAGCACGGCGGTAAAGAGCTGTGCATCGACGCTCCCGTAGCGGCGCACCGGGTCATTTTCGCTGGGACGTTCAAGTTCGAGATAAGCATTGCGATCCAGCGAACCGCTTTGCGCCTTCACACCGGCCATCCACTTGTCAAAATCGGCATCGGACAGGCCGAGGAACGCAAACTTCATACCGGAGAATCCAGCGCCGCTATAATTTGCCGAAAAACCTTCAAACGTACCGGGATGGTTGATCACAGCGCTAAGCTTCGTCGCCATGCCTGGCATGGTGTAGATCTGACCGGCAAGGGCGGGAATGTAGAATGAATTCATTACCGCCGATGAGGTCAGGCGGAAATTGATTGGTCTGTCTACTGGAGCGGCCAGTTCATTGACGGTTGCCACGCCATATTCAGGATAGATGAACAACCATTTCCAATCGAGCGCGACAACTTCCACTTGCAGGGGCTTGGTCTGTTTATCGACCAGTTTGCCGGGAGCTATACGATCCAGCGGGCGGTAGGGATCGAGCAGGTGTGTACCCATCCACGTCAATGCGCCAAGGCAAATGATAATGAGCAAGGGGGCCGCCCAGATGATCAGCTCAAGCTGCGTCGAGTGATCCCAGTCTGGTTCATACCGGGCTTCCGTATTAGACTGGCGATAGCGCCATGCAAAAAACACCGTCAGCAGCATGACGGGCACAATGATGATCAGCATCAGAATGGTCGAGATAACAATGAGGTCCCGCTGCTGTGCGGCCACGTCGCCAGACGGGCTCATGACGACAGCATTGCATGCGGTCAGCATGGTAAGAAACGGAAGTATGGCGACGGCAAGAAAACGTTTCAAGGTCGTTCCTGTCTTGATAACAGCGGTAATTTACGCCATCCGTAACGGCACCCCATTCAAAGTGACATTGGACAATTTGCCCAATCCTTCCGTAATGTGTCACAATGATAAAGGAGATGCTAGCATAAGCCGTGAGAGCGGCTTGAAGAAAGCAGCTGCCAATTCAGGATTGAGGAGCGCAACCAGATATGAGCGCGGAAATAGGGGTGCCCTCATCGACGCACGGACGTGACGTGAAAGGCCTGCATGGCAGTCACGACGACGTCAACGTGGGCGAAATCGCCATTGGCGTTATTATTGGCCGTACGTCGGAGTTCTTCGACTTTTTCGTCTATGCCATTGCGTCGGTGCTTGTTTTCCCCAAACTCGTTTTCCCCTATGTCGATCCGCTTACCGGCACGCTCTATTCCTTCGCAATTTTTGCGCTGGCCTTCATTGCGCGACCGCTTGGTACTGTAATCTTCATGGCCATCGACCGCACCTATGGCCGTGGAGTTAAGCTCACCATCACTCTGTTCCTGCTTGGCAGCTCGACAGTGGCAATTGCTTTTCTTCCCGGCTATGAGCAAGTGGGCTGGGTATCGGCGCTGCTTCTAGCGCTTTTCCGGCTCGGTCAGGGGTTGGCGCTCGGCGGTGAATGGGATGGACTTGCCTCACTCCTTGCCCTGAATGCACCAGAACGTCGCCGGGGCTGGTATGCCATGATCCCGCAGCTTGGTGCCCCGCTCGGATTGATGGTTGCAGCCAGCCTCTTTGCGTTCTTCGTTGCACATCTGTCCGCACAGGACTTTCTGGAATGGGGTTGGCGTTATCCTTTCTTTGTTGCTTTTGCGATCAATGTGGTGGCGCTTTTTGCCCGTCTGCGCATGGTTGTCACCGAGCAATACGCCGAACTTTTCGAGCGCCGGGAACTACAGCCAACCACTGTCAGCGATACATTGCAGGCAGAAGGACGGCATGTTGTTATCGGTGCATTTGCTCCTTTGGCCAGCTTCGCCCTGTTTCATATGGTCACCGTGTTTCCTCTCTCCTGGGTATTCCTTTTCACGGATCAGGGGCCAGCACGCTTTCTCATGATTGAGACGATTGGTGCGGCAGTGGGTGTTCTGGCAATTCTAGCTTCCGGAAATATCGCCGATCGTGTGGGACGGAGCCGATTGCTTATAGCCACGGCCATTGCCATTGCTGTCTTCAGTGGCTTTGCGCCTCAACTTCTTGATGGTGGTGATGTCGGCGAGATCATCTTCATGGTTTTCGGCTTCCTGCTTCTCGGCTTGTCCTTCGGCCAGTCATCCGGCTCGGTTGCGTCGAATTTTTCAAGAAGGTACCGCTATACGGGGTCTGCGCTGACAACAGATCTTGCGTGGTTGTTCGGTGCCGGTTTTGCTCCGCTTGTTGCTTTGGCGTTGTCAAGCCGCTTCGGTCTTATTGCGAGTGGTGCTTATCTCCTGTCTGGCGCTGCATGCACGTTGATTGCTCTGGCAATCAATCGGCAGATTGATGGCCGCGACAAATAAAAATGTCTTCGTTGCATCTTTGACGACGGATTAGAAAAGCTTCAGTGGATAGGTCGTGTAGAATATGAAGGCCGAGCGGGCAAATTGCCTGATGTGCCAGAGGCCTTTACTGGCAGCGTGACCACCTTCGTGGACGATTTTGACTGCCGGGACATAGGCAATACGCGTTATTTTGCCGGTGCGCAGTGAAATATCGAAATCTTCGAAATAGAGCAGATAGCGCGGATCAAAACCACCCAACTGTTTGTATATGTCGCCGCGGAAGAACATGAAACATCCGCTGACAATGGGGGGGTCCCAGAACAGCGTATCTGCAATCTGATCCCGCATTTCGTACCGCTGCAAACGCTTGCGAAACAGCTTTTTGATACCGTTTGGGGCGAAGCCGCGAAGAAGCAGGTCGAAGATTGCGGGATATCGTTTGCAAAGATACTGCGTGCTTCCGTCTGGATTAAACGCCTTTGGTGTGATCAGGCCACCGGCTGGGTTTTCTGTCATGAATGCCAGCGCCTGTTTCAGGGCATCCGGCTGCATTTCCACGTCTGGGTTCAAAACAAGGTGGAATTTACCCGCTCTGTCCAGAACCATATTGTTGGCTGCACCAAAACCAATGTTGCCGTGCCCCGCGATGATCTCAAGTGGAAGGTCAGGCAACAATTCTCTCAGCCAATTGTGGTCCGAAACATCAGGGGTGTTGTCGATGACGTAGAGCTTGGCGCGAAGCGGAGTTGTCTCTTCAAGTGCCCTTTGCAGGCTTTTGAGTGTATTGCCGAGCACTAAACGATCCGGTTTGAAAATCACGACGCTGATCGTGATCTCATAATCTGGATTTGCGATGAGGACATTGTGTTCAACCATTGCCGGGCCTCTTTCCCATACGCCCGATAAGGCCGTGAAATACGCCGGTTGTCATCATCCAGGCATGTTCGAGCCGAGGTGCGGTAAAGAGGCTGTAGAAAACGAATTTTCGTGCGAGACGTGCCGCATCGACAACTTTCCAGTTGGTCCGTAGCCATGATTGSCGGTAAAGCCAGACAGCGTTCCGGAAATGATAATAGTGCCTCAATGGACTATGGACAGGAATATATCGTCCACGGAATTTGACGGGATTGTCACCGAGATCGTGCTGCATTTGCGCGGCGCAAACGCCAAAAGAACGGTAGCCCTTCTGTTGCGCGCGCAAACCCCACTCGATATCCACATAGTCGATGAACAGTTCCTCTTTCATATCACCAACATCGTCAATGGTTGTCATGGGAATGAGACAGCCCGAAGCAATGAGATAATCCACGTCCACAACTGAATTCGCCGAAGCACAGGTTTGACGCTGAAGGCGGAGCCCCTCTATTTTTACAAAAGGGGGAGGATTGTTCTGGCGCGAATCCTCATACCGCGGACCAACGCACCCAAGCTTGATACCTTCGGCGATCTGGGCTTTCGCTGCCGATAATAATATGGCCACCATGTTTGGGGCTGGCACACTGTCCTGATCAAGCAGAAGAATGAAGTTTGAACCCCTTGTTCGGGCCTGATCAATGCCGACATTTTGTGCTTTTGCGATACCGCAATTTGTGCCGAGAGGTACGAATTTTACCTCGATGGGCTGATTTGCAAGCCACTGATTCAAATCGGTTTTCGAACCATTGTCCACCACAATGACATCAGCAACTTGGGGACCTATCGCGTTCAGAAGTTTCGCAAGAGCTGCAACATCCGGATTATAGGTCACGATAATCGCGCTGACTTCAGATTGGTGCTCAGTTCGCATTCAAAAATCCGTTTTACTTGGCATTGCGTATATAGTTATCGATGATAATTATGTCGTAAAATCATCAACTTGTTGGAGAATAGACATTTAGTCTTGCCATTTTTCCATTTCGTCTCGGTTGACTCGTGGTTCTGTTCTCGCCAAATGTCTGCCACAATGATAGGCGAACCGCATTTCGCCATTTTTAAATGAAATTACCGGCGGCTATTGAAGGCGTCATGTCACGACTCGACTTTAGCATTGACATAAGGAAGTGATCGAATGAAGGGAATTATACTAGCTGGCGGAAGCGGTACACGTCTTTACCCATTGACGATCGCGGTGTCGAAGCAAATTCTCCCCATCTATGACAAACCCATGATCTATTACCCATTGAGTGTTCTCATGCTCGCGGGTATCCGTGATATTCTGATCATCTCAACACCGCACGATTTGCCGCTTTTTCAGAAACTGCTTGGAGATGGTTCGGATTTCGGCGTCAACTTTTCCTATGCTGAACAACCGCAGCCAAACGGCTTGGCTGAAGCGTTTATCATAGGGCGCGAATTTATCGGCCAAGACAGTGTCGCCATGATTCTGGGCGATAACATCTATTTCGGCGATGGCCTTTCCAAATTGTGTCAGCTTGCTTCATCGATTACGACGGGTGGAACAGTCTTTGCCTATCATGTTGACGATCCGCAACGTTATGGCGTCGTTGAATTCGATAAAGTCACAGGTCAGGCAATATCCATCGAGGAAAAGCCGGCGAAACCCAAATCCAACTGGGCTGTGACGGGGCTTTATTTTTACAGCAATGATGTTGTGGACATTGCAGCGTCCATTGAACCATCGTCCCGTGGCGAGTTGGAAATTACCAGCGTCAACAATGTCTATCTTGAGCGCGGGGATTTGCAGGTCCAGCAGTTGGGGCGCGGCTATGCTTGGCTTGATACTGGTACGCACGACAGTTTGCATGAGGCTTCATCGTTTGTTCGGACAATCGAACATCGGCAAGGCATCAAGATCGCATGCCCGGAAGAGATCGGTCTGGAATGGGGTTGGTTGAACTCCGATCAGGTGCTCGAACGGGCAGCAAAGATGGGGAAGACGGAATATGCAGCCTATTTGCGGCGGCGTGCTGAGGAGATTGGGAAAGAATGATTGAAGTCAGACCTCTCGCCCTTGAAGGCGTACTTGAGATATTGCCGCCCAAGTTTGGTGATGACAGAGGCTTTTTCTCCGAAACCTACAATGCCGATAGTTTTGCCGCGGCGGGGATTAAGCTGCAGTTTGTGCAGGACAATCATTCGTTTTCGGCTGCCAAAGGTGTTTTGCGCGGGTTGCATTATCAGTTGCCGCCGCGTGCTCAGGATAAATTGGTGCGCGTCGTCAAGGGCTCTATTCTTGATGTGGTCGTCGATATTCGCCGGGACTCTCCGACGTTCAGGAAGTGGGTTTCGCTTGAGGTGTCGGCTGCAAAGTGGAACCAGATTCTTGTTCCAAAAGGTTTTGCCCATGGCTTTGTAACATTGGAGGAAAATACCGAGGTTATTTACAAGGTTACGGATTATTATTCACCTCAACATGATCGTGGTATTCGCTTCGATGACCCCTCTATCGGGATTGAGTGGCCACTGGATGCTTCAATGCTCCAGCTTTCTGACAAGGACCGGAAAGCACCTTTGCTTGACGGCACCGAAGTTTTCCCCTGAGAGAGAGTTTTTTTCATGAAAATCCTAGTTACGGGTGGTGCGGGTTTTATCGGGTCGGCGGTTTGCCGTCAGCTTGCGGCAAATCCCCAAAACCAAGTCTTTAACCTCGACAAGCTTACTTACGCGGGTAATCTCGCATCGCTTCGACAGATCGAGAATTATCCTAATTACAGCTTCGTTGAGGCTGACATTTGTGATGACACCACAATTCTGGACATTCTTCGCAATGAGAAGATCGATGCGATTATGCATTTGGCTGCCGAGAGTCACGTGGATCGCTCGATTGACGGTCCGGCAGCCTTCATTGAAACAAACATTGTCGGAACATTCCGCATGCTTAATGCTGCGCTGACATATTGGCGAGACCTGCCGGAACCAGCAAAATCCAATTTCCGCTTCCATCATATTTCTACGGATGAAGTGTTTGGCGATCTGCCTTTCGACAGCGGCATCTTCACGGAAGAGACGCCCTATGCTCCCTCGTCCCCTTACTCAGCGTCAAAAGCGGCCTCGGATCATTTGGTTCGTGCATGGCATGAGACTTATGGTCTGCCGGTAGTCCTATCGAATTGCTCGAACAATTATGGTCCCTTCCATTTTCCCGAAAAGCTGATCCCGCTGGTTATTCTCAACGCTTTGGATGAGAAGCCGTTGCCGGTTTATGGAGCCGGTGCAAATGTTCGCGACTGGCTTTTCGTTGAGGATCACGCTCGGGCATTGGAATTGGTTGTAACCAAAGGCAAGCCGGGCGAAAGCTATAATATTGGCGGTCGTGCCGAGCGCACCAATCTCAGCGTTGTCGAAACCATATGCGATATTCTTGACAGCAAACGCCCGCGCAAAGGCGGAGTACGCTACCGAGATCTCATCACCTTCGTTACCGATCGACCCGGCCATGATCGCCGTTATGCCATCGACGCCTCCAAGATCGAACGGGAACTCGGCTGGAAGCCAGCAGAGACGTTTGACACTGGTCTGGAGCGGACTGTGCAATGGTATCTCGACAACAAGTGGTGGTGGGAGCCGATCCGTAGTGGAAGTTATGCAGGGGAGCGGCTCGGTTCGGTATCCCTGAAAAAAGGAACAGCATGAGAGTTGTTGTAACAGGACGGGAAGGGCAGGTTGTCCGCAGTCTGATCGAACGCGCCGCGCTTCATCCGTCGGTGGAACTGTTGACGCTCGGACGCCCGGACTTTGATTTGGCAAAGCCGGATACAATTTTCGATGCGATAAAGACTGCAAAGCCTGATCTCGTTGTTTCAGCCGCTGCCTATACGGCTGTCGATCAGGCGGAGGATGAACCTGAATTATCATATGCTATCAATGCAACTGGTGCAGGCGCGGTAGCCGAGGCTGCCGCGCGGGTAGGCGCTCCTGTTATTCATCTTTCAACGGATTATGTCTTCGCTGGCGAAGGTGAAAAGCCCTATACCGAAGCTGACTCCACCGGACCACACGGCGTCTATGGGCGAACCAAACTGGCGGGCGAAGCATTGGTCGCTGCAGCCAACAGCAAGCACCTGATCCTGCGCACTGCATGGGTCTATAGTCCGTTCGGCAAGAACTTCGTCAAAACCATGCTGCATCTGGCGGCGAGCCGCGACAGTTTGTCAGTTGTATCGGATCAATGGGGTAACCCAACATCGGCGATTGATATTGCGGATGGTATTCTTTGCGTGGCTGAGCGTCTTCATGTCGATCCGCAATTTGACGCTTTCGGCATATATCATCTTGCCGGGACAGGCAGCACGAGCTGGAGCAATTTTGCTCGGGTGATTTTTCAGGCCAGTCAAGACGTGCAAGGACCATTTGCTGACGTCAAGGATATTCTGACGTCAGAATATCCTACAAAAGCCCGGCGGCCCTTGAATTCACGCCTTAACACTGAAAAATTCCATGAGGTGTTTGGCTGGAAAGCGCCCGATTGGGAACAGTCGACCAAGTCAACGGTCAAAAGACTTCTGCAATTGAGCTAATGCCTTAAGCAGAGATCAAGAAGGCGAGCTCAAGACTTCTTGAGCTTGCTTCAATCCCCATTGAAGCAGTTCTTCAGCGCGGCTGTCGTTGGATGCCTCTGCGTAACAGCGCAGTTCCGGTGCATTGCCCGACGCGCGATAATGGACCACTTCGCCGCTCGAGAGCACAACACGCACGCCATCAATCGCGTCGCTTGCTCTAATCGTGCCAACCTGCGCAAAGAAAGGATCGCGGCGCACACTATCAAGCAAACCTTGCAGAAACGGATCGCTAGCCGTTGATGGGATATGTTCCAGACGACCACTGCGGGTAAAGCGGGACGGCAGGTCTTGTAGCAGCGCGGATATCGCAACGTCTTTACTGGCCGCCATGCCGAGAACGCTCAAGATGGGAAGCATTGCATCGCGCGTTGGCAATGCACTCAATGTTCCCCCTTCGGTGGTCACGGGAGTGCCCAACAGAACTCCGCCATTGGCTTCAAAGCCAACAATTCGCTTCAATCCGTCCGCCCGGGCCTGTTCCATGCCCTCTATCACGTAGGGTGATCCGACGCGCGTCCGATAGACTTTTGCAAAGAGACCGCTGAGTTCAATGGCGGTATTCGAGGTTACCGGTGTAACGACGGCATCTGCGTTGAGAAAATGTGCGGTCAACAGGCCAACACTGTCACCGCGGATGAAAACGCCATTCTCATCAGCGATAAGCGGCCGATCGGCATCGCCATCAGTTGAAACCAGCGCATCAAGCTTGTACTTTTTGCACGCATCTTCGGCGAAGGCGACATCCTCTGGACGAAGAGCTTCGGTATCGACAGGCACGAATATGTCGGAGTGACCGAGCGCGATAGCATCAGCTCCCAAGCTTTGCAGAATAGTGACGATCAAATCGCCAGCAACAGAGCTATGCTGATAAACGCCGATCCTCTTTCCGGCCAGCGCCCTTGGCTTGAGCACGGCAATGCTTCGATTGATATAATTTTGCAAGGCATCCGGCATGATCATTGTCGGTTCATCCGGCGCAATCGAATGTTCCATGGCGAGATCAAGAACCGCCAGAATACCGGCTTCATCAATCTTGTCGATTTCGCCATCCGGTCGATAGAATTTCAAGCCATTTCGATCTGCAGGAATATGGCTGCCTGTGACCATAATTGCTGGCGCCTTCAAGGTAAGGGCCCTCAATGCCAGCGCCGGTGTTGGCAAAGGACCACAATTTTCCACCTTCATGCCGAAAGCTTGCGCTGCGGCAATACAAGCTGCGGCTATGCGCGGACTGCTTGAACGCAGATCGTAACCGATGAGCAAAGTGCTGTCCGATGTAACACCGGTCACCTTCTGCATGTGTGTGAGGAATGCGAGAGTATAAGCTTTGCAAACCGCGTCGGGTAGTTCCGTTACCAGACCACGCAGGCCGCTTGTTCCGAATTTCAAACTGCTCATTGCAATGTTACAACCACTGAAGCTGGTGCCGCGAAATACTCTCGTAAGGTGTCAGCCGCGCAAGGTCGAAAGTCAATAACGATCAAACTAAGGACGTTAAATGAGATGGTTTGCTGATGCGAAAAAGTGGCTGGGGAACCTGGATTCGAACCAGGACTAACGGAGTCAGAGTCCGTGGGTCTACCGTTAACCTATTCCCCAACAACCGCTTTGAAATGCGGTGGCTGATTAAGCCGATGGGGGGTCATATAGTCCAATTCATTCAGGAAGAAAACCCCTGTTCGGACGGTTTTTGCACTGCACCCCATTTTATCTTCCAGCGATCATTTGAATGCGCGCAAATGACGGATCGTTGCCGGATTTTGTTACCAGGCTATCGAAAATGCGTTTCAAAGCTATTTGACCGCTGGCAATCCGATCTGCCAAGCCTATAAATGTTCAGAGCAGTGATTTGCACTTCACGCCAAAGAGAAAGTAGACGCGGTGGCGGATCGATCATCACCACTGGCCCCGTTCAGGCACGACATATTCCGCACCATCTGGATGGCGAGCCTTGTATCCAACTTTGGATCGCTGATTCAGGCGGTTGGTGCTGCCTGGATGATGACGTCAATTACCGATTCGGTGAATATGGTGGCCCTCGTTCAGGCTTCCACTGCTCTGCCCATCATGATTTTTTCGCTTGTATCCGGTGCACTTGCCGACAATTTTGATCGGCGCAAAGTGATGCTCGTGGCGCAATGGTTCATGCTGATTGTTTCAGCGCTGCTGACGGTATTTGCTTATCTCGGCCTTATTACGCCGTGGCTTCTGCTGGCCTTTACATTTCTTCTGGGCTGCGGAACGGCTCTGAACAACCCATCCTGGCAAGCCTCGGTGGGTGATATGGTCCCCCGCGAGGACCTTCCCAATGCCGTGGCGCTGAACAGTATGGGGTTCAACATTACGCGCAGCGTCGGTCCGGCCATCGGCGGTCTTATCGTTGCCATAGCCGGTGCAGCTGCAACCTTTGCGGTGAATGCGGTCAGCTATTTTGCCGTTATCTACGCATTGATGCGGTGGCAGCCGAAGATTGACCCCAGCCCCTTGCCGCGCGAATCGCTGGGACGAGCCATCTCGGCGGGTCTGCGTTATGTGGCGATGTCCCCCAATATCGGCAAAGTGGTGATTCGTGGTTTTGTGTTCGGTCTTTCGGCAAGCGCCATTCTGGCACTGTTGCCGCTTGTCGCGCGTGATCTCGTTCACGGCGGACCTTTGACGTATGGCGTCATGCTCGGCTCATTCGGTATTGGCGCTATTGGCGGTGCTTTGCTTAGCGCACGCTTGCGCGAATTTCTCTCAAGCGAAGCCATTGTGCGCTTTGCATTTGCAGGATTTGCCGTGAGTGCTGTCATTACAGCGATAAGCACGTCTGTCTGGCCAACCAATATCGCTCTGTTGCTGGCGGGGGCGTGCTGGGTGCTCGCCCTTTCCCTGTTCAATGTAACGGTGCAACTGTCGACGCCGCGCTGGGTAGTGGGACGCGCCCTGTCGCTCTATCAGACGACGACATTTGCAGGTATCGCCGCAGGAAGCTGGGTCTGGGGTGCGGCAGCGGAGCAATATGGAGCGGACAGAGCACTGATCGCGTCCGGTGCCTTGATGCTTGTGGGGGCTGTGATTGGATTTCGCTATGCCTTGCCTGAATTCAAATCGCTCAATCTTGATCCGCTCAACCGGTTCAGCGAGCCGCTTCTGGCACTTGATCTGAAGCCACGCAGCGGTCCGATTGTCATCATGATTGATTATGTGATTGCCGAAGAAGACATTCCCGAATTCCTCTCATTGATGTCAGACCGTCGCCGTGTGCGAATTCGCGATGGAGCAGGGCAGTGGGCGCTGATGCGCGATCTGGAAAAACCGGAAATCTGGACGGAAAGTTATCACACGCCCACTTGGATTGAATATGTTCGCCATAATCAACGGCGAACACAGGCCGATGCCGCGATTGGTGACCGCATTCGCGAGCTACATCGCGGTGGCGAAATCCACGTTCATCGCATGATCGAGCGGCAAACAATTTTGCCGCACGATATTGCTGCTCACAAGACGCCGCTGGATATGCATTAAAGCCGTTACTTCTTGCGCAAGGCATCCGCGAGTGCCGCACCAAAAGCGCCCTGCGGTGATGAAGTCTGCGGCTTGTTCGGTGCGGCTGGCTTTGGTCTGTAGCTGTTATTGTCAGCCTTTTGCTCTCTTGGCACAGGTGCGCTGCCATCCTTGCGCATGGTCAGGCTGATGCGGTTGCGTTTTACGTCGATATCAACGACGCGAACCTTCACCACATCCCCCGCCTTGACGACTTCGTGCGCGTCCTTGACGAAACGATCTGCCAGCTGTGAGAGATGGACCAGACCGTCCTGATGGACGCCGATATCGACAAAGGCGCCGAAGGCAGCCACGTTGGTGACAGTTCCTTCAAGCATCATTCCCGGTTTCAGATCCTTGATATTGTCGATGCCGTCGGCAAAGGCAGCCGTCTTGAACTGCGGGCGAGGATCGCGACCGGGTTTTTCAAGCTCTGCAATGATGTCGCGAACCGTTGGTAGACCGAAACGCTCGTCAACGAAAAGGCGTGGATCGAGCGCCTTCAAAGCAGAACCGTCATTCATCAGCGAGCGGACATCGCGACCACAAGCACTGACGATCTTCTTGGCGACGCCATAAGCTTCCGGATGGACGGCTGATGCGTCCAGCGGCTCTGTGCCGTCAGGAATACGCAGGAATCCTGCGCATTGTTCGAAGGCACGCGGCCCTAGCCGGGCGACTTTCAGAAGATCACGCCGGGTTTTGAACGGACCAACCTCGTTGCGGTAAGCGATTACCGCTTCGGCCAGTGAGGTGCCCAGGCCTGAAATGCGAGCGAGTAGCGGTGCCGAGGCGGTGTTGAGATCAACGCCCACCGCATTCACAGCATCTTCGACAACACCGTCGAGTGAGCGGGCCAAGCGATACTGGTCAACATCATGCTGGTACTGGCCAACGCCAATGGATTTAGGCTCGATCTTGACCAGTTCTGCCAGCGGGTCCTGCAAGCGCCGGGCTATGGAAACAGCGCCTCTAAGCGAAACGTCAAGATCGGGGAATTCCGCAGCTGCTGTTGCAGATGCCGAGTAAACCGACGCACCGGCTTCGCTAACGATCACCTTTAACGGCTTTGGCGATGGCATATCGCCAAGCATATCAGCGACAAGGCGCTCGGTCTCGCGACTGCCGGTCCCGTTGCCGATCGCGATCAGCTCAATCTTGTGTTTGACAATCAGGCGGGCCAGTTCGGCTTGCGTCCCGCGGACATCATTGCGCGGCGGGAAGGGATAGACTGTTGTGGTGTCAAGCACTTTACCTGTGCCATCGATAATAGCGACTTTGACGCCGGTACGAATGCCCGGATCAAGTCCCATCGTTGCGCGCGATCCCGCCGGTGCTGCCAAAAGCAGATCCTTCAGGTTGCGGGCGAAAACGTGAATAGCCTCTTCTTCGGCTTTTTCGCGCATCTGCGTCATCAGATCGATGGACAGGTTGAGAGACAGTCGCGCACGCCAGGCCCAGCGGACAACCTCCATCAACCAGCTATCGGCGGCTGTTCCGTTCGGTGAGATTGAATAAGCGCTGGCGACCATGCGCTCAACAGGTTTGACGGGCGACGTATCGTCGGCATCAACCTCAATGTCGAGCGACAGCACATCTTCATTGCGCCCGCGCAGCATGGCGAGGGCGCGATGGCTGGGGATAGTTGCCCAGCGCTCGAAATGGTTGAAATAGTCAGAAAATTTCGCGCCTGCTTCCTGTTTGCCATTGGCAATCTTGGCCCGCAGAACGGCCTTATCCTTCATATGGTTGCGCAGACGGCCGACAAGATCGGCATTTTCCGAGAAAGTCTCGACCAGAATATCGCGTGCGCCATCGAGAGCCGTTTTTACGTCAGGTACATCTGCGGCCAGAAAGGTCTGAGCAAGTTCGGATGGAACTGTGCGGCGGTCAGACAGAATTGTTTCGGCGAGTGGGCCCAATCCACGCTCGCGGGCAATTTCAGCCCGTGTTCGCCGCTTGGGTTTGTAGGGCAAATAGATGTCTTCAAGTTCAGCTTTGGTGACTGATGACAGGATTTTGTTTTCCAACTCATCGGTCAGTTTACCCTGACTGCGGATCGACTCGATGATCGTATCGCGTCGCGCATCGAGTTCACGCAGGTACACCAGCCGCTCATCCAAAAGCCGCAACTGTGTATCATCAAGCCCACCGGTCACCTCCTTGCGGTAGCGGGCAATGAACGGAACGGTTGCGCCGCCATCCAGTAGGTCAATGGCAGCATTGGCCTGTTCAGGTCTGGCGTTAATCTCGGTGGCAATGATACGCGCAATACGGGCAGTTGTGGCAGTCATACTGGTCTCATCAATCATAATCGGAGGGTGACCATAGGGCTGCCACTGGCAATCGGCAATCATTTGATCCTGCCGCGCACAAAGCGTTCCACGGAAAATTGGAGGACCTGCCCTTGGCTTGACGGATCAGATGAAACGTTTCCTTATCGCTGCACATCTCTGCTGATTCAGCCAACATGGGTAATATGACTATGCAGGCAAATACGAAGCCAAGGATTCTGTGCGTTGGTGCGCTGACGATGGACACGATCTTCCGGTTGGATAGGTTGCCGCCCGGTCCCGGTAAATTCATCCCGCAGGAGGCTGTTGAGATTGCGGCGGGCATGGCCTCAAGTCAGGCGGCCAGCATTGCGAGGCTCGGTGGTGACGCATTTCTCTGGGCCTCAGCCGGGCTGGACCATATTGGTGATCGGGTGGTTGCCGAATTGACAGACGAAGGTGTCAACTGCTCGCTCGTCCGCCGCATTGAGGGCGCACGTTCGGCCTTCTCGTCGATCTTCGTCGACAGATCGGGCGAGCGTATGATCGTGCCGTTTTATGACAAAACCCTTTTGAGCGCGCCGGAGGAAATTCCGTCGGTTAAAGACGGCGCATTCGATGTGGTGATGACGGATGTCCGCTGGCCGTTGGCGGCAGCAACTGCGCTCAAGGCGGCGCGGGAGGCAGGCGTTCCCGGCGTTCTCGATGCGGACGTTGCGTCGCTTGAGACACTTGAACGACTGTTGCCTTTAGCCTCGCACATTGTCGCCTCCGAACCCGCGGCGGAAATCGTCACCGGTGAAACGGATATCGAGCATGCGGTGATTGCCCTGGCGGCACGCTATCGCGGTTTTGTCGCTGTAACCGGTGGGAATAAGGGCTGTTTCTGGTCGGAAGGCGAAGCGGGTATAGTGAACCATATGCCGGCTTTTCCAGTAGATGTCGTGGACACGCTCGCGGCTGGAGATGTGTTTCACGGAGCCTTTGCGCTTGGGTTGGCTGAGGGGCAGGCCATGGAAGAGATCATGCGGTTTGCCAGCGCTGCCGCCGCTATCAAGTGCGCACGGTTTGGTGGACGCGCCGGTGCGCCAACGCGAAATGAAGTTGAACAGTTCCTCCTAGTCTAGCAACATCTGTATTCATAATGATAAAAAAGTGCGTGACAACTTATTGACTCATAACTAACATGTTAGTAGTCTTTATTCATTGAGAGGGTGGGAGGAAAATCATTGTCTCGGGTTGAACGGTTTGGACTTTCTGCGGCGTTGACGATGCCGTTTGATGCGGCGTTGGCAATTGATCTGCGTGCCGCGATCGATCATGCAAAGTCCTGTTTGCAGCGTGGTTGCAGCAGTGTGACGTTGTTTGGAACAACGGGTGAGGGCTCGTCTATCGGTGCGCTGGAGCGTCAGACTGTTATCAAGGAATTCATTGCGGCGGGAATTGAACCATCGCAAATCGTTGTCGGCATCATGGCAAATTCCCACGTCGATGCTGCTGAGCAGGCGCGGTTTGCGCTTGATACGGGATGCAAGGGCATTCTCCTTGCACCGCCATCTTACTTCAAGAATGTCAGTGATGACGGATTGTTTGACTGGCATTCGGCAACATTCAGGGCAATCGGACCAGATGTTCGTGGAGTTATTCTTTATAATCTCCCGTCTGTTACGGCGGTTGAGATTTCCATTGATCTTGTCACGCGCTTGCGGGAGGCCTTCCCCAACGCCATTGCAGGTGTAAAGGACTCCTCCGGCAACTGGAACTATACGGAAAAAATGCTGGCGCGGCACAATGATCTTGCCATTCTGATTGGTGACGAGCGAAGCCTTGCAGGCGGCGTGCGGCTTGGCGGGCAGGGCGCGATTTCAGGGCTGGCCAATCTTTACCCCGAACGTCTTCTGCGCATGATTGATGAAGGGCGTGATGACGAAGAGGTGGTTGCGGCTGTCAACGAACTGGTGAAGTATCCAGTGATTCCTGCGGTCAAGGCAATGGTTGCGCATCATCGTGGTGAAGACGGTTGGCGGCGCACGCGCGGCCCGCTGGACGCTTTGCCAGAGGGTGATTTCAAGCATCTGACGACGATCTTTGATCGTTTGTTCGTAGCAGCGGCAGCCTGACGGGGAATCGTAAAAGCGCCCCGAGGAGGAACAGGCATGGATGATAGTGGCGAGCCGGTAAGACTGCGTGAAAAAGCCTATGCCAGTTTCACAGAGCATCTTCTGGCCCGTGATTTTCATCCGGGACAGTTCGTATCGCAGCGCCAGCTTGTGGCCATGACGGGGATGCCGCTTGGCGCGATCCGCGAAGTTGTCCCAAGGCTTGAAGCCGAGGGGTTGGTGAAGACGGTTCCGCAGCGCGGAATACAGATTGCGCATATTGATATCAACCTGATACGCGAGGCGTTTCAGTTTCGTGTGTTCATGGAGAAGGAGGCCATCGCGCTGTTCTGCGTGTCCGCATCCGATGATCTGTTGGCAAAGCTGCGCCGCGAACATGAAGAGACATTGGAAATGGCATTGAGGGATGGTGAAACGCCGGAGCTTGAGCTGCACGCACAGGCGATTGACTGGTCCCTGCACGATACGATCATTGATTCCCTTGGTAACGGGATCATTTCGAAAGCCTATCGTATCAATGCCATCAAGATGCGGTTGATTAACCAGGAGCGGTTTCGCATCACAGGTCGGGTCATTCCGGTGATGCGTGAGCATCTGGCGGTAATATCAGCCATCGAGTCACGCGAACCCCAGGCGGCGATGGATGCCATCGCTGAACACATAAACAATGCAAGGAACCTTGCTCTGAAAGTCTGAATGCGCCGGTGCCGGAAATGGGAGTTACGGCACTCAAATAATCATGGGAGGATGATAAGCATGCAACGGATTCAACCGACACGCCGGCAATTTCTGGCCGGATCAGCAGCACTAGGCGCTGCCAGCTTTGCCGGACTAAAACCGGCATTCGCCAATGTCGACTGGAAGAAATATGCGGGCACGACGCTTGAGGTGAACCTGATCAAGAGTCCGCGTGGCGATATCCTGCAAAAGTATCAGAAAGAATTCGAAGAACTGACGGGGATCAAGGTCAATTCCGAGCAGACACCGGAACAGCAGCAACGCCAGAAAGCCGTGATTGAACTGACATCCGGCAAGCCGAGCTTTGACGTCATCCATATCAGCTATCACGTGCAGAAACGGCAGTTCGAAAAGGGCGGCTGGCTTGCCGACCTGACACCATTCCTGAAGGACCCCAGCCTTACCGAACCTTCACTCGTCGAAAGCGATTTCGCCGAAGCCGGGCTGGCTTTTGCCAAGGACAAAAACGGTCGTTTCGGCGGTCTTCCGTTCTCAGTGGATTACTGGATTCTCTATTGGAACAAGGAACTCTTTGCCGCCAAAGGGGTTGAATATCCAAAATCCTTTGATGAGCTGGTGAGTGCAGCAGAGAAGCTTACCGATACGAGCAAGGGCACTTACGGCTTCGTCGCGCGGGGCATGAAGAACGCCAATACGCCTGTCTGGGCCAGTCTCATGCTTGGTTATGGCAAGAGCACGATTGATGATGGCAATCTCCAGACCGACACGCCTGAAGCTATCGAAGCGGCAACGCTCTATCAGCGGCTGATGACCAAATCCGCGCCTCCCGGCGTGACTGGCTTCAATTGGGCCGAATGCCAATCAAACTTCCTGCAGGGCAAGGTTGCCATGTGGCTTGATGGTATCGGCTTTGCACCGCCACTGGAAAACCCGGAGAAATCGCGGGTCGTTGGCAAGGTCGGCTATGGCGTTATGCCGAAGGGACCAGCCACGCAGGCCGCGCCAACATTTGGTGACGGTATCGGAGTGACGGAAGGGTCATCGAAGAAGGAAGCAGCCTATCTTTATTGCCAGTGGGCAATCTCGAAGGAGATGGGCGCACGTCTGCTGCAAACCGGTTCGGGTGTACCGTTCCGCAATTCAATCCTCAATGATCCCGAGGTTCGCAAGGGTGTAACCATGCCGTCCGAATGGGTTGATGTGTTGACGGCATCGGCCAAGGTCAGCCAGCTTTGCCTGCCCGTTATCGTCCCGGTCACAGAGTTCCGCGATGTGATGGGTGTCGGGCTGACCAACCTTCTCGGTGGTGCTGACCCTGCAACGGAAATGAAACGGGCAACGGAAGAATTCCGCCCGATCCTCGCGCGCAGCGAGGGCAAATGACTATCGCCGCCCCGGCCATGACCAGTGAAGCACAAAACACCAAGGCCAGATCAGGCAAACGCCGGCTCAAGCCGAGCTATTGGCCGTTTGTTATTCCGGCGCTGGTTATTGTCGGGGCGGTCATTCTATTCCCGTGGGCGTTCACGCTATGGATGAGTGTCAATGAATGGCATCTTGGTGGAGAACAAAGCTTTGTCGGCTTTGCCAATTTTACCCGGTTGGCCACCGATGCCCGCTTCTGGCAATCGATGGGGCACACGGTGCTCTATACGCTTCTCTCGGTTATAGCCCCATTGTTTTTCGGAACAATTGCAGCTCTGATCTTTGACAGCAAACTGCCGATGCGCGGGCTGCTCCGCGGTATCTTCGTCATGCCAATGATGGCAACGCCCGTGGCGATCGCACTGGTCTGGACCATGATGTACCACCCGCAGCTTGGGGTTCTCAATTACTTGTTGTCGCTGGTTGGCATCGGTCCGCAGGAATGGATATTCAACCAGAAGACCGTGATACCATCGCTCGTACTCGTCGAAACGTGGCAATGGACGCCGCTGGTTATGCTGATTGTGCTCGGGGGCCTCGCTTCCATGCCGCGCGACCCGTTCGAAAGCGCGGAGATTGACGGCGCCAATGGTTGGCAGAAATTCCGCTACATCACACTGCCGATGATCCTGCCGTTCATGATGGTCGCAGTGATTATCCGTTCAATCGATGCTCTGAAGAGCTTCGACATCATCTTTGCCATGACGCAAGGCGGTCCGGGAACGGCATCCGAAACGATCAATATCTATCTCTATAACGTTGCGTTCTCCTATTACGACATAGGCTATGGCTCGGCGATTGCCGCGGTCTTCTTCATCGTCATCATCACCATGTCTCTGGCGCTGCTTTACCTGCGCCAGCGGACCAAGTGGAATAGCTGAGGGAGACGCCGATGGCCCGCCGTAGTCCGCTGAAATCACTGGGCACTGCCTTTGTCGTGTTCGTGATTGTTTCGCCCGCCATTTTCTTCTTTCTCTGGATGTTGTCGCTTTCGTTGAAATACGAGATCGACAATGGCGCCTATCCACCCATCTTCATTCCGGAACGCATTGCGTGGTCGAACTACACGCAGATTTTTGCAACCAATGATTTCCTGCACTATTTCTGGAACAGTCTTGTCGTAACTGGCATATCGACATTGCTTGCACTGCTTGTCGGCGTGCCTGCGGGTTATGGTATTGCACGTTTGCGCGCCGACAAGGCGGCCATCGTCATCATGATCGCGCGTATGACGCCGGGCCTTTCCTATCTCATCCCCTTGTTTCTGCTTTTCCAGACAATGGGGTTGCTGGGGACACTGTGGCCGCAGATCATCATCCATCTGGTTGTGACAGTGCCTATCGTGATCTGGATCATGATCGGCTATTTCGAAACAACGCCGATGGAACTGGAAGAGGCTGCCATGATTGACGGCGCAACCTCGTGGCAGGTTTTTGTCAAGGTAGCGCTGCCGATTGCCAAACCCGGTATTGTGGTTTCGTTGATATTGGCGGTGATCTTTTCCTGGAACAATTTCGTCTTTGGCATTGTGCTTGCCAGCCGCGAGACCCGGACGTTACCGGTCGCCGTCTACAATATGCTGTCCTTTGAACAGGTCAGTTGGGGCCCATTGGCCGCTGCGGCGCTGGTTGTGACATTACCCGTACTGTTGCTGACGGTTTTTGCCCAGCGCCAGATCATTGCAGGGCTTACCGCCGGTGCCGTCAAGGGCGGCTAAAATAATCTTAGAGAACAGGGAGAACGCGATGGCTTCGGTCTCGATCAAGGATGTCACCAAGAAATACGGCACCATCAATGTGATGCATGGCGTATCCGTCGATATTGAAGATGGCGAATTCGTTATTCTCGTTGGGCCATCAGGCTGCGGAAAATCGACGTTGCTGCGTATGATCGCAGGGCTTGAAGAGATCACCACGGGCGAGATTGCCATTGGCAGTCGTGTGGTCAATGATCTGCCTGCCAAGGAACGCGACATTGCCATGGTGTTCCAGAATTATGCGCTCTATCCCCATATGACTGTTGCCGACAATATGGGCTTTGCGCTCATGCTGAAGAATGCGCCGAAGCAGGAAAAGGAAAGTCGTGTTGGCCGGGCTGCCGAAATCCTTGGTCTGGAAAAACTGCTCGACCGTTTTCCCCGGCAATTGTCAGGCGGTCAGCGGCAGCGTGTTGCCATGGGCCGCGCCATTGTCCGCGATCCGCAGGTGTTCCTGTTTGATGAGCCACTTTCCAATCTCGATGCCAAATTGCGGGTGCAGATGCGCAGCGAAATCAAGGGGCTACACCAGCGGCTCGGGACAACTATTGTCTACGTAACTCACGATCAGATCGAGGCCATGACCATGGCGGACAAGATCGTTGTGATGAAGGATGGTCTGGTTGAGCAGATCGGTACGCCGCTCGACCTCTATGACTATCCGGCCAATCTGTTTGTCGCCGGATTCATCGGTTCACCGTCGATGAATTTCATCCGGGGCAGTCTGGCGGGAGTTGGTTCGTTTCAAACGGCGGAGGGGATCAAACTGCCTGTACCGCAGACGATTGCATCGGCAGGATCGGATGAAGTGATCTATGGCGTGCGCCCGGAACATATAAGGATTGCGGAGGGCGGCATTCCGGTCGACGTCAGTGTTGTCGAACCAACGGGATCGGAAATCATGGTGGTTGGCAAATTGGGTGATCAGGAGATCATGTGCCTCTTCCGTGAGCGGCTCTCCATTAAATCAGGCGATAGAATTCACATAGGGATTGATCCTGCTCACAGCCATCTGTTTGATGGTGCTAGTGGAATGCGTCTTGGCAGTAAAACTGCCACGCATTGATCGCCATAATATCAAGACTTCCAGGAGCATTGCCCGTGACCATATCGACAGAGACTTTCAAGACCGGAACATTTGCTGGCCGTGTCTGGCGCCCTGATGTGCAAGGTCCCGCAATCGTTGTGATCCGCGACGGAGTTTTGTTCGACATCACATCCAAGGAGATCGCAACCATGCGCGATCTTCTGGAACTGGAAGATCCCGCTGCTTACGCGAAAGCACAGGGCGGCGCGAAGCTGGGCTCGCTGGACGAGATTTTCAAGGCATCTGTCGAAAGCGAGGGGGACGCATCGCAGCTTCGACTGCTTGCGCCGTGCGATCTTCAGGCAGTGAAAGCCTGTGGTGTCACCTTTGCCCGCTCCATGATCGAACGCGTTATTGAGGAAAAGGCGGCAGGCAATCCCACGCTTGCGCTCAAGATCCGCGAACGTGTGATGCCTATTATTGGTGATAGCCTACGCGACCTGAAAGCCGGTTCGCCAGAGGCGGCAAAGGTCAAGGCTGCCCTGATAGAGGAAGGCGTCTGGTCGCAATATCTGGAGGTCGGTATCGGGCCGGATGCGGAAGTGTTCTCCAAGGCGCAAGTGCTCTCATCGGTCGGCTGGGGCGCAGCGGTAGGCCTGCATCCCATATCGAGCTGGAACAATCCGGAGCCGGAAATCGTCCTCGCCGTCAATAGCAAAGGCGTGGTGAAAGGCGCAACGCTCGGCAATGACGTGAATCTACGCGATGTCGAAGGCCGTTCTGCACTTCTTCTTGGGAAGGCCAAGGACAACAACGCCTCATCGTCAATCGGCCCGTTCATTCGGCTCTTTGACGCGACCTATTCCATTGATGATGTGCGCAATGCCGACCTTGACCTCATGGTTGAGGGCAAGGATGGCTACGTTCTCAGGGGCAGCAGCACTATGCGGGAGATCAGTCGAGATCCGCTGGATCTGGTTGCCCAGACTACCGGCAGGCATCACCAGTATCCCGATGGGTTCATGCTGTTCATGGGAACGCTCTTTGCGCCGGTTGAAGACCGCGACACACCGGGGCAGGGGTTCACCCATAAGATCGGCGATGTCGTGACTATATCAAATCCGCAATTGGGTGCGCTTACGAATACGGTGCGGTTGTCGACGGAATGTCCCGAATGGACCTTTGGCACGTCGGCACTTATGCGCAATCTTGCCGCGCGGGGCTTGCTGTAGTCACCGATCTTCTCGCCGCCATTCAATCTGGTTCACACGGCCAGATTGAACAATTGTCATAATAGTTTCGTCTAAGTTCGATCAAACTTTCACACAGCCCGTCCAGAGTTGAATGCGAGCGAGGCAGCTGGAATTGTCCAGAACTGCCTCGAGATCATTTTCTCAATTGCCGTATTCAGGGGGCTTTAATGCAGGGTTTTGGTGTGAAAATAGGTTTGGCCGCGGGGCTGTTGGCCGCTGGCTTCAGCGCGACACCGGCTATGGCCGAAAAGGTCAAGTTTGAATTCTGGTATGGCCTCAGCGGTGACCTTGGCGAACGCGTGCAGGACGCCTGTAAGAAGTTCAATGACTCGCAGGCCAATTTTGAAATCGTCTGCACCAGCCAGAACGGCTATCCTGAAACTGTCCAGAACGCTATTGCTGCCTACCGCGCCAAAAAGCACCCAGCTGTCGTACAGGTATTTGATGGCGGCACGCTCGACCTGATGCTCTCAGGCGCTTTCGTTCCAGCCAAAAAGTTGATGGAAGACAATGGCTACAAGATCGACTGGAGCAACTATTTCCCGGGCATCGCCAATTATTACGCCACTGCAAAGGGCGAGCTGAACTCATTCCCGTTCAATTCCTCCACCGCAATGTTCTATTACAATGTTGACGCCTTCACCAAAGCAGGCATCCAGAATGCGCCTGAAACGTGGGAAGATGTTGAAGCCGCTGCACGCAAGTTGAAAGCTGCCGGTTATGCCTGCCCATTCGGCTTCAGCTTTGACAGCTGGGCAACCGTCGAACAGTTCTCCGCCATTCACAATCAGCCTATTGCCACCAAGAACAATGGCTATGACGGGCTTGATACTGAGCTTACGCTCAATAAGACCAAGCTGGTCGACCAGCTGACATTCTTCAAGAAGATGACGGATGAAGGCCTGTTCGTGGTCAAGACCAAGCAGCTCGGCATGGACGTTGTTCCAGCATTTACGTCMGAGACCTGCCAGATGATCCAGTCCTCGATTGCCGATCACGGCACAATCGGCAAGACAATCAAGCAGGGTGCAAAGTGGGACGTCACCATGCTTCCAGTCTGGAAGGGCACAGCCCGTCAGAATTCGATGGTTGGCGGTGCGTCGCTTTGGGTGCTGAACAATCGTCCGGAAGCTGAATATAAGGGCGCGGCTGCGTTCCTGAACTTTATTGCCCAGCCCGATATGGTTGAGTGGTGGTCGACAGTAACGGGCTATATCCCTGTTACCAAGACAGGCTTTGAAGCCATGAAAGCCAAGGGCTTTTACGATCAGCCAGCCTTCAAGGGCCGTGAAAAAGCAATCGCTAGCCTGACATTCACGCCAACATCAGCCAATACCCGCGGCATCCGTCTCGGCGGCTTCCCGCAGATCCGCAAGGAAATCTCCGATGCCATGGAAGGCATCTTCTTTGGCAAGCTGACCGTTCAGGCTGGTCTTGATCAGGCTGTCGAGCGCGGCAATGTCATCCTGCGCCGTTTTGAAAAGACCTATGCCGGTAAAGCACTGAACTAATTACAGGCTTTCAAATGGTCCGGAGCATCGCTGCACCGGGCCATTTCATTTTCGCCCATAGGCAGAATTGATTGATCTCATGAACAAGCGCGCTGTTTTCAAAAGCTGGTGGTTGCCCCTCCTTTTTGCCTTGCCGCAACTCCTGCTCATTTTGTTCTTTTTTTACTGGCCGGCCATATCGGTTTTCAACTGGGCTTTTACGCTGGAACCTGCCTTTGGTGGTGCTGGCGAACGTCTCTTTGTCGGCCTCGACAACTTTCGCGATGTTTTTGCCGATAGGGAATATTGGCGTTCCGTTTCACTCAGCCTGTTCTTTGCATTCACCGCAACCGGATTGTCGATGCTGATTGCCTTTGTTCTGGCGATCTGCGTTGACCGCCAGTTGAAGGGATCAGGTCTTTTTCGCTTTTTCTACATCTGGCCCTATGCAATTGCCGCGCCCGCCGTGGGTTTGGCTTTCCGCTTCATCTTTGCACCGGAAAGCGGGCTGATTGCAGTGGTGAATACATGGTCGCCCGATCTTTGGAATCCCGCCAAATATGGCAGCCACGCGATGATCCTCATTATCATCTGCTTTGCGTGGAAATGGATCGGCTACAATTTCATTTTCATGACCGCCGGTCTGCAATCCATACCGCGTAGTCTGCTCGAAGCATCGTCCATGGATGGCTCAGGACCGGTTCGCCGTGCGCTTGATATCCAGATTCCGCTTCTTGCCCCGACCCTGTTCTTCCTTCTGGTCCTCAATCTGACGGAAAGTTTCGTTGGCCCCGATACATTCGGTATCGTCGATCTGACCACGGAAGGCGGGCCGAACAAGGCGACTGACGTCATGGTCTACCGCATCGTCAGCGAAGCTTTCCGCGGCCTGAACTATTCGGGTGCGGCGGCGCAGAGCCTCGTCCTCATCGCGCTCATCATGGTGTTTACGTTCATCCAGTTCCGCTTCGTCGAGCGGCGCGTGCATTACAAGTAGGATTATGGCGATGATCGAACGCACCCCCATACTCAACGCCATCACCTACCTCATCATGATTCTGGGATTGGTCCTTATTCTCGGGCCGTTCTGGATGATTTTCACGGCCGCGACCCAGTCCCTGCAAGAGGTCACGGCTGTACCCTTCAACATGACGCCCGGCGGAGACTTTTTCAAAAATGTTCACGCCGCCTGGGATCGTGCCAATCTCGGTCCGGCATTGCTCAACAGCCTTATCACCTCGCTGCTTGTTATGACCGGCAAGATCGTATTGGCTGCGCTAAGCGCCTTTGCCATCGTCTACTTCAAGAGCCCGCTGCGTCACGTCTTCTTCTGGATGGTTTTCATGACGTTGATGCTGCCACTCGAAGTACGCGTGATCCCCACCTACAACATTGCCGCCGATGTGTTCGAACCTGTTCGCTGGATCATCCAGACTGTGACTGGCATTGAACTGTCGTTGCAGTGGAATCTTTTGAATTCCTATTCAGGTCTGGTCCTTCCGCTGATAGCAACAGCGACAGGCACATTCCTTTACCGGCAATTCTACATGACGCTTCCCGATGAGCTGGCGGAAGCCGCCAAGATGGATGGAGCGCGACCGCTGCGCTTCTTCATCGATATTCTGCTGCCGCTCTCGCGCACCAATATGTTGGCGCTGGCAACGATCATGTTTGTCTATGCGTGGAACCAGTATCTCTGGCCCAAGCTGATGACCACCGATGCCAGTTACCAGACGGCCATGGTTGCCATGCGTGCGCTTGTACCATCCGTCAACGCCTTGCCCGAATGGAATGTCTCCATGGCAGGCGCTCTCATCATCATGCTGCCACCCCTTATCGTCGTTGCAGTCCTGCAGCGCTGGTTTGTCCGTGGCCTCGTCTCGACTGAGAAGTAAAGGAAAAAGCAATGGCCGAAATTGGCATCAAAGATGTGCGCAAGACCTATGGAAGCACGCCGATTTTGCACGGCGTCGACCTGAACTTCAAATCCGGTGAATTCGTTGTCATTCTCGGACCATCGGGTTGCGGCAAGTCAACGCTGCTCCGTATGATCGCTGGTCTTGAAGAGATCACCTCGGGCGAGATTTCAATCGATGGCAAAGTGGTCAACAATCTCGAGCCGAGAGACCGCGGCTGTTCGATGGTTTTCCAGAATTATGCGCTCTACCCGCACATGAACGTTGCTGCCAATATCGGCTATGCGTTGAAAGTTGCGGGCGTTCCGCGTGCCGAACGCGACCGGCGCATTGCGGAGACAGCCAAGATTGTCGGCCTTGAAGAACTGCTTGATCGCAAACCGGCACAACTGTCAGGCGGCCAGCGCCAGCGCGTTGCCATGGGTCGCGCTATCATTCGCGAGCCGAAAGTATTTTTGTTCGATGAACCGTTGTCCAATCTTGATGCAAAGCTGCGCGTTCAGATGCGGGTGGAAATCCGCCGGCTGCACAAGCGGCTTTCGGCGACATCAGTCTTTGTTACGCACGATCAGGTGGAGGCCATGACACTTGCCGACAAACTGATCGTCATGAACAAGGGCCATGTGGAACAGGTGGGCACACCGCTTGAAATTTATCATCGGCCACGCACGCGCTTTGTCGGAACGTTTATCGGTTCGCCTGCCATGAATTTCTTCGACACGATGATCGCGCCGAGTGGTGATCATGTACTGCTTGATGGTATCAGGCAGGCAATCGATCCGGTTCTGGGTGGTAAGCACGTGGGTGCCGCTGTTTCTGTCGGTATCCGTCCAGAACATTGCCGTCTCGTTCCGGCTGGTACAGTCAACAGTGTTCCGGCCAATGTCGATTTTGTGGAGGAGCTTGGCTCTGGCCGCATCGTGCATGTTGAGATCGACGGAATGAGCTTTGCGGTCTCTGTTGAGGAAGACCAATTCTTCGAGCAAGGCGCAGTTGCTGGCCTGCAATTGCCCGCTGAACATATTCATCTGTTTTCGCTGCAAAGCGGTTTGCGCCTTGACGATGCTCCTGTCGCAACGCGCCAACCTGCAACGAAGACAGTGGCCGCATAACCTGTTTTGAAAGGATCAAACATGAGCACGGACTCAACCATTTCTGCCGTCGGTTTTTGTACTTACACCGGCAAAGGTAATTTTGACACGCTGGAAAATGCCTTGCGTACCATCGCCGATCTGGGTGCCAATGCCGCCGAATTGTCGCTTTATGGCGAAGAGATTATCTCGGGTGGCCGGATCATTCCGGGCCGTGCCGAACGTCTGACTGAAATCACAAGCAAGTTCGACTTGCGCTACAGCGTGCATGGCCAGATCGTGTCCAACTTCATGGACCGCGAGCATCTGGAGTACCAGAAGGCCGTTGTTCGCGCGATGCTGGAACTTTGCAACCGTGTTGAAGCCGGAATCCTCGTACAGCACAGCGGCAATGCCAAAATGCCGGCCCAGTCGCGGATCGCCGATCTCGACAAGATGGAGCGCGATGCGCTTGCTGAGATGGCGGAAATTGCCAAGGGTTATGGTGTGCGGATCGCACTCGAAAACATCTTTGCTGTCACCGATGCGGAATATCGCCAGACGCCCGCACAGGTCGGTGAAACGGTGCGAGCAATTGACAGTGCCAATGTCTGCGGCCTGATCGATTTTAGCCATGCCTATATTGAAAGCACACGGCTTGGACTCAACTGGCGCGAACAGATCAAAGCCATGGCGCCGGTTACGGGCCATCTGCATGTGCATGACAGCTTTGGTCGTCCCTACAGCATGACAAAGTTCTATCATCCGGCTGAAGCAACGGCGCTGGGTATCGGCGATCTGCATCTGCCGATTGGTTGGGGTGACATTCCGTGGGAAGAAATCTTTGAAGAGCTGACTTTCCTGCCGGATACGATGCTGATTATGGAAATCACTGGAGAACGGTTTGCAAGTGAACAGGCCGAGTGCCTCGAACGCGCATTGAAACTCGCTGAGATCGCCAATAACCGCCGCCTGGCGGCATGATAAGAGAGGCGCGGTCGACCCGCTTGACCGCGCCACTTCCCTCCGTTCACAATGTCGACTAAACCGAGATACGACTTTGGTCGACATGTTGATATTGGGAACTATGTAAATGGCTGACGATATTCTGTTTGTTTCAAAAGACGCTTCTGAATGGACGAAGACTGAGCCCGGTGTCAGTCGCCGGATCATGGCCTATCTGCCTGAGATGATGCTGGTTGAAGTACAGTTCGAAAAAGACGCCGTTGGGTCGCTCCATTCCCATCCGCATATTCAGGCGAGCTATGTTGCCGAAGGACGCTTTGAAGTCACCATTGATGGCATCAGCCAGGTGCTGGAGCAGGGCGGCAGCTTCATTGTTCCCTCCAACCTTGTTCATGGTGTCAAGGCGCTGGAAAAAGGCCGTTTGATTGATAGTTTCTCGCCCCACCGCGCCGAGTTTCTCTCCTAATAATCAATCCTTTTATTGATGTCATATCCGCTTGACAGACTTCCTCTGTTGGGCAAAACTGAAACCGGTTTCACTTTGCGCTGGACTGATGTTTGACCTTTGATCTGACCATACTGGCTCCGCATATTCCTTTTCTGCTGAAAGGTGCGGTTCTGACAGCCGAGGCCTGCGTTCTGGCGCTTGTCGGTAGCCTGTGCATTGGCATGATCGTTGCCGCGCTGGTTACATCAGCTTCGCCGATCCTTTCCCGTATCGCCTATATCTATGTAGACTTGTTCCGGAACATTCCGTTCATCGTCCAGTTGTTCTTTTTCTTCTACGGCCTGCCGGAAATTGGCATTTATCTTGATGCTTTTGCCACGGGCGTGATTGCCCTCTCCATAGCGGGCGGTGCTTTCACGTCGGATGTGATCCGTTCGGGCATTCTTTCGATTGATACGGGTATTTTGGAAGCCGCCGAGGTGAGCGGGCTTTCAAAACCGACCATCTTCCGCAAGATCGTGATGCCGATTGCGTTGAGAACATCAGTACGTCCGCTCGGATCGGTCTTTATCAACCTCATCCTGACATCATCGATCCTCTCAACCATCACGCTCAACGAATTGACGGGTTCAGCAAAGATCGTCGCATCGGACACATTCAGGCCCTTTGAAATATACGCGGTGCTGCTCGTCGCCTATGCCAGCCTGACTTATCTGGTTTCGCTCGCCATCGGTGCCTTGCATCGCTACCTCAATCGTGATCAGAGCGGGGTCGCCTGATGCGTTATACGTCGTTCACCTCTTACGACATTGTTCTGCTTGCGCAGGGTCTTGGTGTTTCCCTCGCGCTCTTTCTGGCAACGACGATCATCGGTCTTTTGCTCGGTTCTCTCTGGGCAGTTATCCGGTTCTATCGTGTGCCTGTACTCACACAGATCGTTACCGTATTCGCTGAGCTTTTGAAAAACTCGCCGGTCTTGGTTCAGCTGTTTCTCGTGTTCTTTGGCCTGCCTGCCTTTGCCAAGCTCAACGTCACACCGGTCGAGGCTGCCGTCATTACGCTCTCCGGCAATACCGCCGCATTCGTCTATGTGATTGCCGTGTCCGCGATAGAATCCATCGGCCGCGACCAGATCGAGGCTGCCCGGGTTTTTGGCCTGTCCCGCTGGCAGGTGCTTCGCCATATCATTGCACCGCAGGCCATGGCCTTTGCCATTGGGCCGCTCACAGGCCTTCTGGTCAATCAGTTGCAGGTGACATCGCTGATATCGGTGATTGGCGTGGTTGACCTGACAAAGATTGGCAACATCCTCAATCTGCGCACACTCAAGCCTTTCGTCGTCTGGGCGATGGTGGGCGCGCTATACTACGTCATGGCCAAGCTCATCGCGTATGGGGGGGCAACTTTGGAAAAGCGGCTGAGGGCGCATACCGCATGGAAAGGTCTGTGAAATGATCAGCGTGAGAGGTGTACGCAAAGCTTTCGGCGCTGCAACCGTACTCGATGGAATAGACCTTGATGTCCATAGTGGTGAAGTCGTGTCGATCCTCGGTTCCAGCGGTTCGGGCAAATCGACCCTGATCCGTTGCATGAACGGTCTGGAAAAGCTTGATGCCGGGCGCATTACCATCGATGATTTCGATGTGTCCCGTCCGAAGGAACTCACCGAAGCGCGCAAGCGGTCAGCAACGGTTTTCCAGCTTTTCAATCTTTATCCGCACATGACCGCCGTGCAGAACATTGCGTTGGCTCCGGTTGAGGTGCTGAAAATACCGCGCAAACAGGCGGAAGCCGATGCACGCGCGCTTTTGGAATCCGTGGGTCTGAGCGCGCGGGCTGACGCGTTTCCGTCGCAATTGTCCGGCGGTCAACGCCAGCGTGTTGGTATTTGCAGGGCGCTTGCCATGAAGCCGCGCTATCTGTTGCTCGACGAAATCACCAGCGCGCTTGATCCGGAGATGACATCGGATGTGCTGGCCATTCTCGCCAAACTTGCCAGTGACGGAACGACCATGGTTTTCGTGACCCACGAAATCGAATTTGCCCGAACGATTTCATCGCGGGTTGTGTTTCTCGACAAGGGACAACTTGTCGTTGATCTGCCAACGGCTGAGTTCTTTGCCGCCGATGGCGGCATGGCCAAGCCGCGTATCGCCCAGTTCCTCTCCAAAATGCGTAAAGACTGACAATGATCCTGATTGCAAATACGGAAGCCTGGCCGGGTTTCGCCAAGAGTGTCGAACTTCTTAAGCAGCAAGCGCATGGCATTGACGCCATGGTGGCCGGTATCAGCGAGGTTGAGCGCGAGGTGAAGGTCCGTAGCGTCGGCTATGGCGGCTGGCCGAATATGCTTGGGCGTATGGAATTTGACGCTGGTGTGATGAATGGCACGACGCGGGATGTTGGAGCCGTCGGCGCTGTTCCCGATACACTTCCCGTGGCGGCTTTGGCCCATGAGGTGATGAAACGTTTACCGCACGTTATGCTGACCGGCGAAGGTGCCCGCCGTTTTGCCACGGAAATTGGTTTTCCCATCGATGAAACGTTATATGAAGACAGCAAGCGCGTCTGGTGGGAGCGTCTTCAAAAGGAATTGACGCGGGAAGAACTGACGGCTTTTCCCGATATTCCATTGGCCCCTCTCAGCCGCACCATTACCGACCCGGAACGGGTGCGCGATACGACGGTGTTCCTGTCGAAGGATTCTGCAAATGGTATTCATGCGGTAACTTCCACTTCCGGTTGGGCGTGGAAATATCCGGGGCGTTTGGGCGACTCGCCTATCGCAGGAGCAGGGTTTTATGCGGACAGCCGCTATGGTGCAGCGGCCTGTACCCATACGGGCGAAATGACGATCCGCTGCGGGACGGCACGTAGTATCGTGCTTGCCATGCGCTTCGGGCATTCACTGCGCGAAGCTGTCGATATGGCGATGGAGGACCTTGCGCAATTGACCACCGGGTTTCTGGCAGGTGTGGTCATTCATGCGATTGACGCCAAAGGCAATCATGAAGTGGCCAGTTTCCGTTGCCATGGAGAAATCAAATACTGGTTCTGGCAAGCTGGAATGAGTGCGCCCGAGCACCGGGTAGCAAGACAATTTGAGACGCAATAAACAACATAAAGGGGAAATTCATGAGAGTACAAATCGGAAAATTAGCGGCACTGGCGCTGACTGCCGCACTTGCCTTTACCGGCGCAGCCCATGCCGGGAAGATTGACGACATTCGCGCTGCCGGAACAGTCCGCATTGGTGTTTCACTTGGCGGCGAGCCCATCGGTTTCCGCGACGACAAGAATAATCCCGTTGGCTATGACGTCGATGTGGCAACGATGCTGGCGGCCAAGCTCGGTGTTCCCGTTGAATTTACTGATGTCTCCGGTGACGCTCGTGTGTCTATGCTTGTTTCCGGACAGCTTGACATTGTGGTCGCCAATACGTCGGCGACGCTTGAACGTGCCAAGACCGTCAATTTCTCGATCCCTTACAACCGTGCTGGCCTGCGGGTCATCGTGCAAAAGGATGCCGGCATTGCCAAGCTCGAAGATCTCGCCGGTAAGAAAGTGGTCGTCGGTCGGGGCACGACAGGCGAAAGCTTTTTGAAGAAGAGCGTGCCAACGGCCGAGCTTGTTTACACCGACAATTTCTCACCCGATGGCGTGTTGCTTTTGCAGCAGACGCGCGTTGATGCGGCTATCGAAGATTCTTCACTGCTCGATTATCTCGCAACCAAGAACGATAGCCTTGTCACTTTACCGGGCCTTTACTCAAACGATCCGATTGGCATCGCAGTTGCCAAGGGCGATCCAGAGTTCGTCCGTTGGCTCGATATGTTCGTCTCTGACTATATTCAGTCAGGTGCCTATGATGCGAATTACAAGAAATGGTGGGGTGAAAAGTCCAATCCACCGGCACTAACGCCGCTTTGGTAATTTGACTTGATAAGGCCGGGTATCTCCCGGTCTTTTCTCTTTCGGTCAGGAACTGGACCGCGAAACGAAATAGGTTGGCACCTGTATCAGTTTCTCTCCTGAACTGAACAAAGCAGGTTCCCGCAAAAACTTCAGGATTTCATTGATGTAAGTGGCCTTGTCGTAGCCTATCGAGGAGATGGGATAGGCCTCATATTCGGCTAGGGTTACGTCATCGAAGCCATACAGCCGAAATGCTTCAGATTTGTTGGCCGGAAAGTCTCGTCGATGGATATCGAGGATACCCATAGCCATGGCGTCGGATGTGCAGAAAACGGCGTCGGCTGCTTGCCAGTTGGTTGAGGATGCGACCTGACGTCCACTTTGATAGGAATAGTCGCCCGGCAGTTCTGCAACCAGCTTAATTTCTTGGCGCATCAGCTCCGATTTATAGATTGCAATGCGGGCTTGTTCGACAGGAGAAGCTGCGCGACCGGTAACAAGGATCGCACTGCGCACGCCTTTGCGGGCGGCATCCGCTACCGCCGCAGCAATGCCGATCCGTTCATCGGGTATGATGGCAGGAGAATTTGCGTCGCGCATGCCATTGAGCATCAGAACGCTGTCGTTACGGAACATTTTCCGTACTGTCTCTGCATCGGCGAAGTCTGAAAATACGAGGGCTGCGTCGACGTGATAGGCGATACCATTGCGCAGGAATTCATCTATGCGTTCGGCGGAGCCAACACGAACAAAAATCACCTGCTTGCCGATGGATTGTATCTGACTGATCAGGAGATCAAACAGGTCTAGATCGGAAAGATCGTGGATGTGGTTGACGATGACAGCAACAAGATTGACAGTTTTGGTGGTCAGGCTTCGCGCGAGAAGATTGGGTTTGAAGCCAAGTTTTGCCGCTGCTGCCAGCACCCGTTCGCGCTTGTCAGCCGACACTGGCCGCGGTTCAGTTGAGAGGGCCCGCGATGCGATGGCGCGGGAAACGCCGGCGAGTTCAGCGACATCCGCAATGGTCGGCAGGGGCTGGCGTTTGCGGGGCTCGGTCATGGATATCGGCATCCTTCATGTCTGATCCGCTATCCCGCCTTGTTGCACATGAATGATTGCGACGTAGTGACGTGAAGTGCGGATCACGTCCTGCTTACCTGCTTAACCATTGACACTTCAATAGCAAAACGCCGTTCCAGAGCCTTTCCGGCAGAACGATTCTATTTAAGCCGGAAAGGTTTTAGCGTGAGCCGAGCGCCCGGAATGTCGTCTCAAGACTGGATTTGGTGCCAGCCGTTGGCCTGTATTCCAATCCGACAAAGCCATCATAGCCATTATCGAACAACCAGTTCAAAGACTTTGACAGTTCCAGTGTCCTACTGCCCGGCTCATTGCGGCCCGGATGATCGGCAACATGGACGTGCGCAACCCGATCAACCCGGCCGTCGAGCACTTTTGCGGTCTCTTCTCCCATCACGAGGGAATGATAGATATCGTAGACAATCCGGATTTCTGGCCTGTTCACTTCATCGATAATATCAAGGCCTTCAACCGTTGAATGAAGGAAATAGCCCTTGTGGTCGATCAGTGTGTTGAGTGGTTCGAGACCCAGAACGACGCCTGTTCCCGCAAGCACATCGGCAGCTTGTATCAGGCAATCGACCAAAGCCTGATGCTGCTCGGCGCGGGTGTGACCGGGAAGATCATCCCCGGCCTGCGCAATAAGCACTTTGGCACCCAGCCGATTTGCCATATGCGCACTGGCACGAAGGCCAATCAGAAAGGCATCATGGTTGGCAGGATCGGTCAGCGGAATCATGGGTTCCGCAACGAGGCTGGACAGAGCGAGCTTTGTTTCAGCCAACGCCTTCTCGACCGCAGGAATATCCTTCTCGGTCCATTTCCAGAACTCAACTGCATCCAGACCCGCATCTCCAGCCAAGCGGATACGGTTGGCGAAATCGGGTGACTCTTCAGCAAACAACCACTCGATACATGCCGAATACTTCATCGCTTCATCCTCGCCAAACCGGTATCCCTGCTTGCCACATCCAAGCCTAGCCTTCCAGCCATTTCACCTGATCTGGCGTAAGATTAATGTTGAGTGCCGAGAGGCTGTCCTCAAGCTCACCAAGCGTGCGTGGTCCAATCAAAGGGATGACGGGAGAGGGTTGGGCGAGCACATAGGCTAGAGCTATATGAATAGGATTGCGGCCAAGTTTCCCTGCAAGTTCTATCGCCCGGTCACGACGTCCGAAATTCTTCTCCGAATACCAGACCCGTACCAATTCTTCATCGTCCCGCTTGTCGCGGCCAGCGCGATCCGTAAAGAAGCCCCGGCCTTGACTGGACCATGCGAAGTTGGGCATTTGCTTTTTATTGAGCCATGTTTTCCACGCATCGTCAGACGCAGCAACGCAACCCGCCCAGATTGGGTCCAGCATCTCAGCCAATGAGAAATTGTTAGACAGGGCGCCCGGTGCCGTCTTGCCATTCTTTTCGGCGTAAATAATGGCCTCGTCCATCCGCTCCCGTGTCCAGTTTGACCCGCCAAACGGACCACGAATGCGACCGGCTTTGACCTCAGCATCCATCGCGTCGACGAATTCACCCACGGGAATGTCGGGATTGTCACGATGCATGAAATAGACGTCGACATAATCGGTTTTCAGGTGCTCCAGCGACCGTGAGAGCTGCTTGGCGATGACGTCAGGGTAGCAAAGCGGGGAGTGGGCACCTTTGCCAATCAGGACCACATCTTCGCGCGGGACGTTGCGGCTCGTATGCCAGTCGCCAAAAATTTCTTCAGTTTTGCCGCCGCCGTAAACAAAGGCTGTATCGAAGAGATTACCGCCTGCCTCATAATAGGCGTCAAGGG
Source organism: Phyllobacterium sp. TAF24 (assembly GCF_052113785.1). NCBI lineage: Bacteria > Pseudomonadati > Pseudomonadota > Alphaproteobacteria > Hyphomicrobiales > Phyllobacteriaceae > Phyllobacterium > Phyllobacterium sp. TAF24. The sequence continues at coordinate 50,027 of NZ_JBFRDN010000006.1, read as the reverse complement.
TCAGAGAAGCAGCAGCGAAGTTCGGAAAGAATTCAAAGCCGAGTGCAACAGAGGAAGCCTGCTTAGCAAGGCCGGGAATTGCCCGTTTTGGTACGCTCTTGCCCGGCACTGGCTTGGTGCCGGAAATCGTCGTCGTCCGCTTTGCGGCTTTCTCGATGCCGTATTCAAGACCTATTGCGGCACGCCACTGATCCAGCACCCGCAGATTACCGATGGAGTCGGCCCAGCTCATGCCCGGCGCTGCAAATTCCTGCCGCTTCTGGTGGATAGCTTCGCCCGCTGCATCCACTTCGAAGGAATAAAGCCAACGGCTCTCCTCAAATTCGATTGTTTCTTGCGGTTTGTTGTGCCGGTGAATCTCGATCTTACCAATGCCGCCTTCTTGACCGGAGGCGTACCAGAAATCCTTGACCTCGATACGGCCTGTTGAGCCGATGATGCGCAGGGTATTATCCTGATCTGCCATGATTGAGCAGGATACTTCAGCAATAATTCCGTTCGGGAATTTCAACAGGGCAGACGCCCATTGATCAACGCCGGTTTGGCCGAGATGACCGACGCCCGACACGAATTCAGGATCAAGGAACGGCTTGCCCTCGACACTGCCTGCGATCAATCGTGTCATCGAAACGGGATAGCAGCCGACATCGAGGATACCGCCGCCTGCTGTTTCATTGGCAAACAGGCGGTGCTCGGGTTTGACGCTGCCCATGTTGAAGCCGAAGCTTGATCTGATAATACGTACATCGCCTATGGTTCCGCTTTTGACCAATTCGATGAGTTTGATGGTTTGCGGGTGAACGCGGTACATGAATGCTTCACCTGCGAAGACACCGGCCTTGCGGGCTTCGTGGAAGATTGCATCGGCATCATAAGCACTGAGGGCTATCGGTTTTTCCACCAGCACATGTTTTCCTGCGCGTATGGCCTTGATTGCCCACTCGGCATGTCCGGTATGGGGCGTTGAGACATAAATGGCGTCAACCTCAGGGTCATCAAGCAAGGCGTCATAGCCGTTGACAATGCGCGCGCCGGGAAAATGGCTTGCCAGTTCCGGCCTATCCGGATTGCGCGAAGCAATGGCGACGAGCTTGCCTGTCGTGGAATGGGCAACGCCGCCAGCAAAGGTGCGGGCAATTGTGCCGGGGCCGATAATGCCCCAACGGATTGATACTGTGTCAGTCATGCTATGTCCTCTTTGGATTAGTTTTGCCACCGGGAGTATGGCGGGGAGATCGAAATTCGGTTTATCGAAGTCGGTTTCCTGCACTGTCGAACAACAGGGCATGGCTGGATTTGATGGCAACGGTCAGTGTGTCGGTCTTGAGTTCTGTGCGGGATTCTTCACGTTCGATGATCAGCTGTTCGCCGCCCGCAACATTGGCGTAGATGTAACTGGTGTTACCGAGGTGTTCGGCAACATCCACTGTGATTGTAAGGTCAGCATCACCGTGGCCTGCCTTGACGAAATGTTCTGGACGCACGCCCAGCGTGACCCTTTCGCCAATAGCAGGCGGCGGGTTTTTTATGGGCAGGGTGAGATGGACCTTGCCCTGATTCAAGAGCGCAATGGTGACGCTTGCGCTATCTGCAGCAACAATCTCTGTGCTCATGAAGTTCATCTTGGGAGAGCCGACAAAACCGGCAACAAACTGGTTGGCTGGATTGTCATAGAGATCAAGCGGCGCGCCGATCTGTTCGATATTGCCGCCTCGAAGCACCACGATCTTGTCTGCAAGTGTCATGGCTTCTGTCTGGTCGTGGGTGACATAAATCATGGTTGTACCCAGCTCCTTGTGCAGCCGGGAAATCTCGACGCGCATCTGTACCCGCAGTTCCGCGTCCAGATTGGAAAGAGGTTCGTCAAACAGGAAAACCTGCGGCTCGCGCACAATGGCGCGGCCGATGGCAACGCGCTGACGCTGCCCGCCCGAAAGTTGTTTCGGCCTGCGCTGCATCAGCTCCTTGATCTGAAGAATATCCGCCACGCGCTGAACCCGGCGATCCGTATCGGCTTTCGGATTGCCGGTCATGCGCAGGCCGAATGCCAGATTTTCTTCGACAGTCATGTGCGGATAAAGAGCATAGGACTGGAACACCATGGCGATGCCGCGATCTGCCGGTTCGATGTCATTGACGAGTTTATTGCCAATATGAATTTCCCCATCTGTTATGTGTTCAAGCCCTGCAATCATGCGGAGCAGAGTGGATTTGCCACAACCGGATGGGCCGACAAAAACCACGAATTCGCCATCGGCCACATCAAGGCTGGCATTGCGGATGATCTCGTAGGAGCCGAAGCGTTTGATGACATTCTTGAGTGAAAGTTCAGCCATGCGGCGGTTTCCTATTTGATTGCACCAGCGGCGATGCCGGCGATGAAGTGGCGCTGCAACAGAATGAAAATGATGAGGATTGGAGCTGTGAGCATCACAGCGCCTGCCATGATCCCACCCCACGATACTTTGGTGAGGCCGATCAATGTTCCCAGCGCAACAGGAGCAGTCAGCATGCCGGGCCGTGAATTGATCAGCAGCGGCCAGAGATAGTTGTTCCAGGAGGCGAGAAAGAGAATGATTGCCAATGCCGCCATGGTTGGTCGTGCAAGCGGCAGGGCAATGCGCAGGAAGATCTGCCATTCCTTGACACCTTCGACCCGTGCTGCATCGAAGAGTTCAGCGGGCATCATGGAAAAGGCCTGACGCATGAACAGGACGCCAAGCGAATTAAAGAGGGGCGGCACGATGAGCGCGATCCACGTGTTGGCCATCTTGAACTCGCGTGCCACCATAATGAACTGCGGGATCACCACAACAAAATAGGGCAGGGTAATCGTGCCAAGAATGATCGCCACGACAAGCGATTTGCCAATGAAATGGTAACGCGCCAGCGCCCAGCCAGCCATTGAGGTAAGCAGAACTGATAGGATCGTGTAAACAATCGCAACGCTGATCGAAATCATCAAAGCCCGGATGAAATCCGTATCCGCCTGCAGATTGCTCAGGTTTTCGAAGAAATGGGTTGATGGCAGGAGTTCGATCTGCGGGCTGAAAATGCCGTAATCCGGCATAGTCGCGAAGACGAACATCATCCACAGCGGAAACAGCCAGATGATCGCCAACGGGATCAGAACAGCGTGCAGGGACAGCGAACGGATCAGTGTTGAGCGTGTTTGGGAACTCATTTCTCGTCCCTCCCGACCCAGAGATTGAGCAGTGAAATCAGGATTGCCAGCGCAGCCATGGTGTAGGCGATGGCTGAGGCGTAACCGAAGTTGAGCGAGGTAAAGCCTTGCCGATACAGAAACAGACCAAGAGTTTCCGTTCCGCCGCCGGGCCCGCCACGATTGGTAATCAGGAATGGTTCGGTGAAGAGCTGCATGGACCCGATGATCGACAGGATCACACAGAAAAGGATAATCGGTTTGAGAAGCGGCAGCGTGATGTAGATGAATTGCCTGATTTTGCTGACGCGATCCAGCGTTGCCGCCTCGTAAACGTCACCGGGAATGGACTGAAGCCCGGCCAGAATGATGATCGCATTGTACCCGGCCCACCGCCATGTCACGGCGATGATCAGCAACGCCATGGCAGCTGGGGCTTCGGCAAACCAGGATATGGACGCGATGCCAATGCCGTTCAGCAGTTTGTTGATAATGCCGAAATCAAGATTGAACATGAGGCGAAACACGGCGGCATAGGCAACCTCGCCAACCACGACAGGTGCAAAAAATGCAAAGCGGAAAAGGCCGCGCACTTTCAAAAGCGGGGAATTGAGCAGCACAGCCATAATTGTTGCCAGCGTGATCATCACCGGGACCTGAATGATCAGGATGATCATGGTGTTCTTCAGTGCATTGTAGAATGCAGGGTCGTTAAAGAGCCGGCCCCAATTGGCCCCGAAGCTGAAGACCCACGGGTTCACGCGGGTATTCTGGAACGACATTAGAAACGAACTGATGATCGGCCATATCCAGAACGCCGCGAAGATCAAAAGGTAAGGGGCGAGAAACCCATAGGCGGCCCGGTTGCGTAGTTGCATCAATTGTCCTCCACGACGATCCACCTGAATGCCGGATATGCGCTCCCACGCCTATCCGGCATTGAGCTTATTGAGCGATTGGCAGTCCTGTCGCCGATGCGATCTGGTTTGCCGCGTCGTCGAGTGCTGCTTTGGCGTCTGGATATCCTCCGGCGAAATATTTGGTTTGGGTTGCCTTATAGATACCGTCAGCGTCACTCTGGAATGCAGTGCCACGGCTCGCCACGACCTTTGGCAATGTCCCGAGAATGTCAGCCCAAACCGCCTGACCACCCCAATAGGGCTGTGGTTCGGAAACGAAGGGTTGTTTCTCCGCACTGAGAAGCGATGGTACCAGACCGAAACTCTTGAGCATCGCGATCTGCCCTTCATCTGTACCGAGTGCGTAATTCAGATAGGTCCAGGCCGGTTCCTTGTGCTGGGAGCCGTTGCTGATTGCCAGTGATGAGCCACCAAGATTGGCCGCGTGCGGACCATCGGCGGTGAGACTTGGCATAAGATAGACGCCCCATTTGCCCGTAAGCTTGGGAGAATTGGTGCGGACAGTACCTTCATACCAGCCACCATAAACCTGACTAGCAACCGTGCCCGCTGTGTTGGACTGTACCTTTTCGTCCCAGTTGGCCGCCGTCAGGGTTCCGGCATCTTTCATCTGCTTGATCTTATCCAGCGTGGCGACGCACGCGGGGTGGTTGATTGTGATGGTCTGGCCATCGGTCGAAAAGTATCCGCATCCCTGTTCATTGGAGATCATGCGGAACCATTCGCTGTCACCGTTGAAATCTGCCTGCGCCATGACAACGCCCGGATTGGCGGTTGCGATTTTCTTGCCGGCAGCTATGAAATCATCCCATGATTTTACGCTTTTAGGATCAACGCCCGCCTTCTCGTAAAAGTCGCGCCGGTAGAAAACGGCAACGGGGCCTGAGTCCCACGGCATGGCATAGGCAACATCGCCGACCTCAAGTTCAGTGCGTTTGAACTCCGGGAATTTGGCTTGTATCTCACTGGTGTAGCCAAGGTCTTTCAGATTGGCGAAACAATCGGGAAAACGGTTCCAGAAAATCTCAGCTTCGAAGTTCTCGATTGTCACGATATCGGGCAAACCGTCACCGCCAGCTGCACAGGCTGCAAGCGTCTTGTCAAAGACCTGCTGATTACCAAGATCCTGAACCGTTACCTTTATGTCAGGAAATTGCTTGTTGAAGCCTTCCAGTGTCGACTTCAGCGAAGACGCCGCAACATTCCAGCTCCAGATGGTGATTTCGGTAGGCTGGGCCCGTGCCGGTGCAGAACCCAAAGCCAATGCTGCGACAAGTGCTGTCGCGCCAAGAAATTTACAGCCCATTGAAAATCCTCCCTTTTCAATTGCCCGTTCTTTGCGAACATGGCTACACTAGCGACAAGGGAGCGTGTGTCTCCCATAAAGGGAATATGAATTGGGCGGAAAGTAAGATGGGAGACAGGCCGATCTATCAGCCGGGTGCAAGCAGTGTGGAAGGTCTGCCGACGGCTCTGCAAATGTTTCACAATCACCCGCCTGTTATGGCTATGCCCCATTGGCATGCACAGGTCGAAGTCAACTATATCATACGCGGTTCAGTACATTATCGGATGAACGATCACGCAATCCAACTTAATGCGGGAGATATGTGCCTGTTCTGGGGTGGTCAGCCGCACCAGATGGATGATTCATCTGACGATTCAATTTATGCAGGCGCGCATCTGCCTCTCGTGCATTTCTTTCGTATGCGTTTGCCGGAAAGTGTTCCGAGCCAATTGATGCAGGGAGCAACTCTGGTGACATCTGCGACCGACGCTGCAGACAAGGAGAATTTTGCGCGCTGGTATAGCTATGCCCGGTCAGGCGATCCGGTAAAGGCGGAACATGCGGTCAACGAATTATTGTTGCGGATCGAACGGGTTGGATTCGAACCATATAAGATGTTGCCGGATTGCCGGGCGCATTCTTCTGGCGAACAATCGAGCCAGCAGTCGTCCCGGGTGGTTGCACGGATGTGTGATTTCATTGCCGGTAACTTCCTGCACGATATTGACTCAGTCAATATCGCCACTTCGGCGGGCGTTCATCCCAAATATGCGATGAATGTTTTCAAAAAATCCACAGGGATGACACTGAACAATTATGTCAGCTTGCTACGGCTGTCTTATGCGCAGGCGATGCTGCTACGGGACGGGGCGAATGTCCTGCAGGTCGCGATGGATAGCGGATTTGGCTCGCTCAGCGCCTTCAACAAATCCTTCCGTAATATTGCAGGTATGTCTCCATCAGACTTCCGTCGTGATATGCGCAGTGGAGGACAGTTGAGCAGTGCCTCATCCGGAATGCAGAATTTGCCATAAGGCCAGCCGGAACCGCGACTAGTTAATAATGAGAATTGTTATTGATCATATAATATTATAAATGATGTGAAGGGAGGGACTGGCGAAGTAGATTGCGTCCGCATATTGAGTGGATTGATCAATATTTGCTTCTGCAATGAGAAGCAACCACCAGTCGCAGGGATACACTTGGCAGAAAACAAACTCAGCAATTATGATTTTCGCACTGCGGGCCATTCGCGCACGCATCACGGTCATGTCATGCGTGATCTTGGCTTGCGGATCGTCAATGGTTCTTATCCCGAGAACAGCATTCTGCCGGGAGATGCGGAACTGCTTGAACGCTTCGGCGTATCCAGAACGGTCCTGCGCGAGGCGTTAAAAACATTGGCGGCGAAAGGGCTCATTCAACCCAAGGCCAAGATTGGCACACGGGTATTGGAGCGGTCGAACTGGAACCTCTTTGACCCAGATATTCTTGTCTGGCATTTTGAAGCTGGAGCCAGTGCCAATTTCCTGTCGAGTATTGTCGAAATGCGGCTGGCGCTGGAGCCCGAGGCCGCCGGTCTTGCCTGTTTACGGCGAACCGATACGCAGCTCCAAAAACTCTACGAATGGGTTGATGAAATGGGCAGCGCACGGGAAACGCCTGCTCATTTCGTCCATAGCGATCTGCAGTTTCATATTGCCATTGCGGAAGCCTCCGGCAATCCGTTCATGCGGTCTATCAGTGCTTTGATCGAAGTGGCTCTGGTGACAACGTTCACGATCAGCTCACCCATACCCAATTCCGAGCGCCACATGCATTCCGTTGCCCGGCACAAAGCCATAGCAGACGCCATCAGGGACCGGAATGTTGTGGCTGCCAAAGAAGCTATGCGCGGCGTCATTCAGGATGGTGCCGAGCGTGTACTAGCTGCTTCAAGCCCGGATTGATCTGAGATCAGACCCAGCCACCATCGACGATAAAATTCTGCGCCGAGCACATTTTTGAATCATCCGAGGCAAGGAAGAGAGCCATGCGGGCTATGTCTTCAGGCAGGACGCGTCCAGCAAGACACTGGCTGCGGTCGATCAATTCATTCGCTGCATCATCAACCCATAGATCAAGCTGACGCTTGGTCATCACCCAGCCCGGCACCAACGTATTGACCCGGATACCGTGTTTGCCCAAGTCACGGGCGAAGGAGCGGGTCAAGCCGTGGACGGCCGACTTGGCTGAGGCATAACCGGGATATCCGCCGGAGGCCATCATCCAGCCCACGGAGCCAAAATTGATGATCGAACCACCACCAGCCTCAATCATTGCCGGTGCAACTGCCTGAATGGCAAAGAACATATGGCGCAGGTTTACAGCGATACGTTGATCGAAATAATCCGGTGTTACCTCCCGCCAGTCATGGCGCGTATCGTTGGCCGCATTGTTGATAAGCACGGTCGCTGCGCCCTGTATCTTCTCGATTTCCCGGATGATCTTTTGGTAGGTGCTGATATCCGTAATGTCAGCCGCACGAAACGTTACCTTGCCTCCGGATGCGTTCAGCTCCTCCGCCAGCGTCTTGCCTGCCGCCTCGGCAAGATCGACGAATCCCACCTTGGCACCTTCCGCCGCAAAGGCGCGCACAATCATCTCGCCAATTCCTGTCGCGCCGCCTGATATAAAGACGGGCTTGTCGATAAGGCCGGGATAGCGCGCGAAAACGGGTGATGTGTTTGTCATGGCGACACCATTGTTGCGGTGGTAAAAAGGGGAATTGGCTGGCAACTTGATCGCCTAAAGTGTTGTCACCTTTACCTTGACTGGCTTTTCCACCTTCAGCGGATTGCGCAAAGGCAAACCAAACGCGGGCGCTTCGATTTCAAAAACATCGCCATTCTCGGTCTTGATACCGTCGGCGAAAGACAGTGTAGCAGTCCCGAACATGTGGACATGGACATCACCGGGCTGCCGGAATAGCGAATATTTGAAATGATGATGCTCGAGATTGGCTATCGTATGGGACATGTTGTCTTCACCCGATAGAAATGGCTTTTCCCAGATCGCTTTGCCCTTGCGTAGAATACGCGAACTGCCACGGATATCCGCAGGCAAATCACCCACAATCAATTCCGGTCCAAGCGAGCAGGGACGCAGTTTGGAATGGGCGAGAAAGAGATAATTGACGCGTTCGGTGACATGGTCGGAGAATTCATTGGCCAGCGCAAAGCCAATGCGGAAAGGCGAGCCGTCAGGACCGATAACATAGACGCCGGCAATCTCAGGTTCTTCACCGGCATCCTCGGCAAAGGCTGGAGATAAAAGCGGCTGGCCGGGACCCGTGAGCATTGTGCCATTGCCCTTGTAGAACCATTCAGGCTGCACACCGGTCTGACCTTTTTTGGGTTTGCCGCCTTCAAGGCCCATACGGAACATCTTCATCGAGTCCGTCAGGGCCTCTTCCTTGGCATCGTCGATCTTGCGATGCATGGCATCGCGCGTTGCAGCCGACCCAAGATGAGTGAGACCTGTTCCCGTTAAATGGATGTGTGCTGGATCGTGCGTATCAATGGGTGAAAGCAGGCGTCCTTCGGCATAGGCAGCCTCAACGTCGACTACCTTGCCCAGTCCGCGTTCTTCGACAATGTTGGCGAGACTGGATTTCGCTTCGATTGCGGCGTGAGCCAACTCCAGAATGGATTTCGTCCGCTTTACGTGCCGGAATGGGCCATCTACGCGCGCGGCAACCTGCCTCTTTCCATTGGCATTGAGCAACTGAACCAGATTCACGTCTATCCTCCCGGGAAACATCGAGTGAAGCACAGACAGCTTCACTTCATTCTTGACCTTTAGCCAATAATTTCTAAAAATAGTATAATAATATTATATTGATGTAAACGGTGGAAAATGACGTTTTAACTGTGCCACCAATCACTGGAAAAAAGACTTTTCAGCTCGTCTTGAAAGAGCTATTCCAAAAGTCATACTTTTCAGTTAAGTGTTGTAAGGATCGTGCTCTGGGAGGAGCTGGCGGCATAAGCAAAAAAGATTCCGCCCGGAAAACATGCTCGAATAACGTTGCGTCCATTAGGGAAATTGGGAGGATACCAGTGAAAATGCTTAAAGTTGTTGCTGCAGGCCTGATCGCGCTTTGCGCGATGGGTACGCAAGGGTTTGCCCAGGACAAGGGCTCGGTTGGTATTTCGATGCCAACAAAATCCTCCGCACGCTGGATTGCTGACGGAGACAATATGGTGAAGGCGCTGAAAGAACGCGGCTACACCACTGATCTGCAATATGCGGAAGATGACATTCCAAACCAGCTTGCTCAGATCGAGAACATGGTCACCAAGGGTGTAAAGGTTCTGGTCATTGCAGCGATTGACGGCACCACGCTGTCTAATGTGCTGCAGCAGGCGCATGATGCCAATATCCAGGTCATTTCCTATGATCGCCTCATCCGCGATTCCGGCAATGTCGACTACTACACGACATTCGACAATTTCCAGGTTGGCGTTCTGCAGGCCGGATCACTCGTAAAGGCTCTTGGCCTTCCTGAGGCAAAGGGACCATTCAATATTGAGCTTTTCGGTGGTTCGCCTGACGATAACAATGCGTTCTTCTTCTATAATGGCGCAATGTCCGTGCTTCAGCCTTTGATTGACAGTGGCAAGCTCGTTGTCCAATCCGGCCAGACCGGCATGGACAAGGTTGGTACATTGCGTTGGGACGGTGCTGTGGCTCAGTCCCGTATGGATAACCTTCTTTCCGCCTATTATACGGACAAGAAGGTCAATGCGGTTCTGTCACCCTATGACGGTCTGTCGATCGGCATCCTGTCGTCACTGCGTGGCGTCGGATACGGTACAAAGGATCAGCCATTCCCGTTCGTTTCCGGACAGGATGCGGAGGTTCCTTCGGTGAAGTCGATCATTGCAGGCGAGCAGTACTCGACGATCTACAAGGATACGCGCGAACTGGCGAAGGTTACATCCAATCTCATCGATAAGGTGCTGAAGGGTGAACAGCCTGAAATCAATGACACCAAAACCTACAATAACGGTGTCAAGATTGTTCCGTCCTATCTTCTGAAGCCGGTTGAAGTGGACAAGACCAACTGGAAAGAAATCCTGATCGGTGGCGGTTATTATACCGAAGCGCAGATCAAGTAGGCCCCTTTTAAGCCTGGCAAACCCTGCGCCTGATCGCGCGGGGTTTGTTTTGTATCGACAGAGGCTCCTGCGGATGAACATTCCGGTAGTACCAGGCCGCGGCGCCATTTATAAATTGCAAAGAGAAACGCCATGAGGCGTCGATGAGGGTCCCGATGGAAACCATCCTCGAAATGCGCGGTATCACCAAGACCTTTCCCGGGGTGAAAGCGCTTGATAATGTCAATCTCAACGTGCGCAAGGGTGAAATTCACGCGCTTGTTGGCGAGAATGGCGCCGGAAAATCAACCCTGATGAAAGTGCTGAGCGGCGTCTATCCGCATGGCAGCTATGAGGGCGAGATTCACTATAACGGGGAAGAACAGCATTTTCGCGATATCAGTGACAGTGAAGAAAAGGGCATCATTATCATTCATCAGGAGCTGGCACTTGTTCCGCTCCTGTCGATTGCCGAGAACATCTTTCTGGGCAATGAGCCAGCACGGTTCGGGATCATCGATTGGCATATCGCGGAAACCCGCACACGCGAACTTCTGGCCAAAGTTGGCCTGAAGGAAGATCCGCAAACCTTGATCACCAATCTCGGTGTCGGCAAACAGCAGTTGGTGGAGATTGCCAAGGCATTGTCGAAAGAGGTCGAGCTTCTCATCCTTGATGAGCCGACAGCAAGCCTCAACGAAAAAGACAGTGATGCATTGCTCGAGCTCCTACTCGAGTTCAAAGCCCAGGGCATTTCATCGATTTTGATTTCCCACAAGCTCAACGAAGTTGGCAAAGTTGCCGATCGCATCACGGTCCTGCGTGACGGGGCGACCATTGAAACGCTCGACAAGGAAGCAATTTCCGAAGACCGGATTGTGACCTCCATGGTCGGACGTCAACTCGCCGATCGCTTTCCGCAGCGCGAGCCGAATATTGGCGAAGTTGTCTTTGAAGTGAAGGACTGGGTCGTCCACCATCACGTTCATAGTGACAGAACAGTCATCAATGGCATTAATCTCAATGTCCGCAAGGGCGAGGTCGTTGGTATTGCCGGTCTGATGGGCGCGGGGCGAACGGAATTTGCCATGAGTGTCTTTGGCAAGGCCTATGGCCGCAAGATCAGCGGCGAGGTTTTCATCAATGGCAAGAAGGTCGATGTCTCGACCATTGGCAAAGCTGTCGATAACGGCATTGCCTACGTCACAGAAGATCGCAAGACCTATGGGCTCAATCTGATTGACCACATCAAGCACAATACGACGATCGTCAATCTCGAAGGCGTATCCCATGGCGGTGTGCTGGATGATATGGCCGAATTGAAAGTGGCCAATGAATACCGTCGCAAGACCAATATTCGTTCGTCCAGCATCTACCAGAAAACCGGCAATCTTTCCGGCGGCAACCAGCAGAAGGTCGTCCTGTCAAAGTGGTTGTTTGCCAACCCTGATCTCTTGATACTCGATGAGCCGACGCGCGGTATCGATGTCGGCGCAAAATATGAAATCTATTCGATCATCAACCAGTTGGTGAGTGAAGGCAAAAGTGTGCTGATGATCTCATCGGAAATGCCAGAACTGCTCGGCGTCTGTGATCGGATTTATGTGATGAACCAGGGCAGGATCGTCGGTGAAATGCCTGCTAAAGAAGCCAGCCAGGACAAAATCATGCGCGCCATTATTCGTGCTGAAGGGAAAGCATCATGACTATAGAAAACACGGCGACCCCGGCCAAGACCGAAGCTAAGACGGACGGATCGCCGATGAAGGGTAATGTGCGCGAATACGGGCTGGTGTTGGCGTTGATCCTGATCATGTTGTTCTTTCAGTTCACCACCAATGGGACATTGTTCAAACCGGTTAACCTGACCAACCTCGTGCTGCAGAACAGTTATATTATCGTCATGGCGCTTGGCATGTTGTTGGTCATCGTTGCTGGCCATATCGATCTTTCCGTTGGGTCAGTGTCGGGTTTCATCGGCGGATTGGCCGCAGTGATGATGGTTCAATGGCATA